>DAOUCO010000021.1:0-2153 GCA_034432135.1 Dehalococcoidales bacterium | reverse complement strand
GCGCAGGCAAGAACGCTGGAGCGGCTGATGTCCTGCCCGGTAAGGCTGGAGACCATTATTATGGGTGATGTGCTGGCTTCGTTCGCCTTTGGCACAGTGATTTCTCTGGTGCCCATCATCATTGGCCTCGCCCTGGGGATAACGGTATCCAGCCCGGTGCTCTTTGCCCTGGCGGTTGTCCTAGCGGCTCTGTGTTTTGCCTCGCTCGGTAATGTCTTCTCCATTCCTCCTACCAATATACCGGCCACGGTGAACATGATTGCTGCCGCGGTGAGGTTTCCGGTGATATTCATCAGCGGCATCTTTATCCCGCTGGACCAGCTACCCGCATGGGGACAGGCGATATCCTACATCTCGCCTCTTACCTATTTCACTGATATTGCCCGCAGTTGCATTCAGGGTCAGGGACACCTGCCGCTAGCACTTGATTTCACTGTCCTGATTGCATTTACCGCTCTTTTTCTCATTGTAGCTATGAAGGTGCACCAGAGGACAATGCCTAGGAGAATATGACGTGGCACAAGTCAACATATAACGGAAATTTGGTTTGAGCTCCCGGGAAGGAGCTATAACCTCGGTAATCAGGATTGTCCCCCATGGTCTCAAGCCAGCATAGTGGCAATATTATTACCCCGTTTTCACGAAGGGAAATTATCCCAAGACGAAGAGGCTTAAAAATCCGAAGCTAGACTTTGGTAATAAAGACGCCAAAATGGTAATAATATTACCTATGGTGGACCCGGGGGGATTCGAACCCCCTACCTTTTGACTGCCAGTCAAACGTTCTCCCAACTGAACTACGGGCCCGCAGATTCTCTCATAATCTATCATAAATAATGCTTAAATCGCAAGATTGGTTTTAATTTGACAATCATTATTTAAGATGCTAATATGCGTAGAAACTTCCCTATCCGCTTATTATATTTAAGGAGGCATCTTCATGGCTGTCGACGGCACTTACAAAATTGAAATCGATACTCCTATGGGCAAACAGGAATCAACATTAACCCTCAAGGCTGACGGCAATAAATTGAGCGGTTCAATGGAAAATATGTTCGGCAAGATGGATTTCAGCGGCGGTAAGGTTACTGGCGATAATTTTGCCTTCACCCAGGAAATCTCCGGCCCCATGGGCAACATGAAGCTGGATTATACCGGCAAGGTATCCGGCAACGATATCTCCGGTAGTGTTAAAGCCGGCGATTTCGGCAGCTCTCCATTCAAGGGTAAAAAAGTCTAGTTCGATATTTCCGTTGCCGTTATGAAAATCGACAACTGAAAAAATCTTTAAAATCTTGTGGGTTACTGGTCTGCGCTTATTTAGTCCGCAAGATATATCAAAAGGTCTATATCTAGCATCTATAATTTTTGACCTGCGGTAATAGATTCTGCTATGATACTCTCGATTGGGTTCCGCGAGGTCGGTGTGAATAAATGGATACCGGCACTACAGTTGACTGGTATTGGCTTTTATATCGTCATCTGTATTGTTGGCGGCGCTCTCGCTGGCTGGTGGTTGAGCGGTAAAAATACCCTATTTTTAATCATTGGTCTGCTGGTGGGTTTGATAATCGCTGTTTATGGTGTTTATCGTATGATTAAGGTTCTCATCAACAACCAGAAAGATAAGGAGAACGGCTAGTGACTGGTCCCAAAAAGCGTGGCTGTCTCGGCTGTTCTACCCCCATTTTAATCATTGTTGGTATCATTGTTTTAGCCATTGTTGTCATCGGTTTTCTCTCCGGCTCTATCGGTCAGGGACTCCTCGAACGCTTTGGCATCAGCATCCAGTTACCTTCTTGGCTGTTGGTTGAAAAACCTGATATCCATCTCGCCGCCCCACACCTTTTCACGGTATTTGGCTTTCCAATTACCAATACCATGCTCGCTAGTTGGATAACCGTTATTTTCCTTGTCCTCTTTAGCTGGCTTATCACCCGTCGCATGAAGTTGGTACCCAATCGGGCACAGGCTGTTTTCGAATCCATCCTCGGTTGGATTTATAACCTCTGTGAGAGTGTCGCCGGCAAAGAGAACGGACGCAAGTTTTTCCCGGTTGTCTGTACTATTTTTCTCTTTGTTGCTTTCAACGCCTGGTTAAGCCTGATTCCCGGCTACAGCTCGATCCTGATTCATTCCAACGGTAATGAATA
>DAOUCO010000020.1:0-24310 GCA_034432135.1 Dehalococcoidales bacterium | reverse complement strand
AACGGTCGGCGATCATCTTACAGAGCTTTTGCGTATAGGGAGGATACTGGATGACCAGAGCTTTTTCCCAGTAGACCGGGGAATGCAGACCGGAGGCAAGTAGAAAATGTCCCTTAAGCAAAGCCCCCGACTTCTCGAACATCCGCTCAACGGTATCTGCCATACCCATCGCTCCTTTTAATGTTATAACAGCGTCACCGACGCCTCAGGCACTATTTACATCAGGTACTATTCGCCGTAACCACCATCTGCTCACTAAGGGGAAAACTGGGCACCACTCCCCAATCGGACGGGGGCCAGTACACCAGCCAAGCTTTGCCGATGATATTCTCCCGCGGTAAAAACCAGCCACCACGGCCAGAATCATTGCTGCGATCACGGTTATCCCCGAGAAAAAAGAAGTTATCCGCCGGGACTACTTCCTTGGTCATAGAATAACTGAAGGAACGTTTGACATAGGGTTCGTCCAGTTTAATACCGTTGACATATACGACCCCGTGTACTATTTCAACCGTATCACCGGGCAGACCGATAATGCGCTTGATCCACATTTCATCGCTGCCGTTGGGGGCTTTAAGAATAATAACATCGCCCCGCTGCGGCTCGCCGAACCAGTAGGCAGCTTTAAGAACCATCACTCTCTGTCCTTCGAAAAAGCTGGGCTCCATGCTCATCTGGTAAATCTCATAACCCAATAAAGTCGCCCTGGCGCTAAAAAATATCGCCAGCGCCAGCACTACGGTTATCAGTATTTCACGTACCAGGGGTTTTGTGAAAAAATTACGAATCAACTCAAGTCCAATTATACCCCATTTCCACCCAGCTCGCTAGTTAACTGGCTAGCATCCGAAGCTGTCCTTGCTAAAAAAAGTCGCACGTATTAGGATAGAATAAGTAAAATTTCAAATCCCAATATATTATAAAATGAAAAGATTTTTAACAGTATGGAAACGAATACCCATTTTATCCTACATTCTGATCGGGATTTTTATCATCTTAATGACCATCGCCAGCATCATCGGCATCGATAGCGACCGCGGTGTTCTCGTGGGGTGGCTGGGCATTATTATATTACTAACGGAAATAACCCGCCGCTGGCGTAAAGAATGGCATTTCCTGCTCCTGATTGCCGGGGCGTTCGTATTCTCAGTTTTACTGTCCGGTCTCTACGAAGCGGTCATCTACCCTCTCGTCGAAAAAATAGGGGGCGCGAGCGCTTTACAGAGTCGAGGGCTGGAGATATTCCATGCCATCATCGCCGATATTCTCACGCTCGTCCCGCCAATGGCGATTATCTACGGCATCATCGGAACCATCACTTTATTTGTCATCCGCCTTATATTGCTATGCCGCAAAAAACTATCCGAAAAAACTTGACTATCGGGGTAGTTTTGGTTTATTGTATACCAAGACACACGAGGTATCACCTCCCGTCAGAGAGGTAAATAGTGGAAGCAGCATATACAGCATGGCTGGCAGTCGCCGCTTTTATTCTCAGCGCCGTTCCTTTTTCCGTGATTATCGGGCGCCTGTTACTGAAAAAAGATATAACCAGATACGGCGACGGCAACCCGGGGGCGGCTAATGTTTTTCGGGCGGGCAATATACCATTAGGCATGCTGGCGGTAGTCCTGGACGTGGGCAAGGGAGTGCCTTTTGTCCTGCTGGCACATACCGTTTTTAAACTTTCCGAATTTTCCGTAGTCATCATAGCCGTTTGTGCCGTGCTGGGGCACGCATTTTCACCCTTCCTCCAGTGGCACGGCGGCAAGGCGGTAGCCGTTACCTTCGGGGTAATGTTAGGACTCCTGCCTCAATACGATGTTCTAATCGCTTTTATCGTCGCCATGGTGCTGTGCTTTATTTTTGTGAAAATCGACGCCTGGAAAATCGTTATCGGCGCCACCGCCACGTTTATTTATCTGGCTATCGTCAAAGGCAACTCCTGGGAGCCGCTTTTAATGTTGTGCCTGCTGACAATACTCGTTATCAAGCATTTTGAGGAACTCCATACTCTGCCCGGTTTTCGAGTAAATCCGTTCCGCTGGGTCCAGCGCAACTGATACGACCATCGAGCAAGGATAAATTAATGATATACCAGATAATCATCGCCGGGATTTTATTAATTTTCCTGATAAATCTTTTACTCAATTTAAAAAACCTGCGTGTGCCTGACCGCAACAGTAAAGTCCCCCAGCCCGCGCCCCTTATCTCGGTACTCGTTCCCGCCAGGAATGAAGAGGAAAATATCCGCAACTGCCTGGAATCTCTCCGGCAACAGGACTATCCCAATTTTGAAATACTGGTGCTCGACGACAATTCCACGGATAGCACCGCCGCCATCGTTAACGAAATGGCAGCCGGGGAAAGCCGCATCAACCTGTACTTCGGAGACCCCCTGCCGGACGGTTGGGCGGGAAAATGTTTCGCCTGCCATCAGCTCGCAAAGAAAGCCAAAGGCGATTGGCTTTTATTCGTCGACGCCGATACAATACATGAGCCTCACATGCTACGCAGCGTACTCGCTTTAGCGATGGAACTCAAGACTTCGCTGCTTTCCGGCTTTCCGCGGCAGCTGGCGACCTCTTTCGCCCAGAAAGTAATTATGCCGGTATTCTACTTCATCCTGCTGGGCTGGCTGCCGCTCTGGTGGCTGCATCGCTCCAAAACGCCGAAACCATCCATGGCCATCGGCCAATTCTTTTTCTTTCCCAAAGACGAGTACTGGCGCATCGGCGGGCACGAGGCAGTAAAATCAAGACTCGTCGAAGATGTCTGGATGGGAATCGAGGTCTCACGTAAAGGCGGCCGCCACATCGCCGTCGACCTTTCGACAGTGACCTCCACTCATATGTACCGGGATATCGGAGCCATGTGGAGCGGTCTGGGCAAGTCAATATATTCCGTTGCCGCAATGGCACCGCTGGGACTGATAGCATTAATTTTTGTAGCTTATTTCCTGTACATAGCGCCCTTCTTCTGGCTCTGGAACGGATTTTTTATGGCTACGGGGGAACCCCTGCTATGGCGTGGTATTGTGGTATCACAGATTGTTATAATGCTCTTAATGCGCTGGCTGGTAGATAACCGCTTCCGCGAGCCGGGCATTTCACTGTGGTTTCACCCCATCGGACTATCATTTTATCTGGTAAATGTTTTTTATTCATTTAGCAGGTGGATACTGGGCGCCGGCATTACCTGGAAAGAGCGTTTCTACGGTAAGGAATCCACGGTAGAGTAAGAGGAAATTTCCTCCGACCAATCCTCGCCACCAATACCTATTTCAGCTTGCCCGCTTTTTCTAAAGACTCCTTTATAACCGGATTTGACCGCGGGTCTTCACCCTGATAAAAACTTTGAGAAGGATAGCCGAGCTGAAGCGTGACAATATTGCCCTTCTGGGAGTAAGGATAAACCCAGATGGTAACGCCGTCAAAAGACTGTGAGGAAACAGGCGTCCAGAAAGCGCCCCAGTAAACAGGCTTTCTATCAACGCAGACCACAAAGCTCTTACCGGAGGTCGGGACCTCAAGACTCATGACCCGTTCGTAAGCTTCCGGCGTCAGTTCTATCTCGTGGGTTTCCCCATCATAAGAAATAATATCGTCAATAGAGATAACAGGTGTAGCGACAAGGTCAACGTGGCTTAACTTTTCCATTTCCGCCACAGGGACATCGTCTTTCGTCAGGTATATAGCGAATCCTTCCGATTCCTGATTGGAAGAACAACCACTAACCACCGGCAATGCAGATAGTAAAAAAACTGTAAAAATCAGGAAAACTATCTGCTTCATTTGGTTAAACTTTAAGGTCGATGGTCTGGTTCTTGAGCTCCGCGATGATTTTTTCGGCTTCTTTTTCCGTGGGAGGGACGAGGGGTAGGCGGGGGTTACCTACTTTAAAGCCGAGATAATTGAGCGCGTATTTAATGGGGGCGGGGCTGGGTACGGAAAACATAACGTTGACCAGCGGCATCAGCTTACGATGGATCGCCGCCGCCTCCTTAATCTTATCGGCAAGAATCAGGTCAATCATCTTTTTATACTGCTTGCCACACAAATGAGTCGTAACGCCGATAACGCCGTAGCCGCCCAGCGCCATAATGGCGAAAGTATCATTATCATTGCCACTCCAGATATAAAAGTCGTTTCTAACTTTCGCCACGCCGCTAATAACCTGCGCCACATGAGCCATATCTCCGTTGGCTTCTTTAACGCCGACGATGTTCTTGATCTGGCTCAGCCGGATGATACTATCCGGCGTCATATTGATTACCACACGACTCGGTATGTTATACATGATGATAGGCAGGCTGGTAGACTCCGCGATGGCTTTGAAATGCCGGTAAATGCCCTCCTGGTTGGGCTTATTGTAATAAGGCACGACAGAGAGGCAGGCATCGACACCGATTTTTTCCGCTTTTTCCGTAGCTTCAACAGCCTCTTTAGTGCTGTTGCTGCCGGTATAGGCTATCAAAGTTGGCCCATCGCCAACCGCCGATTTAACCTCGGTAAAGATGCGCATCTCTTCATCCCAGGAAAGCGTCGGCGCCTCGCCGGTTGTTGCTCCGAGGACAAGTCCATCGTTCCCGGAATTCAGTAAAGCCTTAGCCAGTTTTTTCGTCTGGTTATAATCAACTTCGCCGTTATCTTTGAAAGGGGTCACCATAGCCGTTAGACATCGTCCCAGCTTCTTCATCGCATTATCTCCTTACGTTATTTTATGATTTTTATCATAAACCGAGCAGTTTGTCCAGACCATAAATAAAACCCTTTTGCTTGACGATGGTCCTGATAGCCAGTAAAACCCCGGGCATGTAGCATTCCCGGTTGATGGTATCATGGCGAATGCTCAAAGTCTGCCCCGCTGTACCAAAAACAACTTCCTGGTGCGCCATGAGACCCGGTAGACGGACGCTATGGATATTGATGCCTTCCACGGTTTGCCCGCGGCTGGGGGAGGGCTCACCGGCGGCAGGCGGTAAAAAGGGCTTGCCTCTAGCTTCCGCCATGGCTTTTGCGGTCAATAGAGACGTCCCGGAAGGGGCATCGAGTTTTTTATCATGGTGCAACTCGATGATTTCCGCGTGGTCGATGTACTTAGCAGCTATTTTCGCCAGATGAATCATAAGCACCGCGCCGAGGGCGAAATTGGGCGCCGCCACGATACCAATTTCATTGGCTTCGGCGAGCTTCTGCATTTCTTTCAGCTCATCGGCGGTGAAGCCGGTAGTGCCGATAACCATGTTGACATTTTGCTTTGCGGCAATGCGCAGAGCCGGCATGGAAGCTTTAGCGATAGTAAAGTCCACTACCACATCGGGACTACATGAATCTATAATAGACCTTAAGTTGGTGGAAAAAGGCACGGTGGTGCCGTCAGATAGCGCTAACGTATTGCCCGAACATTTTATATCTACCGCGCCGACCAGGTTCATATCCTTTTCCTGGCAGACGGCTTTAACGACCTCCTGCCCCACCCTACCTGATGCTCCATGGACTACTACCCTAATCTGTGACATAGCAATACACCTCACATAGTAAGAATTACCGGAAGATTAGTCGCGCTTGAAAGGTGGCCGTGAAGGTCCGCGGTTAGTTCTCGGCGCACGGTCGCTGGAATAGCGGGGTTTGCCCCTGTAGTCCGACGCGCCGCTCCGCCTGTCCTGATAGTTAGAACGGCGGGGTGCTTGACCTTCGGAACCGGCCGTTTCCTTCTCAAACAACGCCCGCCGCGAGAGGTTTACCCGGCCAAGATTATCGATATTGATGACTTTCACTGTAATTTCGTCGCCGATTTTCACCTCGTCCTCAACCTTACCAACGCGGTAATCCGCCAGTTCGCTGATATGCACTAACCCTTCTTTGCCGGGGAGAATTTCCACCATAGCGCCGAAATCGAGGATACGGCTGACCTTGCCGGTAAAGATATCGCCGACCTGCGGTTCACGGGTGAGACCTTCAATAATGCTGATGGCTTTTTGCGTGGCTTCCATATCCGGCGAGCCGATAATGACCGTGCCGTCATCTTCGACATCGATAGTCGTCTTGGTGGACTCGATAATGGAGCGGATGGTTTTACCGCCGGTACCGATGACCGCCCCGATTTTTGCCGGGTCGATTTTCATCTTGGTCATTCTGGGCGCATAGCGGCTGACATCAGGTCGGCTGGCGCTGATAGCCTCGTTCATTTTATCTAATATAAATAACCGGGCATCTTTACCCTGCCATAACGTTTTTTCGACAATTTCCAGGGTAATTCCTTCGAGCTTGGTGTCCATTTGAATGGCCGTAATGCCGTCCCTGGTGCCGGCTATTTTAAAGTCCATATCGCCGTTAAAGTCTTCAATACCCTCAATGTCGGTAAGAACGGCAAATTTGCCGTCGTCGCCGGTGATAAGCCCCATAGCGATACCTGCCACGGCTTTCCTGACCGGCACGCCGGCGTCCATGAGTGAAAGACTCCCGGCGCAAACACTCGCCATCGAGGTACTGCCGGAAGAGCTCAAGACTTCGGAAACAAGCCGGATAGTATAGGGAAAGTCCTCGTCGGTAGGTAAAACGGGCAACAGAGCGCGTTCGGCGAGAGCACCGTGCCCTATTTCACGCCGTCCCGGCGAGCCGACGCGCCTGACTTCACCGGTAGAGAAACCGGGGAAATTATAATGATGGATGAAGCGCTTGCTTTCTTCCAGGCCAAGACCGTCGAGCAACTGCTCCTTGCGCGTGGAACCAAGTGTAGTAATCGTAAGCACCTGGGTCTGTCCCCGGGTGAACATACCAGAGCCATGCGTGCGCGGCAACAGCCCGACTTCGCAAGTTATAGGGCGGATTTCTGTAAGCGAACGACCGCTGATACGCTTGCCCTCTTCTAAAACCGCCGTTCTTACCGCCGCCTTGACCCTGGCATCGATGGTCACATTAATATCGTCCTCCGTAAGGCCTTCGGCGACGTTTTCCTTAAGGTCTTTGATAAGAACACCCAGCATCTGCTCGCGCACGGTTTTATCAGTTTGATTAAGGACCTGCTCCAGCTTTTCATCGATGGTTTTAGATAAAGCTTCAACAGCCTCTGTCTTCGGTTTTTCTTCAGGCACCGGCAGCTTGGGTTTGCCGGCGATTTTCCGGAGCTCTTCCTGGAGTTTGATAATATCCTGATTGGCTTCGTGGGCAAACTTTATCGCCTTGAGTACAATATCCTCGGGGACTTCCTTGGCGCCCGCCTCAACCATAATGACTTTATCTTTTGTACTGACGACGATAAGGTCGAGCTGGCTGTCATCATACTGCGCCATTTTAGGATTCAACACCAGCTCACCATTGATATAGCCCACGTTGACCGCGCCGATAGGGCCGTCGAAAGGAATTTCCGATAACGTCAACACCGCCGAGGAACCGATGACCGAAAGCATATCCGGGTCATTCTCCTGGTCGGCGGAAAGCACGGTAGTGACGATTTGTATTTCACTGTGCCAGGTCTTGGGTAAAAGCGGACGGATGGGGCGGTCGGTCATGCGGCAGGCAAGAATAGCCGCCTCGCTGGGGCGCCCTTCCCGCCGAATAAAGCCCCCGGGGATTTTACCGGCGGCGTACAGCCTTTCCTCGTAGTCGATGGTCAGGGGCAAAAAATCTACCCCTTCTCGCGGCTCTTTGGCGAAACATACGGTAACCAGAACTACGGTATCGCCGTAACGGACGGTGACCGCGGCGTTTGCCTGCTGGGCAAGCTTGCCCGTTTCAATAATTAGGTCACGTCCGGCAATGTTGAAACTTACTGATTGCGGTGCCAAGACAATACTCCCTCTGACCTAAAGGCTTTACTTGCGTAATCCAAGTTTCTTAATGAGTTTATTATACCGGTCGATATCTTCCCGACTTAGATACGCCAAAAGCCTCCGCCGCTGCCCGACAAGCTTAAGCAAGCCCCGCTGGGTATGGTAGTCTTTACGATGAGACGCCATGTGGGTGGTCAGTTGTGAGATTCTCTCGGTAAGCAGGGCGATTTGAACCTCGGTGGAACCCGTATCGCCCTCCCTGGCCTGATAGCCGGTGATAATTTCCGTCTTCTTGGTCTTATCCAAGTTTTACCTCTTCAGTCCTTATCTTTATTATTTATATACGAGGCAATTATAACATAATAGAGCGGGGAAGTAAATTTAATAGAGTGAGAATGTACAAAGTAACATTATTTACTTTTCGATACACCGAATGTGGAAATTGTATACCCCGGCGAAAGTATATCAAAGTGCTAGCATAACGCAACAAGCTAAATTTAATCAATATCCAAATATCACTATTACCACCCTCACCTGCCCTCTCCCTTCAGAGTGAACCTTCACTTCGGTGGTGACTCAATGGAACCATGATGAACCCATCAAGGGAAAGGAATGTCCATTTAGCATTATCCTTAAAATTTCACTAAATCCAAAAAACAATAAACCATTTTTAAAGCTAACTTACCATAACTATATAAAATCAATATTCTCCAAAATGAAGCTAACTTACCATAACTCTAAAAACGACTAAATGAAGCTATTTAGCTTCGAGTCGTTTCCTTAAAAAAATATTAGCTTCATTAATGTTCAATGCCTCCCCCCTATTTGCCCTGCCTATTACACTCCTTTATAATGAAATTGAGATTGTATGCATGAAGCCAGCATTACAGAAAGCATGTTATCTTTAGCGCTGGAAAAAGCTGGAGAAGCTAAAGCGGTTAAAATCACCCGTATTAACCTGGTGGTAGGCGAGCTTTCCGGCGTGGTGCCGGAGTGCGTGCAGTTCTATTTCGACGCTATCAGCAAGAACACCATCGCCGAGCGCGCCGCGCTCTGTTTTGAAACAAAGCCAACCCAGATAAGATGTCGCAAATGCCAGAATGTCTTTACCCCAGCCAACCATGACTGGGCCTGCCCTAAATGCCGTGAAATAAGCGCCGAGATAGTATCAGGTCGTGAATGCTACATGGAAAGTATCGAGGTGGAATAAATGGCGGTAAAAATCATCAAAGTGGGCGAAAAAATCCTGGGAACAAACGACGCCAAAGCCGGAGAAAATAAAAAACGGCTGTCCAAACACGGCATTTTAACGATAAATATAATGTCGTCGCCGGGAGCGGGTAAGACCAGCCTGATTCTCGCCACGATAAAGCGCCTATCAAAAAAAGTCAGGATTGGCGTCATCGAGGGAGATGTAGCCTCCAGCATCGACGCCGATAAGGTCAATGCCCTGGGGATACCGGTGGTGCAAATCAATACCGCCGGCGGCTGCCACCTCGATGCCTTTATGGTGGAAAAGGGACTGGATAACCTGCCTTTAGAAAAGATAGATTTACTTTTTATCGAAAATGTGGGCAACCTTATCTGCCCGAACAATTATCTATTGGGCGAGGATATCAGGCTGATGATTGCCAGCCTGCCGGAAGGCGATGATAAGCCGTATAAGTATCCCGCCATGTTCGCCGATAGCGATGTGGTTATATTGAATAAAATCGACCTTCAGCCTTACCTCGATTTCAAAGAAAAAGCCTTCCGGAAAGTAGTTATAGGGCTTAATCCGGACGTCACCATCTTCCCAGTCTCCTGCAAGACAGGAGCCGGTTTATCAGCCTGGTTCGAATGGCTGGAAGGCACACTAAAGAATAAGAAAAGCAAATAAGGGAGAATAAAATCCCCTTTAGTCCCCCTTTTTCAAAAGGGGAAAGATTAAGCTCGGGCAATTAAGAAATGACAACATCATCCAGTATCAGTCTTTCACGCATCAGCGTCCGCGGGGTGGTGCAGGGGGTCGGCTTCAGACCGTTCGTTTACCAGCTCGCCACCCGGCACAACCTACGGGGTTGGGTATGTAACACCTCAGAGGACGTAAAGATTGAGGTGGAGGGGGAGGCTAAAGACATTGAGCGATTCATTAAAGACCTAAGAGAGCAGGCACCGCCACAATCTCATATAGAAGATGTCAAGGTCAGCGCTGCCGAACCTGCAGGCTACGATAGATTCGAAATACGTGAAAGCGTAGCCGAAGAAGGCAAATACCAACTCGTCTCCTCGGATATCGCCACTTGCGCCGATTGCCTGGGGGAAATTTTTAACCCCGCCGACCGACGCTATCGATATCCGTTTACCAACTGCACGAACTGCGGTCCCCGCTTCACGATTATTAAAAACATCCCTTACGACCGTCCCAATACCACGATGAATAGTTTTAATATGTGCCCTGAATGTCGCAAGGAATATGACGACCCGCGTAACCGCCGTTTTCATGCCCAGCCCAACGCCTGCCCGGCGTGCGGGCCGCGACTTGAGCTTATTGACGCAAAGGGCAACCCTCTAGCCTGCGACGATATACAAAAAAAATCCAGCGAACTTTTAAAAACTGGGAAAATTATAGCGATTAAAGGGCTGGGAGGCTTTCTTTTAGCCTGCGACGCCACCAGCGATAAAGCCATCAATCTGCTACGCCGACGTAAGAACCGACCCGCCAAGCCACTCGCGGTAATGGTCGCCAGCCTTGATGAAGTTAAACGGCACTGTGAAGTCAATAAGGAAGAAGAAACACTATTAAAATCCGCCGGCAGCCCGATCGTTTTGTTGAAATGGAAAAAGGAATCAAACATTTCTCAAGCTGTTGCGCCGGGACTGAAATACCTCGGCGTAATGCTCCCCTATACCCCCCTCCACCACCTGATAATGACAGAGGCGGACATACCATTAGTAATGACTTCAGGGAACTTAAGTGAGGAACCTATCGCCAAAGACAATTACGAAGCTTTAAAGCGACTTAATAAAATCGCCGACTACTTCCTAATGCATAACCGGGACATCTATGCTCAGTATGACGACAGCGTGATGGTAGTAGAAAAAGAAGTGCCGCGTTTTATCCGCCGCGCCCGCGGCTATGCACCCTATCCAATCCACCTGCCTTTTGAAGCCCGACAGATACTGGGGTGCGGGGCGGAGGAAAAGAACACTTTTTGCCTCACACGCGATAATTACGCTTTCGTCAGCCAGCACATCGGGGACATGGAAAACCTGGAAACGCTAGACCATTATGTCAATACAATTTCTCTTTATAAAAAATTATTTCGTATCGAACCAGAAATCATCGGCTACGATATGCACCCAGAATACCTGCCGACCAAGTACGCTAAGGAACTGTCGGAAAAGGAACAGATAAAGCTCGTCCCTATCCAGCACCATCATGCCCACATAGCAAGCTGCATGGCGGAAAACGGCGTTACGGGGTCGGTCATCGGGGTGGCTTTAGACGGCACCGGCTACGGGACGGACGGTAATATCTGGGGCGGGGAATTCATGGTGGCGGATTATAAGGGCTTTACCCGTATGGCGCACCTAGAATATTTGCCGCTGGCGGGGGGTACCTTAGCGATAAAGAAACCCTACCGCACCGCCGTCGGCTACCTGCTGGCTTTAGGGATTGATTTAGATGAAAAACTACCCCTGTTAGAACAAGTTGATAAAACGGAAATAGCAATTATAAAAAATCAGATTGAAAAAAGCTTTAACGCGCCGCTGACTTCCAGCATGGGACGACTCTTTGACGCTATGTCCAGCCTTATCGGCGTTAGAGGCATTATACAATACGAAGCCCAGGCTGCTATCGACCTGGAGATGCTGGCTTATGATGCGTCAGATGAAACCGGAAGCTATACTTTTACTTTCGAAGAAAGAAACGGAGCAGACATTATCAAGGTACGCGAGTTGATAGCTGCCGTCGTTAATGATGTAAAAATGAACGTGCCTAAAGCAGTCATCGCCGCGCGGTTTCATAATACGGTAGTGCAAATGATACTGGAGACCTGTCAGAAGATATCTATTAAAACGGGGGTGAAAAAAATAGCTTTAAGCGGAGGGGTGTTTCAGAATCGTTTATTATTAAGAAAGATCGTGCCTTTGCTTGAGTCGAAGGGCTTTACGGTATATACTCACCGTCAGGTACCCTGTAACGACGGCGGAATTTCCCTGGGGCAGGTGGCGATTGCGAATTCAAGATATAACCCAAGATAAAGACCCTTCGACAAGCTCAGGGTAAAGGAGTAAAAATATGACGAAAAAGAAATTCGGTCCCCAGCCGATGATATGGCCCCACCCTACCGTACTCGTAGGCGCGATGACAGACGGCAAACCGGACTTCGCGGCGGTAGCCTGGACAGGCGTGGCCGCCAGTAATCCGGCATCAGTCACTATTGCTTTACAGCCCCACCGGTATAGTCTCAAGGGTATAAACCAGAACCGCACCTTTTCCGTTAATATCCCTTCCACCAACCTTGTAAAAGAGACCGATTACTGCGGACTAGTCTCCGGCGCTGACACGGATAAAGTCAAGGACTGTAAATTTAAAGTCTTTTATGGCGATATCAAAACTGCCCCGCTCATCGAGCAGTGCCCCATCAATATGGAGTGCGAAGTATCTCACATTCTTACGCTGGGCAGCCATCATCTGGTTGTTGGAAAAGTGATAGAAACGTATATTTCCGAGGACTGCTTTACCGATGGGCATCCCGATATCACTAAAGTGAAACCTTTCATCTTCGGGCCGATGAAATACTACGCCGTCGGCGAGGCTTTTGCCGACGCTTTTAAGGTGGGGTGGGAAATCAAATCTAAACCGATAAAGAAATAAGGTGATTCATCATGTGTTTAGCCATACCAGCATTGATAAAGTCGATTAAAGGGCAGCAGGCAGTAGCGGAAATCGAGGGCGTAACGAGGGAAATCAGCCTGCAGCTTACGCCGGAGGCTAAAGTGGGCGACTATGTATTATTACACACCGGGTATGCTATCAGCATCATCGACGCCGGGGAAGCCGAGGAGACCCTCAAGCTGTTAAAGGAATTGAGCGAAGTAAGTCCTTAATTTGATTGTAAGGGAAGAGTTGTAATTCCTATGACCTATTTAAACCGATGATAGAGATTGCCACGTCCTTCTGCGGAAGGACTCGCAATGACAAGTAGTATTATCATGAAATACGTTAATGAATACCGCGACCCGGAACTGGGTAAAAAGCTTCTGGAGAGGATACACCGTCGGTCAAGGCAACGCATCAAGCTGATGGAATTCTGCGGCGGTCATACGGTGGCTATCTTTAAACATGGACTGCGGCAACTACTGCCTAAAAATATCGAAATGCTGTCCGGTCCGGGCTGTCCGGTGTGCGTTACCGCCGCCGCCGACCTAGATAAAGCCATTGCTCTAGGGAAAATACCTAATGTAATTATTACCAGCTTCGGGGATATGGTGCGGGTGCCAGGGAGTCGCTCCAGCTTACAGCGGGCCAAGGCAGAAGGCGCAGACGTGAGGATTGTCTATTCGACGCAGGACGCGCTGGTAATAGCCAGGGATAACCCAAAAAAGGTGGTAGTGTTTATCGGTATCGGCTTCGAGACCACGGCACCGACGGTGGCGGCGTCGATTTTACAGGCGGAGCAGGAAAACATAAAAAACTATTACGTGCTTTCCCTGCATAAGGTCTGCCCGCCGATTATGAAAGCCATCCTCGACCTGGGAGAGGTGAAAATAAATGGAATTATCTGTCCGGGGCATGTCAGCGCCATTATCGGCTCACGACCCTACCGATTTATTGCCGAAGAATATCATATCGCCTGCGCGGTGTCAGGCTTCGAGCCAGTTGATATTTTACTGTCAGTGGAAAGGCTTGTGGAGCAAATAGAAAGCGGGAAGCCCGATGTAGAAATAGCCTACCGGAGGGGGGTAAAGGAGGAGGGCAATTTACCAGCCCTGCGTTTAATGGATACCGTCTTTGAAATAGGCGCAGCGAACTGGCGGGGCATTGGCGTGGTGCCGAGGAGCGGACTTAATATCAGAGAGAAATACGCTAGGTTCGATGCTGAAAGGAAGTTCACGATTAAAGCCGAGCAGACACGTGAGGCTAAGGGCTGCATCTGCGGGGCGGTGCTGCGGGGCGTGAGTACCCCTAACGACTGCAAACTTTTCCGTGTAAAGTGCACACCGGAGCACCCGGTGGGCCCATGCATGGTATCATCGGAGGGAAGCTGTGCCACTTACTATCAATACGGAGAGAGGTAAAACTAAAGATAATACCCCTCACCCTTGGCTTCCCTCTCCCACAATGGGAGAGGGTAAAGTAGTAAAAAGGGAGTAAAGGATACATTTGAATGGAAGATAAAATCCTGCTAGCGCACGGCAGTGGCGGCAAGCTCATGCACGACCTTGTCCAGAGCTTTTTGCCCGACCTAACCAATCCGATTCTGGAAAAGATGGAGGACTCCGCCGTATTCGATGTTAAGGGCAGGATGGCTTTCACCACGGACAACTACATCGTCAATCCTATCTTTTTCCCGGGCGGGGATATCGGAAGACTGGCGGTGTGCGGCACCGTTAATGACCTTGCCATGAGCGGGGCAAAGCCGCGTTATCTTTCGCTGGCATTTATCATCGAGGAAGGGCTGCCCATCGCCGACCTGAAGAAAATACTCACGTCGATAAAAAAAGCCGCCGCTGAAGCCGACGTAAAAATAGTCACCGGCGATACGAAAGTAGTGAATAAAGGCTCCGCCGATAAGCTTTTTATCAATACGGCGGGGGTGGGCACAGTGCCGGAGGGAGTGGATATATCTGCTTCTAATGCAAAAATCGGGGATAAGATAATATTAAACGGAACCATCGGCGACCATGGCATCGCGGTACTCAGCCAGAGGGAAGGGCTTAAATTCAGCACAACCGTCCCCAGCGACTGCGCCCCACTTAACAGACTGGTGGCGGAAATGCTAAAAGCATCGAAAGACATCCACTGTATGCGCGACCCCACGCGCGGCGGACTAGCTACAACGTTAAACGACTTCGCGGAAAAATCGAATGTCGGTATAAAGATAGAAGAGGAGAAAATACCGGCAGCTAAAGCGGTGCTGGGAGCCTGCGAACTGCTGGGACTCGACCCGCTTTATATCGCTAATGAGGGGAAGCTGGTAGCCGTTGTACCCGCTAAAGATTCCGACGCCGTGTTAGCGGCGATGAAGAAACACCAGTACGGTAAGAACGCGGTTATCATCGGGGAAGTGGTGGCAGAGCACCCTAGACGAGTGGTGATGAAGACAACACTAGGGGCATCGCGCATCGTGGATATGCCGGTGGGCGAACTTCTGCCAAGAATATGCTAGATTATTTTTTCAAGGAAACGACTCAAAGCTAAATAGCTTCAGGTAGTCGTTTTTAGAGTTATGTTAAGTTGAGGCTAAAAAGAGGCTCTTTGATTTTTGGTTTTTATGAAAATGATAGGGGTGTTTATGTCAAATGGCGAGGGAAAAGGGAAGAGGAATTTGTGAACCTATCCCCCCGCCCCCGCCTGCGCTAAAGCTCCGGTGGGCAAGCACGTTATACTTATGGCATCGGAGCCCGCAATGACCCTTCGACTATCGCTCAGGGCAGGCAAGTAAAATAAGATGAAAGAAACAACGCCGCGCATCGTGGTTATCGGGGTGGGGAACCTGCTGTTTAAGGACGAGGGGGTCGGCATCCACGCGATTAAAGCCCTCCAGGAGATGAACCTGCCGTCCGACGTTAAGCTGGTCGACGGGGGGACATCGCCGGACTTAATTGCCTACACCAGAGCGGGAGACAAGATGATTATCATCGATTGCGCTAAATCCGGGGGCAAAGCGGGTGAGATTTACAGGTTTAAGCCGGAGGACCTGGCGGCGGGTAAGGGGATATTAACTTCGGCGCACGAGATGGGCGTGATAGAGAACCTGAAGCTGATGGAGATGACGGGCAACAAACCGAAAGAGACGGTCATCATCGGCATAGAGCCGGCGGAGATGGACTTGGGAATGGAGCTTTCGGCGACGCTGAAGAAGAGGATGGCGGAAATAGTGAAGGTGGTGTTAAAAGAGATTGGGTAGCTGACCTCTCCCCCTCTTGTCCCCCTCTCCGTTTACAGAGAGGGGGATGGGGGAAGTGAGGCAATGGCAAAAATTCTTTGCTAATACAAAAAATGACAAGTTGAAGATAGAGATTGCCACGTCCTTCTGCGGAAGGACTCGCAATGACAGCGGGGCAACCCTGCGACAGGTGTTCGGCGGAGCTCACACTAAAGCCCAGGAAAAGCCTCTCTGTTTACAGAGAGGGGGATGGTGTTTTATACTTAGGCGATCAGGGGAGCGGAATATACCCCTCACCTCAATCCTCTCCCACAAGGGGAGAGGACGTATGTTAAAGGGTTGGGGCGTACAATATTTTACTAATTAAATTAAAGGCAGCTTATACTTAGGCGGTCAGGGGAGCGGATGAGTCCCGGTGGGCTTCGCGGACTTCAAATCCGTTGCGGTCCTTCTGAGAAGGATTGGGTGGGTTCGACTCCCATGCGCTCCCGCCAACTAATACATCACCCTATCGTCGCCAACGCGATTGGTAACTTTTTCGCGGATTTCACCCTCACCCCTTCGACTTAGCTCAGGGCAGGCTCTTTATCCTTCTCCCCTCAAGGGAGAGGGGAAGAGGAAGGGACGATATCACATGGGGAGAGGAAAACGCTGGATTCCCGCCTGCGCGGTAATGACGACGGCATTGGATACGACCAATTTAAGAATTACGCTGGATTCCCGCCTGCGCGGGAATGACAGTTTAGTAGAGGATACGGTCGTTCTCAATCCGCTTAGTGATTGTTCACAGGGGATTTATATTTGGGCGTAACGAGGAATGACGGAACAGAGTATAATTGGATGACGCTTAAAAAAATTCATGGAAAACCGTTTATTTACTATCACCCGGCTTATTACCGAAAAACACCTTAACATGGGGATAAGGTATTTCTATCCCTTCCTTATCAAAGGTCCTTTTTAATCTAAGCCGCAATTCGCCCATCACATTCCATTGTTCAGACGGCTTCACATCGCCAGTGATTTTAATCTCTATCCCGGAATCACCGAGTTTATCCACTCTCAATACGCTGGGAACTTTGCGCACCACCTTGCGCCATCGTTCCTCCTCGGCCATTTGCTTACAGACGTTGTTAATGACATCAATCGCATGGTCAAGGTCGGTATTATAAGCAACGGAAACGTTAAGATTTACCCGCGAGAAATGCCGGGAGAAGTTACTGGCGATCCTGATTTCGCCATTGGGGATATGATGAACAACTCCGTCGAGATCGCGCAGTACCGTCTTCCTCAAGTTGATTTCCTCCACCAGTCCGGTGATATCAGCGATTTTAGCCACGTCCCCGATACGGTACTGGTTCTCCATCAAAATAAAGACACCGGCGATAAGGTCTCTTATCAGATATTGAGCGCCGAAGCCGACGGCAATGCCGACAACGCCTAAACCGGCTAAGAGAGGAGCTATGGCAACTCCCAACTCTGATAGCACCATAAGTACAACAACCAATACTATGACAACCCTTGCCAGCCCAATAAAAACTCTTAAAAGAGTATCCGCCCTTTTTTTTAAACCCTCGCGGCTTTCCCCCGGTACCGGCCTAGCCATGAATCTATTCACCAGCGGTGGTAATAAATTTTTCAGGGCCAACCATAAAGCAATTCCCACCAACAGAATGATGATAATGGCGACGCCGCTATCCAGAACCCATCTTTTTACTTCCTCCCCGGTTACAATCGGCGCAGTGCTGTCGCCAGAAAACGTCATCCCGATAAATGAGAGTATCATAATAACGGTAAAAATACCTTCAAGAACCCAGAAAACGATATTGATGTTTCTACGGGCTTTTTCCCTGTTTTCTTCTTTAAACATGCCGGTGAGAACATCCCGCACTTTGTCATTGAAGAATAAGAGGAGAATTACCAGTACCGCTGAAACTATGAGCACCCATACACTTTTATCCACGAACCATTCCCACATGACATGCCCCCTAATTCGTTAAAGTATAAATATTATACAGAGAAAGCTAACGATAATAAAGGAAATGGGGATAACTTAAAGTATTTAATACAATACCCGGTCATCACCCACTCGCCGGGTTATCTTTTCCCTATCGAGGTATTCCAGCAGAGCCTGGACGTATTTACGGCTGGAGCCGAACATGTCCCGCACCTCGCCTAAAGTTATCTTGCCGTTTTTCTTGATTTGGGCGGTGATTCTGGACAACATTTCGTTATAAGCTTTGGTAGAAAAGACCACGTTGTCGCTGACCTTGACCACTTTACCCTGCTCAATGAGTATATTGAGCAAATCAGGTTCGGGGATAAGGTCAGAGGGAGGTGAAAAGGGGTAAACAGCTAAAGACTTTAAGAAGGAATCTATTTTGCCCTGCTGGGCGGGAGTAAGCCTAACAGTGTGAGCGGGGAGGCGGAGGTGTCCTCCCTCCTCCATCACGTTACCCTGTTTGATAAGAGCGTCCAGCACCAGCGTGATAAAGTTGCCGAGCTTGAGTCGAGTAGCGAACTCCGCTTTAGGCATGCCGGAGCGCGCCGGGAACTTTTTATGATAGTCCGCCAGGGCAGCGACGGCTTTATCGCTCAAGGTTTTCCAGCCGGATGCCGTTAAAAGCAGGCGGCGCTCGCCCTCACCTAAAGAAATAACGCGTCCCTCACTAACTAAAGATTCTATCGCCGGGCGGGCTTCAGCGGCGGGAATATTGGCCTGCGCCACTAAAGCGTCGAGTTCCAGCGGCTGCTTCGTCTCAAGAAGCGCCATAACGACTTCTTCCGTCCTGCCACTCTCCCTGGCTTCAAGATTAGCGATAATTTCCGGTCGGAAACGGCGGAGTCTTTTAGCATGGGCATCGACAATACCACCGCCGCCTAAAGTCTCCATCGGTGAGCGGATGATATAGCGGTCACCTTTGATAATCGCCAGAGGTTTTTCCAGAACCAGCTGCGCCCAGGTCGATGCGCCGGGCTTAAGCTCCTCGCTCTCCAGCAGGCGGACTTTAGCCATCGTTTCCGCGGCCAGAGTATGAAAGCTTACTTCCGCGCCATGCCGCAAAGGACGCTGTAAATAAGGAATCAGTTTAAGATTCACCGTCACTAAAGTCGTGGGTTTCAGCCAGCCGGGCAGAGTAACGACGTCGCCGCGCGTCAGTTCGCCGGTATCAATACCGACCAGATTCGCCGCCACGCGACTGCCCGGGGTAGCGGTATCGACTTTAGATTTATGCGTCTGGAGGCCGCGAATCCGCGACTTTAAGCCGGAGGGGGCGACTTCTACCTCCTGTCCTGTTTTGAGCGTGCCGTCGATTAAAGTGCCGGTGACAACGGTGCCGGAGCCGGCGATGGTAAAAACCCTATCGATGGGGAGGCGGGGACGACCGAGGTCCTTTTTAGGTTCGGTTTTGTCCAACTGCGCATCGACAGCGGTTAAAAGCTCCGGCAGACCCTCGCCGGTCAAGGCGGATAAAGCTACAACAGGTGCGCCGGCGATAGTCGTCGTGGCGATAAGGTCTTCAACTTCCATACGAACCAGAGTTAAAAGCTCGTCGTCCACAAGGTCTTTTTTAGTGATAGCGACAACGCCCCGCTTAATGCCAAGCAAGTCCAGAATGGCGAGATGCTCTTTAGTCTGGGGCATGATGCCTTCATTAGCGGCGACGATAAGTAAAGCGAGGTCGATACCACCGACGCCCGCCAGCATGTTTTTAACAAAGCGCTCGTGGCCGGGGACATCAACAATACCGACCTCGCGACCGCTAGGGAGTTTGAGCCAAGCAAAACCCAGGTCGATGGTCATACCCCGCTCTTTCTCCTCGCGGAGACGGTCAGGGTCGATGCCGGTGAGCGCTTTTACCAGCACCGATTTGCCGTGGTCGATATGGCCTGCCGTGCCCAGTACGAACATCAATTACTCCTATGCTATTAAGAGAGCGAATTCTCACGGTCGTCCTTCTACGGAAGGACTCCTTCAGAATGACAGACCCGGTGAGATTGCCGCGTCGCGTCGCTCCTCGCAATGACAATTTTATGTTAGTGGTGGAAAAGTCTAATACCGGAAAAAGCCATGACCATGCCGTAGGCATCGCAGGCTTTGATAACGTCCGCATCGCGTATCGAGCCGCCGGGCTGGAGGACATAAGCCACGCCGCTCTCGTGAGCGCGGTCGATGGTATCGCGGAAGGGTATCATGCCGTCGGAGGAAAGCGAGACGCCCTTAAGATTGCCCAGCCAATCTCTCTTTTGCGTATAGGTAAGCCGGGGCGGTACTTTTTCCATAACGGTTTTCAGGTTTTCTTTTTCAAAGCGGTTCAGTCTTTCCTGTAAAAACAGGTCGATGGCGTTGTTTTTCTCCGCCCGCGCGATGCCTTTTTTAAACTTAATATCTAACACGACAGGGTGCTGGCGCAGGAACCAGCGGTCGGCTTTATCTGCCGCGAGGCGCGTACAGTGAATACGCGACTGCTGACCCGCGCCGATGCCGATGGCCTGCCCATCGTAACCGAAACCGATTGTGTTGGATTGGGTATATTTTATGGCGGTGGTGGTAACGATGAGGTCGCGCATGGCGCCGGCAGGGAACTCTTTCTTTTTAGTAACGACATTGTTAAGCATTTCGGCGTTTACCAAGGCGTTATTACGCTTCTGCTCGAACTGGATGCCGAAAACCTCGCGGGTTTCCAATTCTTCCGGCTGATAATCGGCGTCGATTTCAATAATAAGATATTTGCCGCCTTTTTTCGCCTTGAGAATATCCAGTGCAGCTTTTTCATAGCCGGGGGCGATAACACCGTCGGAGACTTCTCTATTGATTAATCTGGCAGTCGCCACATCTACGGTATCGCTTAAAGCCGCGAAATCGCCGTAGGAGGAAACGCGGTCGGCGCCGCGCGCGCGGGCATAAGCCGCCATACAAGGCGACTGCTCCATATCATCGACGAAATAGGCTTTTTTCAAAGTATCATTTAGCGGTATGCCGACCGCCGCGCCGGCAGGGCTGACGTGCTTGAAGGAAGCCGCGGCCGGCAGGTTAAGTACCTGTTTAAGCTCTTTAACGAGCTGCCAGGAGTTCAAGGCATCCAGCATATTGATATAGCCCGGAGCGCCGTTCAACACCCGGAAAGGTAGATTCCCTTTTTTCGCATAGATGCGGGCGGGTTTCTGGTGGGGATTAAAGCCGTATCTTAAGATGATTTCTTTTTCAGCCATATTAATGCTCTTCTCCTATTTTCTTTTTTACCTCACCCTCCCCTCTCCAAACAGAGTATTATTTAAGCCATTGATACATGTGTTTGGAGAGGGGAGGTTTATGGAGAGGGGCTAGCGTCCCTCTCGCTACCGCACTCCGCTTTCACTAATAAATAATATAAATCTGTTATTTGGCCATTATTTCCTTGAGTGCTTTTAAAACTATCTCATCTTCTTCCGGCAGGACGGTGCGCGGGTCGAGGAGGAGCCGTTCTTTATCAATCCTGCCGATGACCGATACTTCTTGAAGGCGTAGTTTGCGCGCAATTTCCTGAACTTTTTTACTGCCTGCACCGATGGCTAACAGCTTTGTTGGCAGGCTACCACCCGGTAAAGAACCGCCGCCAACCATCGTCTCCCCATCAACGACTTTAACGTCGCCTCCCAAAACCCCAGCCCAATTCTTTGCACGTTTCTCTATATCCTTAAGAGGCGTGGATATCATCTGCCAGACCGGTATTTTTAAAGTCGCTTCCCCTTTTAAATAATGTATCAGAGTGATTGCTATGCCAGCCAGTCGTATTTTATCGATACGCATAGCCCGCGCCAGCGGATGTTTTTCAAGCTTATCGATATACTGCTTTTTACCAACGATAATGCCCGCCTGGGGTCCTCCCAGGAGTTTATCGCCAGAAAAGAAAGTTAAAGAGGCACCTGCTTTAACGCTCTGCTGGACCATCGGCTCCGGCGCCAGCCCGAAGACGGTTGTGTCTAATAAACTGCCGCTGCCGAGGTCGTCAAAGACCATCAGGTTATACTTTTTCCCCAAGTCAACCAGTTCTTCCAGAGCGACTTCGCTGGTATATCCCACCAGACGGAAGTTGCTGGAATGAACCCGCATCAATGCCACCGTTTGAGCATCGATAGCCTGTTCGAAATCGCGGGCATAGGTGCAATTGGTCGTTCCCACTTCGACGAGCTTGGCGCCGCTCTGCCGCATGACGTCAGGGATACGGAAGCCCCCGCCTATTTCCACAGCCTGACCGCGGGAAACAATAACTTTTTTACGCCTGGCTAAAGCGGTAAGCCCTAAAAGCACCGCCGCGGCGTTATTATTAACGACCAGTGCCGCTTCCGCACCGGTAAGCCGGCACAAAAGGTTTTCAACATGGACCTGTCGCGAGCCGCGGTTGCCAGTATCCATATCGATTTCCAGGTTAGCATAACTACGGCTCACAGCTTCCATAGCGGCTAAAGCCTCGCGACTTAAAGGAGAGCGACCAAGATTGGTATGTAGTATTACACCAGTGGCGTTAACCACCCGATACAGACTTGGCTTGAAGATAGTATTAAGTCGACCCAGTACGGCTTTTATAATTTCATCAAGAGAAGCGCCGGTTTTACCTTTAGTGATAGATGCCCGTTCCTGCCCGAGCTGCTCTCTGATAATGCTTACTAGCAAATCGTGCGGATATTTCTCCACTGCCTTAGCCATCCGCTTATCCGTCAATATCCTGTCAACGCTCGGCAGTTGCCGTAAATCTATTGTCATCGGCTTTATTCTACACAATAAACAGGCATACTTCAAAGTTGACAGCGATATATATCGTTGATAAAATAATAATTGTTTACTGTTTTAGTCAACTATCATGTCCGTATCTCACAGAAATAGAGTATAATTAAGGTTAGAGAACAGCATAAATGTTTGATACGATAAGAGAAGACATTAAAACCGTATTCGCTAAAGACCCGGCGGCGAGAAGCACGCTGGAAGTAATATTATGCTATTCCGGGCTACATGCCATCTGGGCACACCGTATCAACCACTTTTTATGGACACATCACCTTAAGCTGCTGGCGCGCTTTTGCTCTAACATAGCCCGCTTTTTCACCGGAATCGAAATCCACCCCGGGGCGAAAATCGGACGAAGGTTTTTCATCGACCACGGCGCCGGTGTCGTCATCGGGGAGACATCGGAAATCGGCGACGATGTCCTGCTCTACCAAGGGGTAGTGCTGGGCGGGACGACCAAAGAGAAAAAGAAGCGCCACCCTACTCTCGGCAACGGTGTGGAGATGGGGAGCGGCTCGATAGCCCTTGGGCCTATTACCATCGGCGATAACGTAAGAGTCGGTGCCAGTTCGGTGGTGATAAGGTCGGTACCGCCGGACGTTACGGTAGTGGGCATCCCCGGTAGAGTCGTCGCCAAAGGGGAGAGACCTGCCATGGACCTGGAGCACGGTAAACTGCCCGACCCGGTAGCCGAGGCGCTCAAGCTGGTACTTAAGGATTACCACAAGCTGGAAGAGCGACTTGAAAAGCTGGAAAGTTTAAGCGGCATTCCCGCGCCGCAAGATGATACGGAAAAGCAACTCGAGGAAATCGAGAAAGATTTTTCCCAGGGTGGAGGAATCTGAACAAGTAAGAAGTTTTTTAACGATGAAGATAGCCGTTGCCATGAGCGGCGGCACTGATTCTTCCGTAGCCGCCGCCCTGCTGAAACAGGAAGGACATGAAGTTTTCGGCGTAACCATGAAGTTAACCGACGGCGGTAGCAATCAGAATGCCGTTGATGACGCCGGTAGAGTAGCCGAAAAACTGGGAATCCCTCATTACGTTATCGATTTACGCGATATTTTCTACCGCGTTATCATTACCGATTTTTGCCGCGAATACAGTCTGGGACACACGCCCAACCCGTGCGTCCTCTGTAATCGCTATATAAAGTTCGGGGTATTGCGGGAAAGAGCTAAAAAGCTGGGAGCCGAGTTCTTTGCTACGGGGCATTACGCCAGGATTGAGGAAGATAAAAGCGGTAAATACCTCCTGAAAAAGGGCAAAGACCGGAGCAAAGACCAATCGTATTTCCTTTACCAGCTCAAGCAGGAACAATTAAGCAATACCCTATTTCCGATAGGTAATTTGACCAAAAGCACCGTCAGGAAAATAGCGAGCGAGATAAAGCTACCCATCGCTAACCGACCGGAAAGTCAGGAAATCTGTTTCATAACAGGTAACGATTACATCGGATTTTTAAAGGAACATGCGCCGACTTTACCTCCACCCGGTCCCATAATCGATAGAAAAGGCGATACGCTAGGCCAGCACGAAGGCATCGCTTTCTATACGGTCGGACAGCGTAAAGGATTAGGCATTACCGCAAATAAACCTCTCTATGTTACGGCAATCGAGCCGGAGAAAAACGCCGTCATTGTCGGGACAAAAAAGCAGACCTACAGCGACGTA
>DAOUCO010000019.1:0-19665 GCA_034432135.1 Dehalococcoidales bacterium | reverse complement strand
TTGACGATACCGTCCCGTACTTCCCAGGTGAGATTCAGTCCCATACCGTCGTTTTCCAGATAGTCCACGATACGCAGGCTCTGCTCATTATGGCGGAACCCTTTTTCGTAAAGTTCATCGAGGACGTCCTCCCCGATGTGCCCGAAAGGCGTATGCCCCAGGTCGTGCCCCAGGGCAATTGCTTCCGTAAGGTCTTCATTAAGGTTCAAAGCCCTGGCTATCGTACGCGCTATCTGCGCTACCTCCAGCGTGTGGGTAAGCCGTGTCACGTAATGGTCGCCAAGGGGCGCGATAAAGACCTGCGTCTTATGCTTGAGTCGCCGGAACGACTTGCAGTGAATGATGCGGTCGCGGTCGCGCTGGAAGGTGGTACGGATGGGGTCGGGGCGCTCCGGCCTTTCTCTACCCCGTGAAAGCCTGCTTTTAACAGCATGAGGGGAAAGACTTTCCTCCCTCTTCTCGGTAAACTGGCGGATATTTAATTGCTCAATCACTTATTCAATCCATTCCGGCGGAAGCCGGAATCCAGTTAGTTCTGGAATATCTGAGTCCCGATTTTCATTGTGATATTTGTTAGAAGCGTGTTATCGCGCGGGTAAATAGCCTCTAGCAGTTCTTCCGATATGCTATACCATCAATCATTAAAAGGCAATATTTTTTAAAAAAAGGGCGGACTCAAAATCCGCCCCTGTAATAGCACTTAAGGTTAAAAAAATCTATTTAATGCCCAGCTTTTTCTCTGCCTCTGCAATAATATCGCGCGTAACATCAATCATGTCCGGACTTACGGACACCGACGTTATACCCCATTCCACCAATTTCTCGGTAATCTCCGGATACACTGAAGGCGCCTGGCCGCAGATAGAACAGGTAATTCCCATCTGTTTACAGGTCTTAACGACTTTCTCGATAGAAATCATCACAGCCTCGTTGCGCTCGTCGAAAGTGGCTGCCAGCTTGTGGCTATCTCTATCGATGCCCAATGTCAGCTGGGTAAGGTCGTTAGAGCCTATCGATATGCCGTCGATGCCGGTGGCGATGAATTTTTCCAGTAGTATGACGTTGGAAGGCACCTCGCACATCATCCACAGTTTAAAGGTCGGCGAACGTTTAAGCCCCTCCTCCTCCATGATTTTAATGGTGCGTTCCATTTCCGCCACTGTCCGCACAAAGGGAATCATCACCCATAAATTATCGTATTTTTCTCTTACTTTCTTGATGGCGTCCAGTTCCAGCTTGAATGTCTCGATATCCGTTATGTACCGCGAGGCGCCGCGGTAACCGATCATCGGGTTCTCTTCATCCTCTTCATACTTCTCACCGCCCTTAAGTGCCTTATACTCATTAGACTTAAAGTCGTTGGTGCGGTAAACGACCTGGCGGGGGTAGAAAGCTTTAGCAAACTTGGTAAGTCCTGCGGATAATTTATCCACGAACTCCTGACCGCGCCCTTCCTCAATCATGGCGCTAGGGTGTTCGCCGATTTCCGCCACCATGAACTCGGCGCGTAAAAGTCCTATGCCATCGACGTCCCTCTTCGCCACACGGTCGACAATTTCCGGCTGTGCCAGGTTGGCGAGGAGCTTGGTCTTGGTCTTTACCTCGCCGCGGGCGCGTATCTTAATATTGGTTTTTACCTCTATTCTGCCGGGATAGACCTTACCGCTGCTGCCGTCCACCGTAATCACCTGTCCGTCTTTAAGGGTGGTCGTGGCTTTTTCACAGCCCACCACACAGGGTATTCCCAGCTCGCGGCTGACGATGGCGGCGTGAGCTGTTCTGCCGCCGCGGTCGGTAACGATAGCCGCCGCGCGTTTCATCGCTGGCACGAAGTCCGGCGTGGTCATTTCCGCCACCAGGATATCGCCTTCAAGCACTTTATCTATCTGCGAGGGGTCAGGAACGATTTTAACGGGTCCCGAGGCTACTCCCGGGCTGGCCGCCGCTCCCGAAAGGAGTACGTTGGCATCGATGTCATGCGCGGCTTCTTTAGCTTTCTTAATGGTTGTTACCGGGCGCGTCTGTACAATATAGATATTGCCGTCTTCTTTAGCCCATTCTACATCCTGTGGGAAATTATAATGCTCTTCCAGCGTTTTGCCGATTTTCGCTAGGAACAGAATATCCTCATCGGTTATTTTTTGTTTTGCTTGTTCCTCTTTAGTGAGGCTTACCTTTATATTATCGGCTTTGCCATGAGCACCGGCTTTCTTGACCAGTTTCCATTCCTGTTTTTTAATTTCTTTGGAAATGATTTTCAAGTCCTTTTTACTAACATTATAATGGTCGGGCGTAACATCGCCGGAGACTATCATTTCACCCAGTCCCAGCACCGCTTCGATAATAATTTTTTCAGCATTGCTGGTGGTCGGTTCAATAGTGAACATGACGCCTGACGATTCGGACTGCACCATGCGCTGCACCGGCACGGCAATGCCGACCTTGAAATGGTCGAAGCCCTTTTCCTGCCGGTAGAAGATGGCCCTGGCGCCGAAAAGCGATGCCCAGCAGTCCTGCACGGCTTTAACCACGTCTTTTTCTCCTTCCACATTCAGGAAGGTTGCCTGCTGTCCGGCAAACGACGCCTCCGGCAGGTCTTCAGCTGTGGCGGAAGACCGCACCGCTACCAGCCCCTTGCCCATTTTTACATAAGCCTGCGCTATTTCTTTAGCCGTGGAAGCGGGCATGGCAGCGTCGGTAATGAGTTTTTGTACTTTAAGGGCGGTTTCCTGTAGCTGTTTGCTGTTCTGGATATCAATAGGGTCGAGGAGGGACTTAATTTTATCATGAAGGCCTGCCTTTTCGATGAAATCGAAGTAAGCGGACGCGGTAACTATAAAACCAGGTGGTACGGGGATTCCGGCATTGGTCATTTCACCTAGATTGGCGCCTTTACCCCCTACAAGTGATATATCTTCCTTGGTTACCTCATTGAACCACACCACCGCTTTCTTTGGACTCTTTCGCATACTCTGTTCTCCATGAAGTTAAAAGTAATTGGGGGATTGCACGGGCGGGCAGATGTTTTATTATAACAATTCGGTTAATGGGTTTTCAACAACGATTAATAGGGCTATGCCTCTATTTAGTATGTTTTATATGCTCAAAATAGTTATTTAATTATGGTGCATCACGAAAATTCGTTACGGAGTCCTCCCATTTCCCCTGTTACGTAATTTTTGCAAAATTTTAACGCATTTTTTATTTGACATCGCTGATAATGTGGGTTTAGAATTAATATACGGTAAATGCCATAAAAAGGGAAGGGAGGTTTGCCTATGATTGAAATGACGATCGATAGTATCAGAGTCAGCCTGATGAATTACCAGCGCGTGGTCATTCTTAAAGAGAAAGTCTCTGACCGCTATCTTCCTATCTGGATAGGTCCCTCAGAAGCGGATGCTATTGCTGTCAAGCTCCAGGGTGTTGACGTACCCCGCCCCCTGACCCACGACCTTTTGAACTCGGTTATTGATACGCTGGGGGGCGTCGTCAATTCGATCATCGTCAACGACCTCAAGAAAGACACCTTTTACGCCAAGGTAATCATCGAGTCGGGCGGCAAGCAGATTGAGGTCGATTCCCGCCCCAGCGATGCTCTTGCCCTCGCTGTTAGAACGGGCGTGCCCATTTTCGCCGATGAAGCGGTACTGGAAAAGGCAGGCATACTGCTCGATGGCGAGACCGGCAAGCCTATCTTTGACGAGCGGGAATCAGTAGAAGGCAAGACTCCTAAAGTCAGCGATGAAGAGATGAAGAAGAAAATGTCTGCCTTCTACGACTTTATTAATACCCTTGACCTTGATGATTTTGATAAACGCAAGTCTTAGCCGGTATTATATATAGATTAAAAGCCCTGAAACGAAAAATCAGGGCTTTTTCTTTTACTCCTGAATTGTGTATTATTTACGATTTTTTTATACCTCTGGCTGATTTGTTTATGTCTTGGTTATTTATCGGATGATATTATAATGTACGACGTTAATAACTCATTAGTTATTCAAGTTGTTCCCCAGCTTGATAACAGCCCAAAAGATGAAGGGGCCCGGTAAGTCCTCAGGAAAAACGTCAAACCTTGAGGATTCGCCCGGCCCCTTCACTCTTTTTCTTTTACATTGAATAACGGGAACAAATCAGATAAAATTTTTAGTGAATTAACTTATAAGAGAAGGGAATTCTCGATGACACGTAAATTGGTCTGTGGAATACTCATAGTGATTCTATTGGCAACAGCTGGACTGTTATCGGTCTCCTGTAAAGGCGAGCAACATTCGACCCAGTTATGGGAGCGCTATATTGCTGCCTACCCACAAGGAGAGAAAAAGACCATGAACTGGGATTCGCCCCCAAAGATGATCATCGATACTAGTAAAAAATATACCGCTACTATTGAAACGGAAAAGGGCAGGCTTGTCTTAAACCTTTTCGCCAAAGATGTGCCGGTCACGGTCAATAACTTCGTTTTCCTTTCCCTGGCGGGATTCTATGACGGTTTGACTTTCCATCGCGTTATCATGGGCTTCGTAGCGCAGGCTGGCGACCCCACCGGTACCGGCTTGGGAGGTCCTGGTTATACCTTTGCCAATGAAATCACGGAACATCAGCATGTGACCGGCGCGGTTTCAATGGCGCATTCGAACCTACCTGATTCCAACGGTTCGCAGTTCTTTATCTGCTATGATAACCTGCCCGACCTCGATGGCAAATACAGCGTCTTCGGCGAATTGGTTCTGGGATGGGATACCTTTTTAAAACTTACCCCGCGCGACCCATCGAACAACCCGGCGCTCCCGGGTGATAAAATTATCCGGATAATTATTACTGAAGAATAGTCTTACATTTCGATGCCGAGAGCGTGAAAAATACCTTTGAGTCCGAAATACCCGACATAGACTACGGTAAATGATTTTACCAGTTTGCCGGCGAGGACGACAAAGATGTACTTTTTTAGCCCGAAACGCAGTGCGCCGGCGGCAAAAGCGGCGGGATAGAAAAAGGGATTCACCACGCAGGTGACGATAAAGAGCGCAATTGAACCCCACCGTTTGATTATTTTTAGTAGTTTTTCATAAGCCTTTTGGATTCGGTTATATTTGGTCTGGCTGATAGCCTGGCCGGCACCACGACCTGTTAGATATATCGTTAAGGCTCCGATTAGTTCTCCCAGAGCTGCCGCTATCGCTACTAACCAGGGCATGGGCATAACGCCCCCCAGCGCAAAAACGATCGCCAGCATCGGCACGGGAACGATCACGGTAGCCCCGCCCAGTATACTGATGAAAAAAGCCCCAACATAGCCGTAACTCTGCAGGGCTTGCACATATTCTTTATAAACGATGATGCCTATCGCCATGAGTACGGTTACGATAATGCCGAAGGTGCCGAAGATAAGCGGCCATTTGTTAGACTTCTTACTCATGGTCACTACTTCATTAGGCGTATTAGTCTCGCAGACTAGTTTTTCTTCCGGTACTTGCTTCGGCATAAGTGTTTATATTATACACTCGTAGACGAGTAACGTCTACTTAAGGCGTTAGGCAATAATAATAAGGAAAGGGGGCTGAAAAGCCCCCCTCCTGCTATCTTTTATTTGGTAGGATGTCTATTAATCCGCCGCGGTTTTTACTGTTGCTTTGGTTTCAAAAACTAGCTCTTTGCCTTCTTTATCAAGGTCAACTTTAACTGTGTCGCCTTCTTTAAGCTCTCCCCGCAGCACCTTGCTGGATAAGGGATTTTCCACATACCGTTCGATAACTCTCCGTAACGGCCGTGCCCCGTAAATGGGGTCGTAGCCCTCTTTGGAGAGCCATGATTTCGCCTTGTCCGTCAGCTCCAGGTTTATCTTACGCTCTCCCAGCCTCCCCTCCAGGTCCTTCACCATCAGGTCGACGATTTTTCTAAGCTGTTCCTCGTTCAGTTCGTGGAAAACGATAATTTCATCCAGTCGATTGAGAAATTCGGGACGGAAAAGCTTTTTAACCTCGGCAAGCACTTTTTCTTTCATATTTTCGTACTTGCTTTTCTGCGCTGCGGTGCTGCTTTTCGGTGTGGCAAAACCCATCTGCCCCTCGCGCTTGATGAGCTCCACGCCCGCGTTACTGGTCATTACTATAACCGTATTTTTAAAGTCCACCGTCCGTCCTTGACCGTCCGTCAGTCTGCCATCGTCCATTATCTGCAAAAGCGTGTTAAAGACCTCCGGGTGCGCCTTCTCCACTTCATCTAGCAGGATAACCCGGAAGGGCCTCCGCCGCACGGCTTCGGTAAGCTGCCCGCCTTCGTCGTAGCCGATGTACCCCGGCGGCGCTCCTATGAGCCGCGATACGGTATGTTTTTCCTGGTATTCGCTCATATCCAGCCGTACCATGGCGTTCTCATCATCGAACAGGAACCAGGCTAATGTGCGCACCAGTTCGGTCTTACCTACACCCGTCGGACCCAGGAATAAAAAGCTCCCTATCGGCCGCCGCGGGTCTTTAAGCCCCGCCCGGCTCCTCCGTATCGCCTCCGAAATCGCCGCCACCGCTTCTTCCTGGTTAATCAGGCGCTCGTGTAGGCGCTCTTCCATGTGCAGCAGCTTCTGGGCTTCGCCTTCCAGCATTTGCGTTACCGGGATGCCCGTCCAGTTGGAAATTAGCTGCGCAATTTGTTCCCCGGTCACTTCCTGGCTGATTTTCTCTCTCTTCAGCCAGTCCTCTTTAGCTTTATTATATTCTGGTTCGAGTTTAAGTCTTTCGGCTCTTAGTTCGGCTGCTTTCTGGAAGTCCTGCGTTTGCGATGCCGCCTCCTCTTCGTTAGCGAGCGTTTTCAGCTTCTGTTCCATAGCTTTGACGTCTGGCGGTGCGCTTTCGCTATCGATGCGCAGTTTACTGGCTGCTTCATCAATCAGGTCGATGGCTTTATCCGGTAACTGGCGGTCAGAAACATAACGCTGGCTTAACTTGGCGGCTGCTTCCAGGGCTTCGTCGGTGATTTTTACTTTATGATGTGCTTCATAACGGGGGCGCAGTCCTTTCAATATCTCTATCGTGGCTTCTACGCTGGGTTCCTCGATAAAGACCGGTTGAAAACGCCTCTCCAGTGCCTTATCTTTCTCTATATGCTTGCGGTATTCGTCCAGCGTCGTGGCGCCTATGCACTGGAGTTCACCGTGCGCCAGCGCCGGTTTGAGCATATTGCTCGCGTCGATGGCGCCCTCCGCGGCGCCGGCGCCAACCACCGTATGTATTTCATCTATAAATAGAATAACGTCCTTCTTGGCTTCTTTAACCTCGTCCATGACTGCCTTGAGTCGTTCCTCGAACTCGCCGCGGAATTTACTCCCCGCCACCAGCGACCCCATATCCAGTGCAATTACCTTCCGTCCTTTCAGCGAATCGGGCACGTCATCGGCGGCGATTTTCTGCGCCAGCCCTTCAGCTATGGCAGTCTTGCCAACTCCCGCCTCCCCCACAATGACCGGGTTGTTCTTCGTCCGTCGCGTTAATATCTGCATGACGCGTTTAATTTCATTCTCCCGTCCTATCACTGGATCGAGTTCACCTTTCCGGGCGAGTTCGGTAAGGTCGCGCCCGTACTTTTGCAGCGAGCGGTACTTGCTCTCAGCGCGACTATCTTCAACGCGACGGCTGCCCCGTAACTTTTGCAGGGCGGCGTATACTTTCTCCTGGGTTACTCCGGCACTGTGGAGTAATCTGGCAGCATCGCCTTTATCGTCGCTGACCATCGCTATAAGCAGGTGCTCGGTACTGATAAACTCATCCTTGAGTCGGTTCGCCTCTTCGTCGGCTCTTTGCATGAGCTGTGCGATGCGTGGCGTAGCATAAATCTGCCCCGTCTGGTAAGCAACCTTGGGTACGTTTCTTAGCGTTTCTTCAACTTGGTTTTTGATGCTCTCCGTATTGACATTGAGTTCTTTCAGTATCTCCCCCACCAGCCCCTGCCGCTGTACTAACATGGCTAGAAGAATATGTTCCACGTCCCACTGGCTGTGCTTGAACTGCATCGCCATCTGCTGGGATGTTTGTATTGCTTCCTGTGCCTGTTCTGTAAAACGCTCCTGCCTCATTATTCTTCGCCTCCCCTCAATTGTTCTATTTCTTTATGCGCCTGTTCCAGCTCTTGCTGGAGCTCGCCTATACGTTGCATTATACGTAATATAACCTCCACCCCCGGCAGATTGATGCCCATATCCTCCACCAGAGATTTTACTCTTTTCAAGAGAGCGATGTCATAGTCCGAATAAAGGCGAACATTGCCCCGCGAGCGTCGTGGTTGGATAATGCCCACACGTTCGTAATAACGTAATGTGTGCGTATGCATATCCAGCATCCTTGCCGCAACACTTATAACATAGCGCGGTTCTCTTTCGTTCGTTTCATTGTTCATAATTTACCTCACCTTGAATTCAGACCGGACGTAACTGGTTTAATTGCCTGAATAGTTCCTTTTCTTTTTCTGTCAGTCTGGTCGGGAGGACGATACTCACTTTTGCCTTCAGGTCGCCCCGCATCGTCGGTTTTCCCAGGTGGGGCATGCCCTGTCCCCCCAGGCGGAAGATGCGGCCATTCTGGGTTTCCGGCGGTATTTTAAGCGCCAGCTTGCCTTTAAGAGTCGGCACCTGTACCTCCCCGCCCAGTACCGCCACTGTTAGAGGCACGGGTATTTCTATGGTCAGGTCATCGCCCTGCCTCTGGAAAATAGGGTGGGGCAGAACGGTAACATTAAGATACAGGTCGCCGCTGGGACCGCCGCCGTAGCCCGGCTGTCCTTTACCGGATATTCTTACGCGCGAGCCGGTGGTCACCCCGGCTGGTATCTTTACCTCAAGTCGGTTGATATTCGCCACTACGCCAGTACCACGGCATACCGAGCAGGCAAGGTTCTGGATACGCCCCGTCCCCTGACAGGCCGAACATGGTTGCTCCCCCTGTAGGTTTATCGTGCGGCTGGAGCCGTTGAAGGCTTCCTCCAGTGTTACTTCAACATTAGTTTCCAGGTCTTGCCCGCGTATCGCTTGCGCACGCCTTGACGCGCCGCGGGAACGCAGCCCTCCGAATAGCTCATCGAAAAGACTGTCCATCCCCCCGATATCCCCGCCGAAGTGGAAGCTGGTGCCATCGCTAGTAGTGTACTGCCGGTACTGCGCTTGCTGCCGTTCGGCTTGCTCTATCTGGTCGGCGTACTGCCACTTGTCGCCGTATTTATCGTACTTCCGGCGTTTCTCCTTATCGGATAGAACTTCGAAAGCGGCATTGATTTCCTTGAACGTAGCCTCGGCGGCTTTATTGCCGGGGTTGACATCGGGGTGATACTTGCGCGCTAAACGCCGGTACGCCTGCTTGATATCTTTGTCCGTGGCGTCCCTCTTCACACCCAGTATATCGTAATAGTTCTTACTGGCCATCGTTTATCTCCAATAGTACCAATATAATAATTATAAATGATTTCTAGATAATATGTCAATAAAAAATAAGGAAACTTAATAATGGAATGTTAAGATTACCGCTAAAAGCTCGAGCCTTTTTGAGTTTGTTCTCTAAATGATATTATTTAAGATAAAGTAATAAGTATTTTTTATAGATTGTGCTGCATGAAAAAAGGATTTACTAGAGTTGCGGTAGCCGCTATCCTGGCTACGGTCTTGTCTTTGGTTTCCACGTTTGCTCTGCCGGTAATGCCCGCACAGGCCGATTCCGGGCCGCAATGCTGGGCGGTCATCGCTGGAGTGTCTAATTATCTATATATCAATGACATTGATTACAGTGATGATAGTGCATGGGAACTTTCTTCTATTTTAGGGCCAATCTGGGGTTCAAACCATATTAGATTGTTAGTTGAATCTCAGGCCACTAAAGCTAATATACTCAATGCTATCGACTGGCTCGCCTATAATGCTGACGAAAATGACACTGCGCTGTTTTATTTTTCCGGCCATGGCTCTGATTATCTAAACGGATTTTTTTTCCCTTATGATACGCTTGTGGACTCTTTCGAAAATGCTATTTCTACTGTCGAACTGGCGAGAGCTTTTCAACCGGTGCAGGCAGGGAAAATTGCTATCATACTGGATACCTGCCACGCGGGATGTTTTCAATATTATTTATCAGCCTCCGGGCGAGTGATACTGATGGGAACTCGTTCCTACGAAGTGGGCTGGGAGACCGATTATTTAAGGCATGGCGTTTTCTCTTTTTTTCTTTTTCAGGCTTTAAACAACTTTGATATTGCTGATATCAATGGCGATTATGAGCTTTCCGCTGAAGAGCTCTTTTGGTATGCCGGTCCGCGGACTTCAGAGTATGAAGAAGATAATTATTTTGAATCTATCCAGCACCCTGTTCTCGATGATCAATACTACGGGGACCTTGCCTTATTGGCAAAATTTATTTTCTCCCTGAATATAAGTCTGCCTTATGGTGAGACAGTGCTAACTCTAGACGGTTATAATTATACCTCGGCGCCTTCACCAATGCTCTGGATACCAGGCGTTTCACATACCATAACTGTTCCTCAATTGGTAGATATGGGGAAAGGCACAAGATATGTCTTTATCCAATGGGACGACGGCAGCGTTACTGTCACCAGGATTGTCACCAAAGGGTCGTATACGGCTAATTATAATAAAGAGCAATTGCTTCAAATATTTTCTGACTTCGATGACCCTCAAGGGGGCGGCTGGTATAAAGACCAGACATACGCCAGTTTTTCCGTGACGCCTTTTATCGAACTGACGGATACCAGGCATATCTTTACCGGCTGGAGCGGCGACTACACTGGTACCGAACCAACTGCCAAATTATATATGGATACCCCGAAAACAGTAACTGCCAACTGGCGGCATGAATATCTCCTTACCCTGAATTCAGAATATGGCACGCTCACCGGCGCCGGCTGGTATCGAGAAGGTGAAACAGCCGGGTTCTCCGTGACGCCCTACATACAGCTTCCGGATACCAAGCATATCTTCACCGGCTGGAGTGTAGACTATTCCGGCACCTCTTCGTCGGCATCATTAGTAATGGATAGCCCTAAAACGGTCGCTGCCAGCTGGCGGAATGAGTACTTGCTGACGTTGAATTCGGAATACGGCGAACCTGCTGGTGCTGGCTGGTATGAAGAGGGCGCAACAGCTTCCATTTCCATTGCGCCGATACAGGGATTACTTATCAGACGTATCTTTAACGGCTGGAGCGGCGACCTTACGGATACCGCGGCTGACTCATCTGTAGTAATGGATTCGCCTATGATTGTCACCGCTAACTGGCGGACGGATTACGTTCAGCTTTATGTACTCATCGGTGGGGTGGTGGTTTTAGCTGTCGCCATCATCACTACTGTCGCTATCGTACGCCGGCATAGACAGGTAATATAAAAGTAGTTGACAAGCCGTATCTCTCACGTGTAATCTATGGTTAAGAGGTTTCGATGCCAGCTTGTCCTAACTGCGGTCGTCAAACACTAAGGACTATTGATTGGGCTTGCCAGTGGTGCGGTTATCCGCTCGTATCCCGGGCCTTTAAAAAAATCGATAAAACATTTAAAGAACTCCAGGAAGAGCGTAGCCTTACTTCAAAGTCGGCACAACCCGAAGAAGAGCCGGAATTAGAACCTGAATACCCGCCTGAACCAGAGCAGGAAATAAAAACAAGACCTAAAATACCGGAAAAACCTGTTTATCAACCTGTTGCTGAACTCAAGCCAGAACCCGCTCCCGAATCTAGCCAAAAGCCGGCGTCTCAAGCCGTTTCCAAACCCATTGAGCCGCCTGTTTCGACGCCGCCGGAACAGCCGGTAATACAGTTGCCTCCTCCTGGACTTAAGCCTGCTCCACCGCCCAGGACTGAAGTTGCCCCGGCAACGGAACCTTTAATAACGCCGCCACCGCTCCCCAAACAGGAACTTCCGTCAAACCCAAAACCGATAGTGCCCCCGTCGGCGCCAAAGCCGGAAATAAAAATCCAGCCTGAGCCTGCACCTATGGCATCAGTAAAACTGGAAGAAATCCGGGACGGCATGCAAATTTCCGCCGACCAGATTGACGCTCTTTTCAGAGCCGATAAGTCCGCGGCTAATTCAAAATTCGCTGGCAAGACTCTGGTTATACAAGGCATCGTGGACAAGGTATTTGTTAGAGAGCATCTGGAAATACGCTATATTATGCTTACCGGCGCGCAAAAGAAAATAATGTGGAGCCTGCGTTGTACCTTTGATAAAGATTAATCTTCTAAACTCACCCGCCTTAACGAAGGACAGGCAGTGACAGTACGCGGCAAATACGATGGCTATAGCAAGAACATCATCTTCAAGGATTGCGTGCTGGTCTAGCAGGTATTATCTCTAATAATTTTTTCAATATGCGGGCGGTCGCGCCCCAGATAACCGTTCCCCGGTAATTGTATACAAATGATTTTATTTTTTTACCTTCCAGTATCTCGGTGTCTATCTTCCGGTTGTCCCTGCTTAGTAATGCCCTGACCGGTACGGCGATTACTTTTTCGACCTCCTCGCTATTTGTTGTAAACCGGTAAGGCCATGGTATTTTTGCCAGAAACGGCGTAACAATAAAGTTTGAAGTGGTCGTTATCTCGTCGTCCAGCTCGCCCAGTATGGTAACGTCTTTTCGTCGCAGTCCTATCTCTTCTTCTGATTCCCGCAGGGCGGTGTCCAGCAGCGTTTTATCCCCCCTATCCCGCATCCCTCCCGGGAAGGATATTTGTCCCTTATGTGTTTTGACCTTCATCGTCCGTTTGATGAACACGATATTGTATTGCCCGTCTTTCTCGTAAATCGGCACTAGTACGGCGGAAGGTACCCGTCTGCTATCGGTAATGTATTTCTTGGTCCTTTGTGCCAGGAATTTTTTTAACTTCTCTTCCATCGACCCTATCTTATAATGCTATGTTATGATTTACAACTCTCTCTACTGTCATTCTGAGGGAGTCCTTCTGTAGAAGGACGACCGTGAAAATCCGTTCCTTTTTCCATATCGCCTCTCTATTGTGTATAATTTAACTGTCCCCGCAGGAGGTGCTATGGATTTTAGCTTGACCGAACAGGAAAAAATGCTGCAAAACCTGGCTAAGGACTTCGCTGTAAAAGAGGTCGCGCCGCAAGCGGCGGCTATCGACCGTTCTAATGAGGTTCCTTTAAACCTGGTACAAAAGATGGCTAAACTCGGTTTTCGAGGCTTGCCTTATCCCGCCGCATACGGCGGCGGGGGCGCGGGTTACGTTAGCTTTATCCTGGCGCTGGAGCAAATCTGCCAGGCGTCCGTGACCGTAGGCGCTATCATGTCTGTTAATACCGTGCCGGAGGAAGGTATTTATCGCTTCGGCAATGAGGAGCAGAAAAAGCGCCTCCTTATGCCTCTGGCGGCTGGGAAATGGCTGGGTGGCATCGGCTTTACTGAACCGGATACCGGCTCCGACCCCCGACTGGTCAAGACCGTCGCCCGTCGCAGCGGCAAAGGCTTTATTATCAGCGGACAAAAAATATTCATGTCCCTGGCGCCGGTGCTGGACGTGGTGTTGCTCTTTGCCCGCCGCGAAGCCGCTGAAGGATTGAACGCTTTTATCGTGGAATCTAAAGTAAAAGGTTTCGCCGTGCAGGAGGTGCTTGAGACGATGGGCTTAAGGGGACTCGGCGCCTCTATCGTAAATCTCGATGATGTTTACGTGCCGCAGGAAAACCTCATCGGTAAAGAAGGGCAAGGGTTCGATATTTTATTAGACGCTATCAGCGTCGAGCGGATGAGTGTCGCCATGCAGGGGGTGGCGGTAGCCCAGGCGGCTTTAGACTTATCGCTGGAGTATGCTAAACAGCGGCAGGCGCAGGGCAAGCCCATTGCCCGTATGCAGGCTATCCAACAGCACCTTGCGGAAATGGCGTCCCGCATCGAGGCAGCGCGCTGGCTGGTCTACCGTACCGCCTTCCTCCGCGACCGGGGGCAAACCATCCAGTACGAGTCGTCTATGGCTAAATTATTTGCCTCGCAGGTGGCGGTTGATGTCACCCGTCTGGCGATGCAGATTCACGGCGCCTACGGCACGATGAAGTCCCTTCCCGTGGAACGGCTCTACCGCGACGCCAAGATGACCGAAATATACGTCGGCATCTCCGAGGTTCACCGTAGCATTATTGCCAGCCGGCTGATACAGGGATAATGTATGTTATCATTGCGAGCACTGATGAAATCGGGGCGTGGCAATTTCTATCGCTGAAAATAAATATAATGGGCTCCAATAAAAAGGAACAGCATGACCGAGAGGCACTTTACTTTATTAAAGACTTGCAATACTGCCCGCGCCGGCGAGCTTAATACGGCGCATGGAAAAGTCCTTACGCCCGTCTTCCTCCCCGTCGGTAGCCAGGCGACTGTAAAGACTATCACTCCCGGCGAAATAAAAGAGCTAGGCTTCAATATGCTCCTTGCCAACACCTATCACCTCTATTTACGCCCTGGTATCGATATTATTAAGAAGTTGGGAGGACTGCACCGTTTTATGGCTTGGGATGGCGCTATCCTTACCGATAGCGGCGGCTACCAGGTCTTTAGCCTCTCCCCCCTCTGTAAAATCAATGACGAAGGCGCTAAATTCCGCTCCCATATCGATGGCTCCGAGCACTTCCTCGCCCCCGAGCTGGCAATTAAATACCAGGAATCTTTAGGCGCCGATATTATTATGGTATTAGATGAATGCTCTGCCTATGGCGACAGCAAAGAGAAGGTTCGGACAGCTATGGAGCGGACACACCGCTGGGCGGAGCGTTGTCTCAAAACCCATAAGAAAAGCGGGCAGGCGCTTTACGCTATTGTGCAGGGCGGCATGTTCCCGGACTTAAGAAAAGCCTCGGCGGAATATCTAACCGGCCTGGATTTCCCCGGCTATGCCATCGGTGGCTTGAGCGTCGGCGAGCCCAAGGATGTTACCTGGCCGCTGGTTGAGCAGACGGCGTCGCTTTTGCCGCAGGATAAACCGCGTTATCTCATGGGGGTTGGCTCGCCGGAAGACCTTATCGAAGGGGTAGCACGCGGCATTGATATCTTCGACTGCGCCCTGCCGACGCGAGTCGCCCGCAACGGCGCCCTCTTTACACGTAAAGGAAGAATCAATATCCGCCGGGCCGCTTATCGTAAGATGGATAAGCCTGTCGACCCAGCCTGCGATTGCTATACCTGCCGCACTTTCTCCACCGCTTACTTAAGCCACCTCTTCCGCAGCGAGGAGCTTTTAGCATTGCGGCTGGCTACCATTCATAACCTCCGCTTTATCAGCAACCTGATGAACGGTATCAGAAAATCTATTCTGGACGGCACTTTTACCACTTTCCGTAAGGACTTTTTAGCTCGCTACCAGCCCACCGACGAGCAAACTCGCGTAGAGCAAAAAGGGAGATGGTTAAAATATAGAAATATGGATAAAGAAAATTAAATGTGAGGTGTACCATGGCTAAAAATAAAAGTAAGAAAAAAGAAAAACACCTGCCGCCCATAAAACAGGGCGATAAATACATCTGCCCGCACTGCAGGATAGAATTACCTTATAATAAAGATTGCCCTGCATGTAAGCTGGGAATTGACTGGACCAAGATTTAGGTTAGTTGATAATATTGTCATTCCCGCGTAGGCTGGAATCCAGTTTCCTCTCCCCTTGTGGGAGAGGTTAGGTGAGGGGTAGTCACCAACTACCAATTACTAACTACTAACTACTCGCCCTCCTCACCCCCCGTGAATCACGTAAATCACGTTCAGCTTATCCCCGTCTTTAAGCGGCCGGTTCATGTCCTTGGGATAAACGCTTTCCCCGTTGATAAAATAATCGTAGTAATGCATCAGGTTACCGTCTTTATCGAGTAGCATTCTCTTTAAATCGGGGAACTGCCGCACTAGGTCGTGCAGGCACTCCCGGACGGTCTTGCCTTCAACCTTCATATTTAAAACACCGCCGGTATATCTACCGAAGGCAGATGATATTTCAACATCAACGCTCATTTCTTTTTCACCTTTTTTGCTTTATTGCCACAGACCTCGCAATTGGGGTCGCGGTTGATTTTAAACTCGCTGAATTTCATCTTTAAACCATCGAAGTTCAATAGCCTGTCGGTCAATAGCTCGCCCAGTCCTACGATATATTTTATCACCTCGGTAGCCTCGATACATCCGATGACCGCCGGTGTTATCCCGATGACGGGGAATTTCTCTTTAGGCACGGTCGCCCCGTGGTAAAGACAGTTCAGGCAGGCTGTTTTACCCGGTAGTACGGTCATGGCTCTCCCCTCGAAGCCATAGACTGCTCCGTGGATAAATGGAACCCCTTTTTCGATAGCCGCTTTATTTAAAAGATAGCGCGTCGGTAGGTTGTCCATGGCGTCCACTATCAGGTCGGCATTGCCCACTAGTCGCGATATATTGCTTTCGGTTATCGTCTCGGATATTGCCTCAATCTTGATGTTTTTATTGAATTTTCTTAATTTAGCCGCCGCCGAATCTACCTTGCGTTTTCCTATGTCTTCTTCCCAGTGCAGCACCTGCCGGTTAAGATTGCTTAACTCCACCTTGTCGTGGTCGGCAATACGTAATGTGCCGATGCCTGCGGCGGCGAGATAAATAGCCACCGGCGAACCTAATCCTCCTGCCCCGGCCAGGAACACCTTAGCTTTCTTAAGCTTTTCTTGCCCCGCCTCCCCGAACCCGTATATCATTATCTGCCGGTCGTACCTTTGCAATTCTTCCATGGTAAGCATGCTGTCCTACCTCATTTGCTTATATCGTCTCGCTGTCTATCCATTCCAGGTAGTCGCGGCTGCCGCCGATAATGGGCAAAGCGATTATCTCCGGTAGACGGTAACTGTGGATTTTCTTTACCGACTTTATAACCTCCGGCAATAGCGACTCTTTAGTTTTAACGATGAGCAGGCTTTCTTCGGCTGCTTCCAGTTTGTCTTTCCACCAGAAATGAGAGTTCACTGCCGGGACGATGTTGACGCAGGCAGCCTCCCGCCGCTTGACCAGGACTTTGGCTATTTTCTGTGCTTCTTCTTTGTCTTTCGCAGTTATCAAAATAACGATATAATTTTTCTGTTTCATTTATAGTAAGCCTGTCGAACTATTTTATTGAGCCTGCCTGCCCTGAGCTTGTCGAAGGGGTGAACTATTTTCTTATACCATAGCCAGCATCCGTTCGACGGGAACTAGGGCTTTAACGCGTATTACCTCCGGCACTTTTACCTCCGGCGTTAATGTTTCCAGAGAGTCCATGATTTTTTCCAGCGTGATTTTCTTCATATTAGGACACGTCGCCTTTTTAGATGCCGCGATGAATTTTTTCCCGGGGTTTTCTTTATTCAGTCGGTGTAAAATTTCTACTTCTGTGCCGACTATCAGCTCTTTAACGTCCTCGCGGGCGGCGTAGCGTATCATGCCGCTGGTGCTTAAGGCTTCATCGGCCAGAGCGATGACGTCCGGGCGGCACTCCGGGTGGACCACCACCTTCGCGTTAGGGTATTCCTTCTTCCGCTGGATGATGTCCTCCGGCAGTATCCTCACATGGGTGGGACAGTAGCCTGGCCAGAGATGCATTTTTTTCCCCGTTCTTTTAGTTATAAAGTCGCCCAGGTACTGGTCCGGCACGAATAAAATATCTTTAGCTGTAATACTGCTGATGACCTTTACGCCGTTGGCGGAAGTACAGCAGTAATCGGACTCCGCTTTGACCGCGGCGGTAGAGTTGATATACGTTACGACCGTCACGCCGGGCAGTTCTTTCTTTTTCTGTCGCAGTTGCTCGGCGGTAATCATGTCGGCCATGGGACAGCCGGCACCGGCATCCGGGAGTAAAACCTTCTTCTTCGGATTGAGAATGGAAGCGGTCTCCGCCATGAAGTGCACCCCGCAGAAGACGATAACATCGGCGTTAGTTTTTGCGGCTTTCTGGCTTAGCTCCAGCGAGTCCCCGACGAAGTCCGCTATATCCTGCACCTCCCCCCGCTGGTAGTTGTGGGAGAGGATGATGGCGTTCCTGGCTTTCTTCAGTTCAAGTATTTGCTCGATGGTGTCCCTTGCCATATATTCATTCTACCTTAAAAGAATTATTATTCACAGAGTATCCTTTCCGGACAGGAATAAATTTTCATACCGGCTACTTTAACAACGCGGACAGACATATCTGTGTTCAATGTTGTGCCTGCCTCCCGCACGAAGCCGATTAGTGTCACGCCGTATTTCTTAGCCAGAGCCGCACCGCGGTCGGTGATGGCGGCTTTGGTCGCGATGATAGGGATGCCGGCGCGACAGATTTTCATCACCATTTCTGATGGCTGCCTGCCGGTAGAAGCCGCTAGCGTTTGGCTAAAATCAACGTTATGTAGCATACCGTACCCGATTATTTTATCCAGCGCGTTGTGCCGCCCGATATCTTCGGTGGTACAGAGAATTTTTTCCCCGCGCAGGAAAAGCCCGGCGGAATGGACGCCCTCGGTCTCCGCAAATATTTCTGATTTCAGTACGGCGTCGACGCACTTGAAAACTTCTTCTTTGCTGACCTTTAAAGACGACTTTACTTTAATGGGCGCGGGCATTTTCTTTATGCGCCTTGATAAAATAACATCGGCGGTGTTGTTTTTAATTGTCAGGGATTTGATGTCCTCCGCCTTATTGATAACCCCCTGGGTAAAAAGGTGCCCCACCACGAACTCTTTTATTAGCTTTCCCACGATAATAACGGAGGAATAATGCCTGCCGTTGATATTTATAGTAAGGGTCGACTCTTTAATAACATTTTCCGCCGCCGTTTCGGTCTCGCCTCCTGTAATTTTTATTAGTTCCACTTTCTTCAGAATTCTGTTCATTTCTTCACCATTACTTCTATTTTATCGCCGGGTTTTACGCGTCCGCCGTGTATCACTTTAGCGAAAATCCCCTCCCGCGGCATAATGCAGTCACCCACCAGTTGGCGGATGGCGCAGCCGGCATGGCATTCTTTGCCTATCTGGGTCATCTCTAGTATCACTTCTTTGCCGATATTTAGTTGCGTACCAATGGGCAGGGAACACAGGTCTATGCCTTTGATGGTGATATTTTCCGCAAAGTCGCCCGGTTTTAAATCTATGCCCTTGCCACGCATTTTGTCGATGCTCTCTATTCCCAGCAGGCTTACCTGGCGGTGGGTAGTGCAGTCCGCATGGGCATCGCCGACGACCCCGTAGTCTTCTTTAATGAATACTTTCGCTACCGGCGTTTTCACTGTGCCTTTCTTTTCACTTGTGCATACCGCAATTACCACTGCCATATCTTACCTTCTCTGTCTGATTATCTTGCCGCCGCCGATGACGGTATCACCGTCATAAAAGACCACGGACTGTCCCGGCGTAATAGCCATCTGCGGCTCGGTGAACTTTACATAATAAGTTTCGCCATGACGAGGACTGATAACAGCTTCGGCTTCTTCATGACGATACCTTATACTTGCTTTTAATTTAATCGGCTTTTCCGGTTTGGCTATCGCTATCCAGTTCAGGTTATCGGCTATCAATACGTCGCTGTAGGTCTGCTTTTTTGTCCCGACAATGACGGCGTTTTTCTCCGGCTCGATTGCCGTAACATAGAGAGGTTTATTTGCGGTAATGCCTAATCCTTTACGCTGTCCGACCGTATAGAAAGCGATG
>DAOUCO010000018.1:0-12751 GCA_034432135.1 Dehalococcoidales bacterium | reverse complement strand
TCCCCTGATATTACCAGTGTCGGCGTTTTTATCTCCGGCAGACGTTCATAGGTGTTATAGCTCGCCACTGCTTCTCCCTGCCTCTTAGAACCTTGGGGGGGGCACGGGGTACTTCATCATTTGCTTCATCATATTCTTTATAAGACCTGGATTTTTAGCTATAAATTCTTGGCTTACACATATGCGTAATGTTTCCATCATCAATTCTTTTCCGGATAAGCTTGGAATGCGTTGTGCGAAACGTATTGCTTCCGGGTCGGTCACGATACTGCTTCCCGGCCCTCCGCAATAGGTGCATGCCAGGATAAGGCTTCTTACTCTCTCGGGATAACGCAAGACAAATTCTTGGGCTATCATTCCCCCCATTGATCCCCCCTGGATATGTGCCGAATCAATACCGATAGCGTCAAGCAGACCAGCCAGGTCATCAGCCATCATTGCTATTGTGTAGGGAATGTCGGGCGCATCGGTCCGGCCGGCGCCCCGGTTATCGAAAAGTACCAAACGGTATTCCCGCGAGTATACTGGAATTGCTTGGCGCATCCATTCTATATTACCCCCGGCGCCCATAATCATGACTAGCGGTTCTCCCTTGCCATGCACCTCATAATACATATTTATATCGCCGACTTTGACCTTTGGCATTTTCACCCCCCTAAACCTTTATGGTTATTCGGGTAGACATAAAAGTATCTAAGTTTATTCGTTCTCTTCTTCTTTGTCAAGCACTACATTAATAATCTATTAGGGGGAGTAGCCTGCGAAGAGGGGCACCAGCCCCTCTTAACAAATCCTCCCCCTCTCAAACATAATAATAATTGGGCATACCTCGCGAATCTGTTTGAGAGGGGGATAAAGGGGGTGAGTTTTTCTCCTGTAATACTCTGTAACCCCAATTGACACCCCTTTTCCCCCCATTGTAGACTAGGGTAGGTGTTTTTTCCCTTTTTAAGGAGACAGTTGTTATGAGTTTCTTGAGCAAGACCGACCCTGAAATATCCGCCGCTATTGAGTGTGAAGCAAAACGACAGAAAGAGACCATCAACCTTATTGCTTCAGAAAACTACACCAGCAAAGCAGTGCTGGAAGCCCAGGGTTCTTTCCTGACTTATAAATACGCCGAAGGCTATCCCGGCCGGCGCTACTACGGCGGCTGCGAAAATATGGACGTTATCGAGGAGATAGCTATCAAGCGCGCTAAAGAGCTTTATAAAGCCGAACATGCTAACGTCCAGCCTCATAGCGGCTCCCAGGCGAACATGGCTGCCTATTTCGCTTTAATGGAATACGGCGATACCATCATGTCTATGGACCTCGCCCACGGCGGTCATCTCACCCATGGTTCCCCGGTTACCTTTTCCGGCCGTTCCTATAAATTTATACATTACCATGTCAGCCGCGACACCGAGCGCATTGACTTCCCGGAAGTCGAAAAATTGGCTAAGCAGTATAAGCCGAAGGTAATTCTGGCAGGGTATACCGCCTATCCCCGGATTATCGACTTTGAAAGATTTAAACGTATTGCCGATTCGGTCGGTGCAAAGTTCATGGTGGATATGGCGCATATCGCCGGGCTCGTCGCCGCCGGCCTGCACCCCTCCCCCATCCCCTACGCTGATGTTGTTACCACCACCACCCATAAGACCCTGCGCGGCACCAGCGGTGGCTTGATTCTCTGCAAGAAGGAGTACGCTAAGGCTATCGATGCCGCTGTCTTCCCTGAAGCGCAGGGTAAGCCCCTCATGCATGCCGTCGCTGCTAAAGCCGTCGCTCTCCTTGAAGCGATGCAGCCTTCCTTTGTTGCCTATCAGAAGGCTATTCTGGAAAACGCCCGCGCCCTGGCTGCTGAACTGCAAAAACAGGGACTCCGCCTCGTGTCCGGCGGTACGGATAACCACCTCATGTTAGTCGACCTTAGTGCTACTGGGGTTACTGGTCAACAGGCGGAAAAAGTTCTGGATGCCGCCGGCATCATCTGCAATAAGAATGAGATTCCTTTTGATACTCGGCCTCCGGCAGTAACCAGCGGTATCCGTCTGGGCACTCCGGCGGCTACTACCCGCGGCTTCGGTAAAGCGGAAATGCAGCAAATCGGTGCTTTGATCGTTCGGGTCATAAAAAATATCGATGATAAAAAAGTTGTGGAAGATGTCAGGCAGGAGATAGCCCGGATATGCCGTAACTTCCCTGTCCCTGGCATCGATGAATAGCATCTTTTAAAGTGCTATAATTTAGTCAAGTCTGGATAAATCGCTATGAAAAACGGCAACATTAATGTCCTCGGCGCTATTGGTAATACTCCGCTGGTACAGCTCACCAGGCTGAACGGCAATACCGACGTTAAGATTTTTGCCAAGCTCGAGGGCAATAACCCCGGTGGTTCCGTCAAGGACCGCCCGGCTTTATATATGATTACACTAGCGGAGCAGTCCGGCGAGCTTACTAAAGATAAGATTATTATCGAGCCGACCTCTGGCAACACCGGTATCGCTATCGCTATGATCGGTGCCGCCAAAGGTTATAAAGTCAAACTATTTATGCCGGAATGCGTCAGCGTGGAACGGCAGCTTACTCTCCAGGCTTTCGGCGCCGAGGTTGTTCTTACGCCTGCCAAGGAAGGTGTCGATGGCTCTATACGCCGTGCCCACGAAGCTTTAAAAGCCGAACCCGGCAAATACTATATGCCCAACCAGTTCGATAATCCCAACAATGTCCTTTCACACTATGAGACTACCGGCCCGGAAATATTCAACCAGACTAAAGGCAGGGTCGATGTTTTCGTTTGCGCTATGGGTACAACAGGCACTTTAATTGGCACCAGTAAATATCTTAAAGAAAAAATCCGCGGTATCAAGACTGTCGCCGTTGAACCTACTTTAGGCCATACCATTCAAGGATTGAAAAATATGCAGGAAAGTGTTGTCCCCGGTATTTTTAATCCCGCAGCCTACGATGAAAAAATAACCGTTGAAGATGGCGATGCTTTTGAGACCGCCCGCTTGCTGGCGGTTAGGGAAGGACTCTTCACTGGCATGTCCAGCGGTGCCGCCGTGGCAGGTGCCTTGGAAGTCGCTAAGAAAATGAAAAAGGGCAATATTGTCGTTATTCTCCCTGACCGCGGCGACCGTTATTTAAGCACTACGCTTTTTCGCTCCATCTGTGCAAAATGCCCGCCTTAGACGGTTGCATCAATAGCCATAGAGGGTATGTTGAGAGTTGATGTTTTCTTATCCAATGAGGCGTCAAAGAGGGGCGTCAGCCCCTCTTAAAAAATAAATCCCCCTCTCCAAACAACTGAATCATGGTATTAATTAAGTGCTTCATTTGGAGAGGGGGATTAAAGGGGGAGAGGTTATATTTGCCACCCGCCCGCTCAAAACAAGATATTTTTGAAGCCTATATCGATATTGAGACAACCGGCCTTATGTATTCCACCAGCGAGATTACGGTTGTTGGAATTTACCTTTGCCGCGGCGAGGAAACTGAATTTATCCAGTTCGTCGGCAGGGATATCTCCGCCGATGCCATCCTGGAAGCTTTGCAGGGTGTCGATATCATCTATACCTATAATGGCAGCCGCTTCGATTTGCCCTTTATTCGTTCCCATTACGGTATCGACTTGGCGCAGCTGTTCCGCCACCGCGACCTCATGTATGATTGCTGGAGTAAAAACCTGCACGGCGGTCTGAAAGGCGTGGAAAAACAGCTTGGCGTTAGCCGCAACCTGCCCGATATGAACGGCCGTGAAGCTGTTAAACTCTGGTGGAAATATGTCGATTCCTTCGACCTCGATGCCCTTGATAAGCTCTGCGAATATAACAGAGAAGACGTCGTTAATCTCAAGACCCTCCGCGATATTTTAATCTGAACTTACTTTTGACTTCGGTTTTTCCCCTTTTTCCCCTGTCATTCTGAGGGAGTCCCGATTTTATCGGAACGACCGTGAGAATCTCTATCTCCGCCTGCCCATGTTCAACGATTCTTCAATATTTTTTACGGGTCGGGAGGAGTTCCAGTAAGAGGGGGATAAAGGGGGTGAGAAAGAACTTAAAATACTGTGTTTTCGATGTGAGCTTGCCCTTAAATCGTGCTATAATAAAAATGCGGAAAACCTTGGTATTAAGAGAGGAGTTTTTTCATGAACGATAAGCTAACTATATTCAGCGGAACTGCCCACAGGACACTGGCTAAGGCGATAACCGCTTATCTTCACAAGCGTCTGGGTAAATGTGTAGTTATGCAGTTCAGTAATGAAAATACCTTCGTTCGTATCCTGGAAAACGTCAGAGAGCGCGACGTTTTTATCGTCCAGCCTATCTCATCTCCGGTCAACAGCCATCTTATGGAGCTTCTCATTATCATTGACGCTGTAAAGCGTGCCTCCGCCAGGCGTATTACTGCCGTTATTCCCTACTACGCCTATGGACGCAGTGATAAAAAAGACCAGCCCCGCGTCCCCATTACCGCCCGCCTTGTGGCTGACCTTCTTACTGTCGCCGGCGCCAACCGCGTCCTTACCGTTGACCTGCATAAAGCCCAGATTCAGGGCTTCTTCAGCATCCCTGTCGATGAGCTTACCGCCTTTAATCTGTTGAGCGATTATTTTGAAAAGAAAAATATTAAAAACCTGGTGGTCGTCGCCACCGATTTCGGCATTACCAAGCAAGCAAGAGATATCGCTACCTGGCTGAAAAAACCGCTGGCTGTCATGGAGAAAAGGCGTATCGATAATAATGATGAGACCGAAGTGCTTAATGTTATCGGTGATGTTGACGGCAAAAATGCTCTCATCGTCGATGAAGAAATCGATACCGCCGGCTCTTTAGTCAAAGTCGCCCAGGCTTTGAAAAAAGGAGGAGCGAAAGATATTTACGCCTGCTCCACTCATGCTATCCTGTCCGGCCCGGCCGTCAAGCGTATTGCGGAAAGCCCGGTAAAAGAGGTCGTGGTTACCGACTCCGTTCCTATTCCACCCAGAAAAAGAATCAGTAAGATAAAAATTATCTCCATCGCTCCTCTCCTCGGCGAAGCTATCAGACGTATCCACACCGGCCAGTCCATAGGAGCCATGTTTGAAAAGTAATGAAAAAATGGTTCAGGTCTATCACGCCCATAGTGAAATGGAGGCGCAGGTAATCAAGGGCCTTCTGGAAAGCTATAATATACCATGTTTTCTAAAATCCAACGCCGCTCCTTCCGTCCATCCTTTTACCGTGGATGGAATGGGTGAAGTGAGGATAATGGTCTTGGAGTCTCTGGCGCCTCAAGCCAGAGAGTTGATAAATAAAGGGTAATACAGACGTGGGGCGTCTAAGAGAGCCTATCCTGAGCTTGTCGAAGGAGGCGTAGCCCCCTCTTCCTCGGAGGGAGGAGGGGGACACAGGGCTTGCCCTGAGCGAAGTCGAATGGGGAGAGGTTAAAGGACGCGATAGAAAAAATATAATTCAGTACATATAGTCAAGTAAAGTGTAGAAAAATGGTTAAATTATTCGGCAATCTGTTCGATTCTAATGAAAAAGAGCTTAAACGACTCCAGCCTTATGTTGAAGAGATTAATGAACTGGAGCCGGAATTTGAAAAACTTAGCGATGATGCGCTTAAAGCTAAAACCTCTGAATTCAAGGCTAGATTTAAAGAGGGAGAAGACCTTGAAGACCTCCTTCCCGAGGCTTTCGCCGCTGTCCGCGAAGCTGCCAAGCGTACTATCGGCCAGCGCCATTATGATGTCCAGCTTCTGGGAGGCGTGACTTTACATCAGGGTAAAATCGCCGAGATGAAGACCGGCGAGGGCAAGACTTTAGTCGCCACCCTTCCCCTTTATCTTAATTCACTTGCCGGCCGCGGTGCTCATCTCGTCACCGTTAACGACTATCTGGCGCGGCGCGACCCCTACTGGATGGGTCCTATCTATCATGCTTTGGGGGTGAGTGTCGCCAGCATCTATCCCATGCAGTCCCCTGATGAACATACCCCCGCCCGCCTTTACGACCCCTCCTATGATTCCGGCAAGGAAAAAGATATCTGGCGCCACTTCCGTCCAATTTCCCGCCAGGAAGCCTATCAGGCTGATATCACCTACGGCACCTCCGCTGAATTCGGCTTTGATTTCTTGAGGGATAATATGGTGGTCGACCTTTCACGTTGCGTCCAGCGCCCTCTGTATTATGCCATTGTCGACGAGGTGGATAACCTTTTAATCGATGAAGCCCGCACCCCGCTTATTATCAGCGGCCCCGCTGAAGAAACGGGGCAGCTTTATAAAGCCGTTAACGATGTTGTCTCCCGTATGACAGGCAAAGTACTGCCTTACGAGCCCAAATCGCATAATTATGAGGAAAAAGAGGAGCTTGAAAACCTTAAAAAAACGGTGGATTATATCGCCTATGAAAAAGAGCATTATGTTGAGCCTACGACTCGCGGGCAGGAAAAGCTTGCCCGGGCTTTCCGCATGAGAACGGAGGAGCTTTTCGGCGGCGAAAGCGCCGATGAGTCCCGCCCTTTGAGCTTTGAAGAAGCCCGTCGCAACAACGATATTCAATCGGTCTTTCGCCAGTCTCTTAATGCCCATGCGCTTTATAAGCGCGACCGCGAATATGTCGTGGAAAACGGCGAAATCGTTATCGTCGACGAGTTTACCGGACGCAAGATGTACGGTCGGCGCTATTCGGAAGGTCTGCACCAGGCTATCGAGGCTAAAGAGCATGTTAAAATCCAGCGTGAGTCCCTGACCTACGCCACCATAACCATTCAGAACTACTTCCGTATGTATGAAAAGCTGGCGGGCATGACCGGTACCGCCGCCACCGAGGCTGAAGAGTTCTATAAAATCTATAAGCTGGAAGTTACGGAAATCCCCACCAATAAGCCCATGATACGTATCGATAACCCCGATTTTATCTATAAGACGGAGGATGGCAAGTTCCGCGCCGTCTCGAGGGATATCAAGAATCTCCACGAAAAAGGCATCCCCATTCTTATCGGTACGGTCTCTATTGAAAAGTCGGAGAAATTAAGCGGCATTCTCAAGCGGCAGGGCATTACCTGCCAGGTCCTTAATGCTAAAGAGCATACCAGGGAAGGTAAGATTATCGAGGATGCTGGTTTGCCCGGTATGGTGACCGTCGCTACCAACATGGCAGGCCGCGGCGTGGATATTGTTTTAGGCGGTAAAAAACCGGAAAAACCTGAATCTGATGACCCCGCCGCCCTTAAGCAATATGAGAAAGAACTCGCCGACTGGCAAAAAAGGCACGATAAAATTATTGAGTTGGGAGGACTCCACATTATCGGCACGGAGCGCCATGAAGCCCGCCGTATTGATAACCAGCTTAGAGGCCGCGCCGGCCGCCAGGGCGACCCCGGTGCTTCCCGCTTTTACGTCTCTTTAGAGGACGATATTATGCGCCGTTTCGGCGGCGACCGGCTTAAGACCGTCCTGGGCTGGGTCGGTTTGGATGAAGATACCCCCATCGAAAACAAGATGATTACCAGTATGATTACGGATGTTCAGAAGCGTGTCGAAGGTTATCACTTTGATATTCGTAAAAATCTCGTTGAGTACGATGATGTCGTTAATAAGCACCGCGAGCTTATTTATGCGGAAAGACGTAAAATCCTTTCCGGCGCCGATCTTAAGTCCAATATCCTGGAATACGTGCGCCAGGAAATCTGCGGCATTATTGCCTCCCACCCCCGCGGCCAGTTCGGCGAGGACGGCAATGTCGCCGCCATCTTAAAGGATGTCAGCCGCATTATGCCCCTCCCCCGCGACTTTGACGCTAAAGCTCTCGACGGCATGAGTGAAAAAGAAATCGAGCAAAAACTCGTCGATTTATCCGTCGCCCTTTACGAACAGCGGGAAAAAGACATGGGCCCCGAAAAAGCCCGACTCTTGGAGCGCCTCGTCATGCTCCAGGTTATCGATAGGCTCTGGGTCGAGCACCTCACCGCTATGGAGCATATGCGCCTGCAGGCTGGCTGGCAAGCCCTGCGCCAGGTGCGTTCCGTGGATGCTTATAAAAGCACTGGCTACCAGCAGTTCCAGACGCTTCTGGAGACCATCCAGCACGAGGTCGCCAATGTCATCTTTCACGTTAGCCTCGTCCAGCGCGACGCCTCTAAAGCCCCCGTCTCCCCCATGGCTAAAGCAAATATGGGCTCTAAAGGAGGTACTAAGCCCCGCGCCCCCGCCATGGCCGCCGGCAAAAAGGTCGGCCGCAACGACCCCTGCCCCTGCGGCTCCGGCAAAAAATACAAGCACTGCCACGGAAGATAAGGGAGGTGACTATGACAGAAGACGCTCTTTTATGTGTAAAAACCTGCGATAAATGCGGGAAAATAATAGAAAAAACAAAAGATGTCTTTGTTGTTTCCGATGGTAAAATAGTACATTCCAATGAACTACTAGGTTTAAATTACGACCAAATTTATTTCGTATGTCATAAAGATTGCTGGGACGGTAGCGTCGATATGGAGAGGGCATAAATACAAAACCATGACCTCTTACATGAAAATAGCGAGAGGTGAATGAAAAATGGGCAATCATATTTTTTTAATAGGACAAGATAACTTCAAGAAGTGCATTCAACATGGTATTTATGGGGTATCCTCTCAACCACTTGAGCGAATCAACTCTGAAATAATAGGGAGTTTTCAAGCTATTAAACCTGGTGACTTTATCTTCTTTTATGTAAGAAATATAGGAATTTATGGCTTATGGAAAGCTACCAGTTTACCATTCTATGATTTATCTGATCTCTGGGGTGATAAAAAACAGAAATATCCTTACCGTATATGTTTTGAACCTTCAATCAGGCATTTTCCTAGACCAATAGCTCTAAGTGACATTATGGATTTGCAGGACAAAGGTAAGATATGGACATTCGACCTAGGCGCCATACATTTAAAAAATCATAATCCTATCACCACTGACGAAGGTAAAGAACTAATACGGCTTCTGTTAAGGAATAATCCGGTATTTCAATCAGTGTCAAAAATTACCAAACCATACGCTATTGGTTCCACTGAATTGCCATTGAGCTTAGCTACTAATAAAAAAGGACATATTAAATACGAGGGTTATTTAAATGCTTGGTTTATGAAAAGCTTCGTCAACGGTAAGTTAAAGGAAATAATCGGTGAATATCGAGATTATTTAAATTATGTACCTACATCATTCAATAAAGTGATGGACATATTCCTAACTCATGTTACATCGGTTGATGGGGTCGATGTACTTCATAATTATACATGTATCGAGTTAAAAACGGGTATTTGCACAGAAGATAATCTCAACCAGATTATTAAGTATGAAAATTGGCTTGTTAGGAAGCTTGCTGGCGGAGATAACGAGATGGTCCAGAGTATCTTGGTGGGTTTTGATTTTCAAGATAAAGTATTTGAATACGTGAAAAAGAGAAAGTTTATAGAGGAGAAAACAGTCAGGTTGTTGAAATACCAAGTAAACACCAAACAAAATGACCTTATATTAACCGAGGTTGAATTTGCAAAGTAGTTTAGATATGGAAGATAAAATATTCACCATAGATTTTAACTATGACATTTCAAATGAGAGTATACATAAATTTGCGGTATCTTTCTTATTAGGTCGGTATGATTCAGAACTTATTCTAATGCAAGGTGATTTTTCATATAAAGTCAGTGGCGGGCAGGATGGGCATTTATATTATAATAAACACAATAGAGAAAAATGGATATTAATTGCTAACTGGTGTTTTTACAGGCTTTACATGGTTGTTCGCTACAGGAAACCAATCTGGTTGAGAAAAATGTACTCAATTCTATTTTCACGTATGAATTTTACTTCTATCACCTTTGATGATTATAGCATCGAGTTATTATGTTCAGATGGGCAAAAACTAAGAAATAGAAGATTCCGTCTTAGTCCGCCATTGGCTTTTGATAAAGTAATGTCAGAACAATTTAACTTTACCGAAAGCAAGATAGAATTATTAAAAAAGGAATTTGGGTTGGATTAACAAAATGACCAACGCTGAAATCTCTGCTATCTTTTCCGACATCGCCGCCAGGCTCAAGCTCAAGAAGGATAATATCTTTAAAATCCGCGCCTATGAAAAAGTCGCCCGCTCTATCGCCGAGCTTAAAGAGCCTGTATCTAAATTGGTTGCGGAAAACCGACTCAAAGAAATCCCCGGCGCCGGCGAGGCCATCACCAAAAAACTCACCGAGCTTGTCAATACCGGCAAACTCGCCTTCTATGAAAAGCTTAAGTCAGAACAGGTAGAAAGTGAACAATCATCTTCCCTCCTTCATAAGAGCCTGTCCTGAGCGTAGCCGAAGGAAGGGATAAGAGGGAGAATTGAATCATCCTCTCCCTTTCGTAAAGAGCTTGCCCTGAGCGAAGTCGAAGGGGAGATTAAGAGGGTTTTTATCAAAATTTCTTCTCCCTCTCTGTAAACGGAGAGGGAGACCGAGAGGGAGAGGTCTGGTATCTTATCTTATGACCGCTGAAGATAATCGTTTAGTCCACACGGGAACCGGCGCCGCCGGCGACGCTGCGGCTATCCGCTATTTTAAAGAATCTATCGCCTCCGGTAAAAACTGGTATCTCTCCCTCCTTGGCGCTATCGGCCTCTGGTCCAGCGCTTCGGAAGAATATCGCGACCGCTCCTATGTTTACCTCATTGATGGTGAGGCTTTCGACTGGCTTCTCCTGGCGGAGCGACTTTGCTCTACCGTGGAAAATCTCCTTCCTGAAGAAGAAAGGGATGCTCTCCTCTTTCACGGCATTCCCCCGCTTGAGCTCGATGCCGCTGCTGTAAAAGAACTTATCGGCGAGCAAAAATACGCCCAGTACCTCAATTATTTCTACGGCGTCACCGTCGAAGAAGCTTTACTCCTCTCCGTGCAGGAAGCTATTGATAAAGAACGCTGGGCGCAGGGATACCGTCGTAATCCTTCTTCCGATGAAGCCTACCGCCGCATTTACGACGCTGAAAAGGACGACCTCTTAAATCAGTTCCGCCAGGAAAAACACCGTCCCCACCGCCAGTCCACCACCCTCGACGAGATGAAGGAGTTTACTTACTGGCTGTTTAAGTACCGACTCAAACGCTGTGAAAAAGCCCGCATCGCCAGCGATACTAAAAAGGCTTTAGACTATCTTAAAAAACAGTGGCGGCAAAAGGGCGTGGCTCAAACCCTCGCCCCTCTATAAATCATACCCTTCCTCCCCCTTTTCCTAATAACCCTCTCCCCTTGTGGGAGAGGGAAGACAAGAGCTTGCCCCGTACTTGATACGGGGGTGAGGGCAAATCCCGTCCCTTCCCGTTTCCCTCTTTGAAAAAGAGGGATTAAGGGAGATTTTATCACTCGTTCTTTGTCCCTTCGGGCGCGCGTACTGTCAGCACCGGTATCCGTGACCGTTGTAGTACTTTATCGGTAATGCTCCCGAATGCTAGCTTCCTTAACCCCGACCTCCCGTGTGTGGACATAGCTATTAAGTCCGCCCCGCTATCATCGGCGGCTCTGATAATTTCGTCGGCGGCATTGCCCGTGCTCACTATCGTCCTTACGGTTACGCCCTTCTTCTTTAGAGACTCACCGGTCTTCACCAGATAATCCTCGACTCTCTGTCTGATGACCTTGAGCTCCTCTTCCGTATAGGAAACCGGGGCACTGGCTTCCCCCACCACCACCCAGTGCCGTAATAACGTTATGACCCCGATAAGAATAACCTCTACCTTTGTCCCCGCCGCCAGTTTATTTACTAGTTGTTCGATAACTGGTAAAGCGGCTTCGCCTACTTTTGAACCGTCCAGCGGCACTAGTATCTTAGAGAACATACCTCACCTCCTATAATCTGGATTTTTGTTGCTTTAGTTTTTCCAGTTTTTCGTTTAAAGTATAAAGTTTGCTTTTTTCCTTTTCAACTACTGCCGCCGGTGCTTTAGTCAGGAATGCTTTATCCTTCAATCTGGCTTCGAGGCGGTTTACCTCGGCTTGCGTCTGTTCCATGTCCTTCTCTATTCTTTTTCTCTCCGCCTCCATATCGAACATGCTGGCCATGGGAATTGCTACAGTCGCCTGCGTCAGCGGTATCACTAGTACATTATCCCCCGCCTTTTCCACGGCTTCCCCCTTTAAGAATGTAATGGGATTAGTCCTCGCCAGCGTTTTTATTGCTTCGGCATATTGGGAGACTGTCGCCTGTTCCGTGTATATCTTCGATTCTACCCATCTGGTGCTTTCAACTTTATATTGGGCACGTGCGTTGCGTATCGACCGTATTATCTCGCAGATGCCCTCGACTTCTTTCTCTGCCTCGGTGTCTAATCGGCTTTCATCGGTCTCCGGGTACTCGGCGATCATTATCGATTCAACCACAGGCTGTTTCATATATTTCATCAAATGCTGCCACAGTTCCTCGGTGATGAACGGCATGAAAGGGTGCAGCAGCCGCAGCGATTTTTCCAGTACGTTCACCAGCACTGGCAGGGGAGAAGTATCATTGGCTTGTAGCCTTATCTTGGCTAGCTCGATGTACCAGTCGCAGTATTCCCCCCACAAAAAGTCGTGTATCTGTCTTTGTGCTTCCCCGAACTGATATTCGCTTAAAAGTCTGGTGACCTCGCCGATTGTCCTGTTCAGACGGGATAGTATCCACCTGTCTTCCGTCTTTAGTTTTTCATGCTCTATCTCGTTAGTGACATTGGTGCCTGCCTCTAGGCTCCTGATGACGAAGCGCGCGGCGTTCCAGAGTTTATTGGCG
>DAOUCO010000017.1:0-4315 GCA_034432135.1 Dehalococcoidales bacterium | reverse complement strand
TCCTTATGGTTGACGCCGAAGCGCTGTTCTTCATCGATAATCAAAAGGCCAAGGTTTATAAAAACAACGTACTTCTGGATGAGGCGATGGGTGCCGATGCAATTATCCACCGTGCCGTCGGCAAGGCCGGCGACAATATTGCGCTGCTCGCGTTCAGAACGAAAGCGGCTTAACATTTCAACTTTCACCGGGAAAGCCTCCAGCCTTTCCGAAAAAGTGGCATAATGCTGCTGGGCAAGAACCGTGGTAGGTACGAGTACGGCAACCTGTTTATTGTCCATGACCGCTTTAAAAGCCGCGCGGATGGCGACCTCTGTCTTGCCGTAACCTACATCTCCGCAAACGAGGCGGTCCATGGGCTTGGGTTTTTCCATATCCTCTTTTACTTCCCGCTGCGCTTCAAGCTGGTCAGGTGTTTCAACATAAGGGAAGGCGGCTTCTAGCTCCTGCTGCCAGACCGTATCGCGAGAGAAAGCAAAACCGGTTACGACCTCGCGGGAGGCATAAAGAGTTAAAAGGTCGCGGGCTAAAACTTCCACTGCCTCCTTGGCTTTCTGGCGCGTACTGACCCATTCCTGGGTGCCGAGTCGGCTAAGCACAGGGGCCCTATCACCGACGCCAACATAACGGTTTACCCTATCTATCTGGTCCGTGGGGACGTAAAGAACATCGTTGCCGGCGTATTTTAGAACTAGATATTCCTTATCGCTGCCGGCTGTATTTAGCATGGTAACTCCGGTGAACTTGCCAATACCGTGTTCCACATGGACGACATAATCATCAGGCACAAAATCCAGTGTGATTTTATAGCGCGCCGTCGGACGCTTTTTAACGAGACGGCGCTGCTTAATGAAACCAAAGATTTCAGCATCTGTAAATAAATATGTATCGCCGGTCATAATCCAGCCTTCCGGGAGAGAGCCATGCACCAGAACTATCATGCCGGGTTCAGGCACCTGTATTACCTCTTCAACAGGCGCAACGACGATATCTTTTTCCGTGAATAACTCGGATAATCGATTAGCCTGATGGCTAACGATGACAAGACGCTTTTTCTGCCCCAGGAGTTCCACTGCCTTATCAATAAAAAAGGAGAGTTTTCCCGCATAGCCGGGAGCGGAGATAAAATCTAATCCCGCTTCAATCCCCCACGCTTCCAGGCTCAAACTCTGTCTGTTATTAATAACAGTCTCAAATTCAGCCCAATGAAAATGAGGGATGGGGAAATTACGGGGTAATTCTCCGCGTTCCAGCTTTTCCAAACGCATCTGGGCAGACTCTTCTTCAAAGGTAGTTGCGGCCTGCGCGATCGACGAAGGCTCATCAAGCACAATCAGAGCATCCGGCGGCAGGTAGTCAAGAATCTTGCCGTTATTAAAAAGGGACGAATAAAATTGCGCTTCACGCAATTGCTGGCCGGAGAGGAACATCTCTTTATCACGCTGAAACTGCTGTTTCACCTCGGCAGTGCAGCCAGAAAGGTCGATGTTATTCAAGATATCCTCTAACGATTGCTTATTAGCGCGACCGAGAGCCAGCAATTCGGCAGCCGGTCCGATGGCTACCGAATGAATATTAGCGTTTGAACGCTGTGTCACGGGGTCGAAAGTACGGATGCTATCGATAGTATTGCCGAAAAATTCAAGTCTGAAGGGGGACTCGCTGGTAGGCGGATAAATATCGATAATGCCGCCCCGGTGACTCATCGTGCCCGGTATTTCCACGATATTTTCCAGACGATACCCTATGGCCTCCCATTCAGCCAGCAAACGAAACGGCTCAATATTCATCCCGGTTTTAATAATCTGACAAGAAGCAACAAAATCACTCCTAGTGGTTGTTCGGGACATCAAAGCTGCAACAGAAGCTACTACCAGAGAAGCGATTCTCCCTTCTCCATTGCCAAATCCCGCCAGCGCCGAAAGCGCTCTAATTCTCTCTATCTCCGTGCTACTATCGGATGCCAGGCGCTCATAAGGGAGAGCATCAGGTTCTGGGAAAAGGTATATTTGATTTGAGCCACACCAGGTTGCAAGCTGCTCGTGAAGTTTCTTGGCATTCTCCGGCTGGGCTGTTACCAGTAATACCGGAACCTTAAGGCTATCATATAAAGCCGCGATGATATAAGGGCGCGCAGCATTAAGTACCACCGCCGTGTCAGTTCTTTTATTCTTCAATGCATCAAGCAGCCGGTGAAAGGCCGGCATAGGCTCGACCAGTTTTAATAATTTATTTAGTCTCGGCACACTATTCTCCAAATACCTTTAGGGCTCGTCCAAAAAATGGGCCAGCCCTTTAATATGATTTTATCACAGAATAGTATTCAGGCGATAATATAACTTTAAAAAAAGCCTAAATACCAATTGATAATATCAGAAGCGAACAATAAAGCTATTATAGGACCTATACCAAGGAAAGTGCCGTAAGCAATAACGTCTTTGCGCCCCTTCTTCTTCGTGGCGAGTAACACCACGGCAACGATACCACCAAGTACCACCCCTATTATCATAGAAAAAACGACCAGCGGAAAGCCGCTGACGAGACCTATTAACGCCACAAGCTTGGCGTCACCCATACCCATAGCATCCGGCCGGATAAGAATAATTATTAGGAAAAAGATAAAAAGTACGGCACCACTGATAACCCCGTTTAATAGAGTTGCATGAGGTTCTATCAGGTTAGCCCCAGGAACATAAGTATGAATCGCCAGAATAGCTACAGCAATTACCATCGCTGGGTAAGTTATGACATTCAATATAAGTTTGTGTTCCCAGTCGATGAATATAATTACCAAGAAAATGCAGCCCCAGAAAGCGGTAATGCCGAACTGGGCGGTCAGGCCGTAGCGCCAGAAAGCGAGGAAGAAGAGAAGACCGGTAATAAATTCAACCAGAAATACACGGATGGGGATACGGGCGCCGCAGTACCGGCAGCGACCGCGCAAGAAGAGATAGCTGAATATTGGAATATTGTCCAGTAATCCCAACTGGTGCTGGCAGCTATCACAATGGGAGGGGGGAGATATAAGAGATTTGCGTAAAGGCAAACGGTCAATACAGACATTTAAAAAACTGCCGATAGCAATGCCAACTAGAATAAAAAGGATAACCAACTGGATACTCATTTAATAATGCGATACGTCTTTACTTGTTATTGCTTTATATTTTGACGGGTTTTTTATTCTTAGTCAATAAGATATACATGCTTTTTAAGTCAGGGGTCTCCTTAAAAATAGCCAGAAATATATTTGACTTTTTAGCTTACGGAATTATCTATGACTTAAGTCTTATGCGAATGCGGGACTAATACCCCATTGAACAATAATATAGCTATGATAAAGTTTTTACTAGGGCTAAAGTTATTAACGCTAAAAAATGGAGGTAACTAAAGTGAAAAAGTTCTTCAAACAATTCCGTTATGGGGAAAGAGGCTTTACCCTGATCGAGCTACTGGTCGTAGTTGCCATCCTTGGTGTGCTGGCAGCTGTAGCCGTACCGAACGTCGGTAAGTTTATCGGTAGGGGGAAAAGTCAGGCAGCCGATACTGAACTCGCTAACGTTTTAACGGCAGTAACTGCAGCCATGGCCGATGCCATCACTAATACGGTAGAGGGAGGTCAGCCTTTAGGTTCCACGACCCCTAACTTCGGAAACACCGGTGAAACAGCAACAACCAAACCGTATACCGGCACAGATTGTACCGTCTCAGGTAATATCACAGTGGGTCAATTCATCTCCGGCGGTGCTGAAAATGTAGCTGGTTCTTACATCATTTTTGTGGATGGCTCCGTTGAACAGCACTGGTATCTAAGTGAATAAAATATAAACTAATATGATATAAAAACAAAAAAGCCTACCAGCTAAAATATCCCAGAGACAGCTGGTAGGCTTTCTTTTGTCTAAAAGTTGTCATTGCGAGGAGCGGAAGCGACGTGGCAATCCCTGTGATGGACCTAATTCGATGATTGAGATTGCCACGCCCCGATTTCATCGGGACTCGCAATGACAGTGAGTATTATTCTTCAGAAAAGGTATTCAGTTCAGCCAGGCAGTTAACGATTCTCGGCAAGGCGTATGATGTGGCGTGGGGCGGGGCATTACAGCAGGTCTTTACTATCAATTTACCATCGCAGGCTTTTTCAGCAGTATCCTTAATAATCTCCGCCAGTCTGGGATAGGCTTCTTCTGTCAAGGCCTGCGTGCCATAGCTATCCTGATGGGTATCCATGCCGCAAATCCAGAAAAGCAAGTCGGGTTTGAACTGTTTAACTCTTTCCGGCACTTCTTTACGTACAATAGCAATTTCTGTCTCGTCG
>DAOUCO010000016.1:0-7384 GCA_034432135.1 Dehalococcoidales bacterium | reverse complement strand
GTTTAAGGCTGGTTGCCGGTTATATAGAAACAGAAACTACCTTGAGCGGGCGCGTCAAACGCATGCTGTCCTATCCTATGTTTCTTGGTTTAATGTCCCTGGTCGTAATTGTTATTGTAGCCATGGTAGCAGTACCGGCATTATCAAAGCTGTTCGATTCGCTTGGCGTTGAATTACCGTTGATAACCCAGGTGCTTATTGGCTTCGCCGGTTTTTTATCAGCATATAAATTCCATCTTGCGATAGGGATAGTCGCTATTGTTGGCATAAGTATGTTTCTAAAAAATTCACCCAGCGCCAAGAAATATTTAGATGTGCTGGCATTAAGGCTGCCGATAATAAGTAATATCGTGATTATGCGTAATATCTGCCGCTATTGCCGGAGTAGCGCCATGTTAATTGAGGCCGGTCTTACGCTTCCCCAGGCGTTAAATGCCATTATCGGGACAATCGATAATACCGTTATTAAGAATGCCTTAAGAGAGATCCGTCAGGAGATAATTAAAGGCAAGGGTCTGTCACAGCCGATGCAACAAGCAGGTCTTTTCCCTAGACTGCTGGTCGATGTGGTAGCCATCGGTGAAAAAAGCGGCATCCTGCAGTCATCTTTTTCCAGGATGGCGGACTATTATGAAAGAAGACTCGATCAGAGAGTCCAGAAGCTTCTCGGGATGATTGAGCCGGCTTCTATCATCCTTGTCGGCTTGATTATTAGTTTTATCGGTATAGCCATTATCACACCGCTATATTCAGTGTATCAGAATTTTACATAAAGAACTTTGCGACGATGAAGAGGATCTTTAGAAAGCTGGTAAAGAAAATATCCTTGAAACACGGCGAGAAGGGCATGACGCTCCTTGAAGGGCTGGTTTCCATAGGTATATTGGGTGGCGTGGTGATAACCTTTATCTTTGCCATGTCCGGTGGCGCGCTGGCCGTTAAGGAAAACGGGCAGGAGCTTAATGTTCAGAATCTTGCCAGGAATCAAATGGAATACATTAAGACCTGCCCTTATAACGCCAGTGCTACAACCTATCCTAAAATAAACACTCCTCCCGGTTATAGTATTTCAGTCGGCGTCAAAGCAGTGCCGAACACTAATAACAATATCCAGAAAGTTACGGCTAATATTTCCCGGGAGGGTGCTCTGCTTATGACAATATCGGATTACAAGGTGAACCGATGAAACGAGAACGGGGTTACACTTTGGTAGAAGCGATGATAGCCCTTGCCATCACCGGTTTCATCGTAACGATCATCGGTTTGGTAGTGCAGCAAATGGTCACTATACCAGAGCGGGGCAATGACCAGCTTGATGCTATTCACCCCATGCAGAATGCGGCCCACTGGTTGACGCTTGACGGGCAAATGGCATCCTCGGCTGTCGGTGGCAGTAGCCTTACATTAACCTTTCCCAATACTCTAGTCGTCCATTATTTACGCTCCGGCACAGATTTGATACGTTCTTCTGCGACAGCGAACCAGACGATAGCCACAAATGTAGCGAGTGCTAATTTCACCGTCCTGAACAGGGTTATTTATATGACAATCGTAACAGTGCCGGATAGTCGCTGGAATATTAGTGAAAACTATACGTACCGGGCTTATATGCGTCCGACGGGATAATGATAAATGATGATAAATAGTGAAAAAGGTCAGGTTCTACCACTGGTAATGATCGCCGTCGTGCTGGGCGCACTGGTAATACCGCCCTTTCTTGGATATGGAAGTAGCAGTATGATCGGCTCGAGAACTTATGCGGATGCTTTAGAATCCGAATATGCCTGCGATTCTGGCGTCGAGCATGCTATCTGGAATTTAACTTATGGTGATGCTCGCAGTCTGTTAACTACTGCTGGTAGTACGATAACATATACACTCAATGAAACGCTTAACGGTCTGACAACAAATGTCACTATAAGCAATACGTGGCAACCCATAGCATCAGACAATTTTAACAGCGGTACTTGGAACGGTGGCATTGGCTGGCTAGACGACTGGACCTATTCCGGAAGTGCCAGTATCACCGGGTCTGGTACGCCTTATGAAGGCCCTTATCACTTGAGATTAAATAATAGTGCCGTTGTTACGCGCTCGGTAAATCTTAAAGGTCAAATCCTTATTCACTTAATCGTCTGGGCTAAATTTAGCGGGTGGCAATCTTCAGATACGGCAAGCTTATACGTGAGTAGTGATGGTGTTAACTGGTTTTCTGCTTATACCTGGAGAGATGGTCAGGATGATGGCATTTATCACTCCTACGATATTGACTTATCATCTTATGAAATGACCAGTCGGTTTTATATTCGTTTTCAGTCAAGTATAAATAACGGCACTATATATTTTGACAAGTTGGACATTGTATGGGAAACGCCTTATCCGACGACTATTGCCTGGGAGGATTTTGAAAGTGGAGGCTGGGCAGGTGGTGGTGGTTGGACGGATAATTGGACCCATTCCGGATATTCCTCGGTGACTTCCTCCGGCTCTCCACACGGAGGCTTGTATCATTTGATGGAACAAAGCAGTACGGGCGATGTCAGACGTTCTGTTGACCTATCGGCGGCTGGCGTCATTATCCATCTGAAGTACTGGGCTAAACTCGTCTTAAATGGGAGTGATTGGGCTGAAGTTCAAGTTAGTCCCGATGGTATAAACTGGTATCAAACAAGGCAATGGGATAAAAAGTCTCAATCTGGTTATTACCAATATGATGACGACTTATCTCCGTATCAGATGACTAGCAGATTCTGGATACGGTTTTCAATCCATGGGAATCAAACCACTGACTATTTTTATATAGATGATATATTAGTTGTAAACCTGGATTGTTATTTAATTACCTCCACCGCCGGTGATCGTGTAATAAAAGCCATTGTCCAGATAAACGGCACTACTCCTGTAGTACGCTACTGGTATTTTATATAGCCGGCATGGTGTTGATGAAGAGAAAACAGATAAATGCGAATGAATTTAACAGATAAATCAAAAAATAATAAAAAACCCCGTTCCTTAATGTCCTGGCTGGGAGTGATAGTAATTATTGCTATCATCGTAGTAAATTTTATTATGTGGAAGGGTTATTTCGCGGAGAAATCTCAAATTGAAGTTTTACAAGAGGAAATAGCACAAGTTAACAAGCAAACCTCACAAGTAGCGCAGCCGCCATCCGACCTTGAATCTCAATTGCTGGAAGCGGAAAATAATCTAAAGGCGGCTTTGCAGGTTTTTCCAGCGAATGTCGATAGGAACGACGTTGTCGATTTTATTATAAGTACTGCGAATGCATGCAACGTTCAAATGATACCGCTGGTATCGGACGGTTGGGAAATTGAAAATATAGGCCAGTCTTTTATCGTGTTGAAATATCACGGTGTTGTCTCCGGAACTCTAATAAACGCCTCTAATTTTATTACTATGCTCCGTAATGGTGATTATCCTACGATGATTATTACGGGTTGTGAAATTGATAGGGTGTCTGGACTGATTGCGGACATTCCCGATAACGATATCGAGGTGGATATTGAACTATCGATTGCTCTTTATACCACTTCCGTTCAGGTGGATAAGGATATAACCTTATGAAAATAACGACGCTGAATATAAGCTCGAATGTAATAAAGTATGTTGCCACTAACGGCAACGGTAAGGTAAAACACGGCAGTATTTCGCCGGAGGGTTTGATTAATAACGGCCTGATTTTACAGCCGGATACTATCGCCAGCCAGATAAAAGCGTTGTTTTCAAGTAACGCCCTTCCTAAAGACAGGGTAATATGCAGCATTAACGGATTGCCGTTTTCCTATCGGCTATTTACCCTGCCGAAGATGGAGCCTGCAGCTTTTAATGAAGCTGTAGCCAGAGTCATCCGGAAAGAGATGCCTATTTCTCCGGACGAGATGTACCTTTTATGGCAAGCCTATCCGGCAGAAAATAACGAATGGCAGGTGCTGGTGGCGGGTATAACGCGCCAGCCCGTTGATAACCTTATAAAAACACTATCGGCAGCCGGCATCAAGCCATATTTCCTCGACCTACAGCATCTTTCATTGGCAAGATTATCCGATGAAAAGGACGCAATCATCGTCGAATGCGAAAAAGACTATTCGAACATCGTAATGCTGGTCGGAGGGGTACCGCAGGCATTGCATATTTTACCATCCCTGGGGTCTCAGGCCGACTTACAGGATGAAATCCGGCAGGTTGTTAGCAGACTCAATAAGATGGTCAATTTCTATAACAGCAATCATCCGAAGAATCCGATTAAGGATACGACTAAAATCCTCCTGACCGGCGAACTGGTAAACGACTCAAGTGTACTCGAGCTTGTAAAGAAGGAAGTAAGTTATCCGGTAGAGCTTTTAACCATAACCAATAAAAAAATCTCCGATTTACCTGTGCATGAGTTCGCCGTTAACGCTGGCTCGTTGCTCATGAAGGTTATGCCTGAAAGGCAAATCAGCAGAGATACAGCTCCTTATCGCGATGTTAACTTAGGCAGGATTGCCAGGGAATTACAGGGCGCCGCTATCAGTAGTAAATCGAATAAAATAATAATCGGGTCTATTATTGCGTTCGTGGGAGTTGCCGCTCTGGCGTTCGCATTTTTATCGCAGAATCAGGTACGGACGGAAATAAGTGAAATACAGACGCAACTGGATGTAGCCAACGCAGCATATGACGCGGCACGAAGTGCTCTTAATGCTTCACGAGCTGCGCAAGATAATATCGCTGATATCAAAGCTCAAACCGATTCATTAAATGCCTATTATCAGGATATTTTGAACTCAATGGATTACGTAAGCGATATTGCCGCTATTACCCAGTCTGAACCTGAAGGAATTATGTTTACATCATTAGAGATCGGCTCCCGTCAAATCATCGTATTCGGCAGAGCTGACACGCCTTTCTCGGTTGTTGAGTTCGCGCGTGCTCTTGAGAGGAAAGGCGGTTTTACCAAGGCCGAAATTGAGCGAATTGAATTTGCCACTAGCGATGCCGGTCCTGCTTTTTCTTTTTATATCTCTATAACTAGATAATATTTATTATTTTATTTTCACTAACAACCCTGTTTTTCCTATCTATTTATTAATATCATTGTTGTTATAATACTTACTTTTATTTTTTCAGACCTAAAATGGACGGCATAATACCGTTTTTCCAACAGAGGCACGTATTGATGAATAAAGAAAGAAAACCGTGTGGTAAAAGTGTTGCCAAGAATGCTAAGATTAACCTATACGCTAATGATGCATTCCAATATGCTGGTCTTTACATAATAATAAGGAGGATTTGATGAAAGCTGCAATTTGTTACGAACTCGGTAAGCCTCTAGTGATTGAAGATGTAATGTTATCCGAGCCGGGCAAGGGAGATGTAAAGATACGCCTGGCGGCTACGGCAGTCTGCCACAGCGATATCCATGACATGAAAGGTGAGATGCCGGGATCGACGCCTTTCATTGGAGGGCATGAGTCGGCGGGGCATATCGAAAAAGTCGGCGCAGGAGTAACATCAGTAAAAGTCGAAGACCCGGTGGTCGTTTCGTTGCTGGCGTCCTGCGGTCAATGCTACTATTGCTTAACAGGCCAGCGGCATCTCTGTGAGCATAGGTTCGACCCGCCTGAAAAGCCGAGGGTGCATAACAAGAAGGGACAGCCCCTCGACCTTAAGGGCAATGTAGGCGGTTTCGCCGAATATGTAGTCGTCAACGAATCGCAGGTGGTAAAAATCCCCAAAGATATGCCGCTTGATAGTGCGGCTTTGCTCGCCTGCGGGGTGATTACCGGTTTCGGAGGGGTGGTCAACCGCGCTAAAGTCAGACCTTTCCAGAGTGTCGTAGTGATGGGTGTGGGAGGAGTGGGCATCAATGCCATTCAGGGCGCCGCTTACGTAGGCGCATATCCTGTTATTGCCGTGGACGTACTAGAGGGCAAGATGAAGATGGCTATGGACTTCGGCGCGACGCACGCGGTTAACGCCAAGCGAACAGATGCGGCAGATGCTATTAAAAAGCTAACGGGTGGCAGGGGAGCAGACTTCGTTTTCGTAACGGTCGGTAGCGTCGCAGCAATCAAACAGGGTTTTACCTTCACTCGTGCCGGTGGTACCACCGTGCTTATCGGACTGCCTAAATATACCGACCAGATTTCCTTTGCGCCGCTGGACCTGATTCCGGTCGAAAAGACTATCATGGGGGGCTTTATGGGGGCGACTAATCTTAAGTTTGATATCCCAAATCTGGTGAACCTGTATCAGACGGGCCGTCTAAAGCTTGATGAACTCATTACCGGGCGCTTTCCTCTTGACCGCATTAACGAGGCGATGGCGTTGACGGAAAAAGGAGAGGGACTGCGCAATGTCATTATGTTCGAGTAGTAAATAAATATTTAAACAAAGTGAAAGGGAATTGATATGAAAGCGGCAATCTGTTATGAGATAAACAAACCTCTGGTCGTGGAAGACGGGGTAACGGTAGCCCCTCCCCGCAAAGGCGAGGTAAAAGTCCGTGTGGCATGCACGGCGGTATGCCACAGCGACCTGCATTTTTTCTCCGGAGAAATCCCATCGCCGCTACCCGGGCTGGCCGGTCATGAGACGGCCGGCTATATCGATGAAGTGGGTGAGGGCGTGACATCCTTGAAAAAGGGCGATACCGTCGTCGTCGGCACGGTTACCTCTGGCTGCGGCCATTGTTACTACTGCACCATCGGCAAGCGCCATTACTGCGTGGAAAGAAATGCTTTCGGCAATCCTAAACATAAAAATAAAAAAGGAGTGCCTTTGACATTGATGGCGGGACCGGTCGGAGGCTTTGCCGAATATACCACGGTGCCGGCGGCGCTGGTTACTAAAATTCCTCAAGAAATGCCCTTGGACAGGGCGTGCTTACTTGCCTGCGGCGTTACATCAGGCTTTGGCGCTGTAGTCAACCGCGCTAAAGTCCCGGCTATGAGTAGCGTAGTAGTGATAGGGACGGGGGGCGTCGGACTTAACTCTATTCAAGGCGCGGCTTTTTCCGGGGCTTATCCGGTTATCGCTGTGGATGTCCTGGATAGTAAATTAAAAACGGCAAAGGACTTCGGTGCCACACACACGGTCAATATAAAGAAGGAAAAAGACCCGGTAAAAACCGTGAAGGACATGACCTCCGGTCGGGGAGCGGACTATGTATTCGTTACCGTGGGGAAGGTGGAGGCGATAAGGATGGGTTTTTCCATGTGCGGGGATATGGGTATGACGGTAATAGTGGGGCTGGCGGGGGGCAATCTGGCTTCGTTCGAACCATTAGAGTTCGTTTTTACAGAAAAAATCCTTACAGGTGCCGGCGGCGGCTCTATACGTAGCAGTATCGATATTCCCTTCCTGGTATCGCTTTATAAGG
>DAOUCO010000015.1:0-47860 GCA_034432135.1 Dehalococcoidales bacterium | reverse complement strand
GGAAAGACGACATTCCCCTTACGCTTGCTCATCTTCTCGCCCTTGGCATCGACGATATGGCCGAGACAGATAACGTTTTTATAGCAGGGACGGTCGAAGAGCAAGGTAGAGATGGCATGCAGACTGTAAAACCAGCCGCGGGTCTGGTCGACAGCCTCACAGATAAAGTCGGCCGGGAAGCGGCCATCCTCAAGTATAGTCTTATTTTCAAAAGGATAATGATTCTGCGCAAAAGGCATAGCACCAGAATCAAACCAGCAGTCGATAACTTCGGGGGCACGCTTCATTTTACCGCTGCATTCGGGGCAATCGAAGGTAATATCATCGACATAAGGACGGTGCAGGTCCAGGGGCTCTTTAAAGTCAGCTAAACCGGGCTTGCTCTTTAATTCTTCGATGCCACCGATGCATGTGAAAGCGCCGCATGAATCGCAACGCCAGAGCGGCAAGGGCGTGCCCCAATAGCGTTCCCGTGAGAAAGCCCAGTCGATATTGTTTTTAAGCCAGTCACCGAAGCGCCCTTCCTTGACATGTTCCGGATACCAGTTGATTTCTTCGTTGCCGGAAATAAGGCGTTCTTTCAGCGCCGTGGTCCTGATATACCAGGTCTGTTTGGCGTAATAGAGCAACGGGGTATCGCAGCGCCAGCAGAAGGGATAAGTATGCGTAATCGTGCCACTTTTCAGTAATAAGCCGCGGGACTTGAGGTCTTCTATAATAAAGGAGTCAGCATCCTTAACGAATTTACCGGAAAAAGGATAATTGCCGGTGATTTTTCCCTGTAAATCAACCTGCTGCACGAAGTCCAGACGCCATTCTTTCCCGGCTTCAAAGTCAACTTCTCCGAAAGCGGGGGCGATATGGACAATGCCGGTGCCTTCTTCCATAGTAACGAAGTCGCCGCCGATGATGGGATAGGCAAGGTTTTTGGCGGCCTTTTGAGCAACTAAAGAGCCGTCCGCCTGGAACTTCAGTCTTTTAACATCGAAATCATGAGGATTAAATAACGGCTGGTATTTAACACCGATAAGGTCTTTTCCCCGGAGCTTCTTAACTTCTTTATATACTCCAAGATGTAATGTCTCGACAAGTCGTCCCGCCAGTATAATATATTCTTTATCGCTTTGCAGGACAGCGTATTCAGCATCCGTTGCAACGGCTAGAGCCGTATTGCCAGGCAGGGTCCATGGGGTGGTCGTCCATGCCAATAAATATACTGGCATATCGGAGGGCAAAGCGGATTTAGAACTGGCGATAATTTTAAACTTTATGTAAACCGATGGGTCTACCGCATCATCTTTATAACCTTGAGATACTTCATGAGAACTTAAGGACGTGCCACAGCGGGGACAATGAGGCGTAACGCGGTAGCCCTGATAGATTAAGCCTTTATCCCACATCTGCTTGATAGCCCACCAGCACGACTCGATATATTCATTTTTCAGAGTGATATAGGCATTTTCAAGGTCGACCCAGTAGCCGACGCGTTCAATAATCTCTTCAAATTCATGGAGGTATTTAAAGACTGTTTCACGGCACATCTGATTAAAGCGGTCGATGCCGAGTTTTTCAATCTGAGGTTTGGAAGAAATGCCTAATTGCTTTTCTACTTCCAGTTCCACGGGCAACCCATGAGTATCCCAGCCGCCGATGCGTGGGGCGTAGTAGCCCTTCATTACCTTATAGCGCGGGATAGCATCTTTAAAAATAGACATAAAGACATGATGGAGTGCCGGGCTGCCATTGACCGTTGGGGGTCCGTCATAAAGGGTAAAGCGCGGTCCGCCTTTACGGGCTGCCACGCTTCGATGGAAAATTTTTTCCTTTTTCCAATAAGCCAGTATGGCTTCCTCTATCTGAGGAAAATTCACCCGGCTACTTACTGGTTTAAACATATAAACCTCCAGATGCAACTTAGGCAACCATAGAGATTGCCACGTCATCCCGATTTCTTCGGGATTCCTCGCAATGACAGGTAACGCAGAAATAAATAAGTCCCGTCCAAAGGGACGAGACTTTAAAATTCCCGCGGTACCACCCAATTTTCCCGATATATCGGGACACTCTTCAGGACACATTCATGTCCTCGTCATGTTTAACGGTTGACGGAACCGTCCTGGCTTAATTATCCCGATGTGCTCAGGACTTTCAGCGGGAAGCTCGGGAGGGATTTTCAAGTCGAAAAGTATGTCCGCTCACACCCTACCGGATTCGCTGGATACTTTTTCCGGCTTTACTCTTCTCCGTCAAAGCCTTTATCAAGATAAGATTAACATAAGGTAAATTCGAAAGTCAAATCTTAAAAATCAAAAATAATAACACAGCATAAAAGTTAAAAGTGAAGGGTGGAAAAGGCAAAGATGGAGATTGCTACATCTCCCTACCGTGGTTGGGATGGCTCGCAATTATGATAGCAGTTAGTCCTGGGGAAGAGTTTTAGGGGTAATGACTACCTTTCTGGCATCGCCAACACCAACGCTTTCAGTAATGACGTCGGGGTGGCCGGCTAAAGCGAGGTGGATAATGCGCCTTTCAAAGGCAGGCATGGGTTCCATAGTGAAAGGCGTTTTTCTGGTTTTTACCTGTTCAGCCAGCCGGTTCGCCAACATGCGCAGACCTTCACAGCGGCGCTGTTTATAGCCTTCAACGTCAAGAATAATAGGAACCTGAAAATCCATTTTATGAGACATAATAATCCTGACGATATATTGTAGAGAAACCATGGTCTGACCGCGGCGTCCGATTAAAATACCCAGGTCTTCACCTTCAATATTCAGCCCGACTGAAGATAACTCACCATTTTCATCGGTAACCGTGAATTCATCGGAAGGCAGGACAGTTCCAGTTAAGCCCATTAAAGATAGTAATTCCTCAAGTATCTTCTTAGCGGTATTAAATATCTGGTCTTTATTTTCAGGCGTGTCCATATTTCACACCCCTTTTCAATGAAGCTGATATTAGCCCTTATCCTCCTCATCTTCATCTTTACCCTGGAAGAACTTGCTGAATCTGGATGGTTTACGACTTTTCTTTAACGACTCTTTATCCGTGATAATGATTTCTTCTTTTGGTTTAACTTTGGTCTTTTTATTTTCCGCAGTATCAAATTTAATATATTTCTTGCCGGGTTCGGTGGTGGTAGCAGCCTTTTTCCTAAGTCCACCCCAACCGGTTATCCGATATTGTAAAACAATACGGAAGATACTTGAGGTAACCCAGTATAAAGATAAACCGCTGGGGAAGGATAAAGCTAGGAAAGCAAACAACAGGGGCATCAACCAGGTCATCATCTGATTCTGGGAAGCGGTACGCGGGTCGTCCGAGGGAGTGGTAGACATTTTCTGCTGGACCCACATTGACACTCCAACCAGGACAGCTATAATATAATTCATCTGCGTCAGGTTCATGCCCAAGAAATAAGGATTCAAGGGCAAGGATGAATAAATCACCGGCCAGTTATAAAGATACCTGGAGAGATTGAGTAAACCTTCCGGAACAGCGGCCAGGGCGAGCATTATAGACTGATAAACAGCCAGCCAAACTGGCATCTGGATTATCATCGTTAAAGCGCAGCCAGCCGGCTTGAAGCCTGATTCCTTATAAAGCTTCATCGTCTCCTGGGAGAGTTTTTGCCGGTCCTTGCTGTATTTCTTCTGGAGCTCGGCGAGTTTAGGCTGTAAATCCTGCATCTTCTTGGAGGAGCGTATCTGGCTCAAAGTAAGCGGCAATAAGGCGAGATTGACCAGAAGAGTCAGTATAATGATAGCAATACCGAAATTATTGCCAAAAACATGAGCCACCACGATAAGGACATTCGTTAAAGGCTGCTGTATGATTAATTCCCAAACATTCAAATTAATATACTCCGATTATTGAGATATCAAAGGTATCGAAGGCAACAGGGCACCACTGAATACGTCAATACGCTGTAAAGCGGCATCATGTGTTTGAAAATAGATAATTCCCTCATATAACGTTAAGGGGCCATCAATCGTAATAGATTCTAAAGAAGTTAATAATACAATATCCTGTGTATTACTATCAATCTTAAAAATGCCGCCATTATGCGAAGCGAAAATAATGTAATTATCAAAAACGACTGGCTGGGAGGCTAATTGACTACCGATTGGGAATGCCTTTATCAGTTCACCGTTGGAGGGTTTGAGGGCATAAATAAAGCCATCGAGACAGCCAACATAAAGAATATCATTAACAATAACCGGCTGAGACCAGAACCAGTTTTGCGCCATAAACTTCCATTTTAAAGTACCGTCGGATGCATTGAGAGCGTAGAGATTCCTATCAAAAGAACCGATATAAATAGTGCCATTAGATACCAGTGGTTTGGCGATGATGGAACCTTCGGTTATGAAAACCCATTTGAGGGTAAGGTCGGCGGTATTAAGCGCATAAAACTTTTTATCAAAAGAGCCTATATATAAAGTATCGTCATCAACAACCGGGCTACCCCAGATTTTATCTTCCGTTTTATAATAGTAGAGCAAGTCGCCGGTGGCAGCATCAAGAGCATATATATAGCCATCCGAACAGCCGAAGAATAATTTACCGTCAGCAACAGCCAAACCGCCGACAAAAGCTTCAGCGTAATTATCACGCGGGAATGTCCATCTAGTGGCAAGTTTGTTAGTATTATAGGCGTATACTCTACCGTTATACCCAGCGATATAGACGAGATTATCGGATACGACAGGCGTTCCGTAGATAGGGACACTGGTAGTACCCCCGCCACAACTACCCGCTAGAGAGCAACCAAACAATCCGCCTTGAGTTGGAGTTGCCAGTTTATCAGCTCTTAAAATACTTAAGTCAGTTAAGTCGACCGTAACGAGACGGCCTTCCAGGGAGCCGATATATAAAATGCCATCCGATACTACACCGCCAGACCACCCAATTGGCATCAAACCACTGACACAGCCAGAACTGAATAGACCGATAGCGATAATGGCGGCTAATAAGAGAGCTATCATCGCAGCGGTCTTATTTTGTTTGACTTTCACAATATTCTCCAATAATATAAACCATAAATTAATCGACTAATTAATAAAATTGAGAGTTCAGGGAACGGGGTCATAACCCCCTTCGTGTAATGGATGACAGCGGGAGATACGGCGGATGCCTAAAATAATTCCCTTGAACAAGCCGTATCTTCCGATAGCTTCGTAAGTATATTCGGAGCAGGTAGGCGTATAACGGCATGAGGGTGGCATAATTCGCGATATGGTATGTTGATAAGCTTTAATCAGCAGCAGTGCTATAGCTTTCATTTTCTCCTATTATACCAGCCCGAAGTAAAAGCTTCCTGACTGATTTTTCCAGATTCTTATAATTTGTTTCTATAGCGGGAACACGAGCGATTAAAATTATATCCCAACCCGGCTGAACATGTATTTGCCTGACTATTTCACGCAGACGCCGCTTAACGCGATTTCTGACTACCGCTTTCCCTAAACGACAGCTAACAACAAAGCCGAACCTTGAAGCGCCAAGCTCGTTAGGTAAAGCTCTAAGTACGATTTCTTTTCCTGCCCAGGATTTACCTCCATTATATACGATATCAAACTGCCGGGTCTTGTTTAAAAAGTTATCTCCCCTCACATCTACCCTACCCTGTTTAACCAAAGAATTTACTATACAACGGTTAATTTTTTACGTCCTTTTTGTCTTCTGGCTTTGAGCACCTGGCGGCCATCCCGCGTTTTCATTCTTTTTAAGAAGCCATGCTCACGTTTCCTGGGTATGCTTTTTGGTTGATACGTTCTTTTAGGCACTTGAACTCCTGAAATTGTTAATATTCATACAAAGGGGAGAAATTCCGCTATCGTAGTTTTCTCTACCTTTCCACCACCTATCCGGTTGTTCCCGATTTTTGTAGATGAGAGGCAACAAAAGGCAACAAAGCTAGGTGCCGCGCCCGTTTGATAGCAGTCGTCAGAGCACGCTGATGTTTGGCGCAGGTGCCACTTTTACGACGGGGAGAGATTTTACCTCTATCCGTTATGTAAGGACGAAGTTTAGCAGGGTCCTTATAATCAATATATTCGACTTTATCACGACAGAAGAGACAAATTTTGCGTTTCGGGATATATTTACCCCGGGTTGTTTTGCGCGTCTTCGTATCTTTTGGTTGTGTCATGCTTTCCTCTATATATAAATTACTCTTTTCTTTATATTAAAACGGCAAGTCTTCAGGTTCCATTTCAGCAGTGGCGGGGTCTTCCACTTTTTCATCGGTCATGGCGGAGGTGCCTTTTTTATCGAGGAAGATTACTCTATTGGCAATGACTTCCATTCTCTGGTGGGGTTGGCCATCCTGACCTTCCCAGTTCCTGGTATGTATTCTGCCTTCGGCATAGACGAGCTTGCCTTTGGCTAAGAACTGATTGCACTGTTCAGCGAGCCTGTTCCAAGCCACGACGTTAAACCACTCTGTTTCCTGTTTACGTTCTCCCTCAGGAGTGGTATAAACCCAGTTAGTGGCTACAGAAAAAGATGTTACAGGTTTTCCGTTAGGTGTAAAACGCATTTCCGGTTCATTACCGACATTGCCTATTATGGTAACTTTGTTCAGACTCGGCATCGCCTCATCACCTCTCCACTATTATTCGTGAAATCACTGCATTTAGATTAACTGCCGACATTGATTAAAAGGTGCCTGACTACATCCTCGGATATACGCAGGTTAGCTTCAAGTTCTTTGCATTGCGAGGGGTTCATTTTAAACTTTGTCAAGACATAATTGCCTTCAAGGAAATGTTTGATAGGATAAGCTAACTTTTTCTTTCCCCATTTATCAACGCCGATGATAGTACCGTCTTTGCTGGTGATGAACTGGGTGATGTTATTAACTCTAGTTTCTAAAGCTTCATCAGATATTTCCGGCGTTAAAATGTAAACCAGTTCATATTCCTGTGATTTGGTGTCTTCAGTTTTTCTTTCCGCTTTTTTCTTAGCCACTTCAAATTCCTTATCTGATTTGAGGTTATTATACCATATAGTAAAGATGGACAACAACATAATTGTAGTGAGAGCAGAAGTTACCCAGATATAATTAAGCTCAGGGATTTTCAATTGGTTGGTTTAAGTTAAATTTTACCTCACTCCTTTGTCCCTACCCCAAACTTCAGATTGAAAGAACGTATTGATTAGTCTTTTTGTAGAGGGGGCATATTTTGGAGAGGGGGACATACCCCCTTTGGACGCCCTGTTCGAGAAAGATTGGCTGATGAATAGGGCTTTCTTGACACGTTATGCTCTCTTTGTTAGACTCTAAAAGCACGCTCCATTTTTGTTATGTGGCCCCGTGGTGTAGCGGTCTAACATGCCACCCTGTCACGGTGGAGATCGGGGGTTCAAATCCCCCCGGGGTCGCCAGTAGCGCTATGAGTAGAAAGTCAATTCACCCTAATAAGCTAATATTATTTACCTAAAGCGCGTTACGTAATATATTTTTACTTTGGTGCGTAAAGTTGAGACGGTATATGTTTAAAATTATAAAAAGCAGTTGACAATTGGTAAAATATAGATTATAGTAATTGGAAATCAAGTATTTCAAGAGAAAAAAACACGCCAGAAAGATGGGTATTCTTGGCGAATTAATATAAATTTTGAAAAACCCAAAAATCTTAAATGCAGGGGAGGTCGAGAATATAGACAATAACGACAATAGTATAAAAAACGTTAAAATTTTTAAGAGGAGGAAAGAATGAAAAAATGGTTTCTGGTCCCCTTATTCTTGTTACTCGCAGCTATAATGATTTTCACCAGTTGCGGTGGAGGAGAAACACCAACAGCAACACAACCGACAACGACGAAACCAACAACCACGCAACCAACAACCACAAAGCCTACGACCACGACACCAACAGGACCTTATGGTACGATAACGGCTGTATCTGCTGACTTTGGATATGAATCAACCGACCCGGTATTTTACGAATCTCTCTGGGGCTGGTCTTTTTATGACTCCCTAATCCGATGGGACGAGAATGGTATTTTTATCCCCGGAATAGCTGAAAGCTGGTCGGTAAGTGAAAACGGCTGTGTCTGGACATTTAAGATCCGTAAGGGCGTCAAATTCCATAACGGCGACCCATTAACAGCTGCTGATGTCAAGTTTTCAGTCGACCGCTTCGGAGACATGTCATTATCCAAGAACCCCTGGTCCTATTACATCAGCAATGTCTATAACAAAGTAGGTTCCTGGGTTGAAGATGATTATACTTTCTGTTTCCAGAGCGCCAGGCCAGAGCCAGCGCAGCAAATCGTGTTTGCGTGGACGCGTATTCTGCCCAAAAACTACTATGAAAAGATGGGTCAGGATGGATTCCGCGCCGCACCTATCGGCTCCGGGCCGTGGAAATTCAAAGAACTAATCACGAAGCAAAAAATGACACTGGAAGCAAACACCGACTACTGGGATCCTGCAGCAATACCTGCATATCAGTACTATGTCGAGCTTATGGTTCCCGAACAAGCTACCCGTATCGCTATGCTTAAGAACGGTGAATGCGACATCGCCTACGGTATTGACTACGACCGATTGCCAGATTTACAGAGTGCTGGGTTCACGGTAATGAAGCAACCCGGACCTCCTGGCACGAGCAGTCTATGCATTCAAGGCACGTGGTTGCCGGATGCTGGCCCAGTAAGCGACATCCGCATCCGCAAAGCGCTATCCTATGCCCTCAACCGCGAGGAGATAGTCGACACCTGGTTCCAGGGTTATGGCGATCCTACAGCCGGACAGTTCTATATGTATCCGGGATGCTTCGGCTGGAATGAAGACCTGCGGACTGATCCTTATGACCCTGATCTAGCCAAGGCACTGATGAGGGAAGCTGGCTATCCTGGAAAATGGGCCGACCCGACCATCCACATTTATACGACCGCCCCCGGACAAGATTACATCCTGCTGCTTATGGGTTACTGGCAGGCTGTCGGTCTTGATGTCCAGTTAGAGGTTGTAGATTCAACCATCTATACTTCATACTTCTTCAACTTCGCCCGCATCAAGGAGGGCGACCCGAACGTGGGCTGGATGTTCACATGGACATTCCAATCATTCTTTAACTGCATGTACCATTCCTCCAACATGTACACTTCATGGGGTGTTCATAACGTTGGTCAGGACCCAGTGATAGATAAACTCTATCTCAAAGCCGCCAATGAGGTAGACCCAGTGAAATCTGCAAAGTACTTTGGAGAATTCCAGGCAGCTGCCAGAGCAATGTACTGGAATATAGGTATCTGCGTGTTTGATACGCTGATAGTCTACAATCCTAAAACTATTGGCGAGTGGACCGGCAGAAACTGGGTGAGCTTACAGGACGCTTTAAACGGTATCAAGCATCCTAAATAAGCTATGAATTAACATCATACCAACAAAGACAATGGCTTAAGTTTTCGGGGCGAGGTATGTGGCCTCGCCCCGAAATATATTGTATTAAAATTTTCTATTGTTTTATAACTTATTTGTTAGCGTTCCCCAATAAAAGAAAAAGAGTGTAATCCCTAGTAAAAGGAGCATTACACTGTATATGAAAAATTTTGTATTAGTCTACAGGTTATAGTATAATTACATTGAATTTGGTGATATTCATTTAAACAGGTATAATCCAAAACGAAATAGCCTACCAGAATATATAAAAATTATTAGTATTTACTATTATCATGGAAAAGTGTAAATGACACGTTTTATTATAATAAGGCTTTTACAAGCCGTTGTTGCCTTAGTCGGAATATTGGTAATAGTCTTTCTCCTGCTCCGTGTTTCCGGGGATCCCATGAACTTACTGGCAAACCCCAATATGTCCAGAGAGCAATATGAAGCCGTTAAAACCCGGCTCGGATTAGATAAATCAGTCGGCGAACAACTCTGGATATACGTTCAAAACCTGGCACACGGTGACCTCGGCGAATCGCTCATCAGAGAAAAACCAGTAATCACCATGATAGGAGAATCATTACCGAATACGCTCAAACTAACTGTCCCATCCTTTATACTGAGCATGATATTATCTTTTATCCTAGGTGTTCTCGCGGCAACATTCCGCGACTCCTGGTGGGATAACTTGGTCAAGTTCCTAGCAATACTGGGACAAGCTTTACCCGGCTTCTGGGTGGCTATTATGGCGGTACTGCTCTTTTCCGTGACCTTGCGATGGTTGCCAGTCGCCGGTATGGCTACGCCAGCCCATTATGTATTGCCAATCGCCACTATGGTCTTCTTTATGTTACCGGGTATGATGCGTCTGGTACGTTCCACCATGCTTGACGTTCTTGATAGTGAATATATCAAGCTGGCGAGAATTAAAGGCCTCCCGGAAAGAGTAGTTATCTGGAAACATGCCTTAAGAAATGCATTGATAACGCCTCTAACAATCATCGGCATGTTGCTACCCGGTCTAGTCCTTGGTGCAGTGATTACCGAGCAAATTTTTAACTGGCCCGGTATGGGTATGATGATACTTCAAGCAACATTTCAACGTGATTTCCCGGTAGTACAGGCAATTACTATTTTTACAGCAATCCTCGTTCTGGGGATAAACCTGCTAGTAGACATTACGTATGCTTACGTTGACCCACAAATCAGATACCAAAGGACATAGCGGATTAAAAAATGGTAAGTACAACAGCTGACGTTAAAGTAAAAACCAAAAAGCAATACCGAGGCCTTACTCGAAGCACGCGGATTATGAGAAACCTTGCGCTCTTCATCCCGGCAGCGATAATGCTTATCATGATAATATTCGCGATTTTTGCACCTCTAATAGCGCCGCATGACCCCAATGCTCAAGTTATGAAGGACAGGTTCCTGCCACCCTCTTTTATAGAAGGAGGCAAAAGCGATTACTTTCTCGGGACAGATAAACTCGGACGGGATATTTTTAGCCGTGTCATCTATGGTGCCAGAGTATCACTTAGTGTATCGTTGATAGCCATATTTATTACCGCCTCTATAGGTACAATGCTGGGAATTTTAGCTGGCTATGTTGGCGGGCGAATTGACGCTTTTATCATGAGGATCGTGGATATGGCGCTATCGTTTCCTGGACTACTTCTGGCGATGTTGCTGGCCGTCGCCGTCGGACCGGGCTTCTGGACGGTTGTATTTGCCCTATCCATACTCGGCTGGGCAGGCTACGCACGTATGATTCGTGGAGAAGCCTTAAAAATAAGCCAGTCTGATTTCGTGGCGCAGGCGCGTGTTAACGGCGCTTCTGCTTGGCGGATAATGACCAGGCATATTTTCCCTAACATTGTAAATTCGCTGATAGTTATCATGACTCTGCAAGTAGGCATGATGATTCTGGCAGAAGCTGCTTTAAGTTACCTTGGTATTGGCATTACAGCGCCGACGGCTTCATGGGGTTCGATGGTATCTGATGGAAGGTCCGAACTTGATAGAGCCTGGTGGATATCGGCGTTTCCGGGTATCTGTATCGGTTTGGTAGTGCTTTCCGGGAATTTCCTGGGTGACTGGATTCGCGATAAACTAGACCCGAGGTTAAGGCAATTATGAGCAATATCGTCCTTCAAGTTGAGGATTTACACACCTCTTTCTTTTCGAGGATGGGAGAGGTTAAAGCCGTTGACGGGGTTAGTTTTTACGTGAGAGAGGGTGAAACTTTCGGGATTGTGGGCGAATCCGGCTGCGGCAAATCAGTAACAGCGCTATCGATTTTACGCCTGCTCCCGGAGCCTGCGGGACAGATAATCAGCGGTAAAATAATCCTAGAAGGTAAAAACCTCTTAGAGTTGAGTAAAAAACAGATGAGAGCCTATCGGGGGAAGATGATATCAATGATACTCCAGGACCCGATGTCTTCTCTTAATCCCGTATACACGATTGGCGACCAGATAGGCGAATCAATAAGATTACATCAAAAACTGCCGGAAAGTATGGTCGAACCGGAAGTCATTTCCGCATTGAGGCTATTGAGAATACCTGACCCAGAAATTCGTATCAAGGAATATCCTTTTCAACTGAGTGGTGGGATGAGACAAAGGGTGGTTGGAGCAATTGCGATGTCCTGCCGGCCACGTCTATTAATTGCCGATGAGCCTACAACCGCTCTGGATGCGACGATACAAGCTCAATATATTGCCTTATTCGAAGATATCCAGAAGAAGACGAATGTGGCGATAATTTTCATAACTCATGATTTTGGGGTCATCGCGAGAATAAGCGATAGGGTGGGAGTGATGTATGCTGGTAAAATCGTGGAAACGGCTATTACGAGGGACATCTTTAAAGCACCCAAGCACCCTTATACGAGCGCCCTTATTCAATCCGTGCCGCGTCTGGACAGAAAGGATGAAAGGTTATTTTCGATTGAAGGGCAACCGCCTTCACTTTTCCGACTACCTCCCGGCTGCCGGTTCCAGCCCCGTTGTACTGTCGCACTTGATATTTGTAAAGAGCAAGAACCACCTGAAGTAAAAATTAGTGAAAATCACTCCGTATCTTGTTGGAGGGTTAAATAAGTTATGTCAGAGGTTCTGCTCGAAGTGCGTGACATCGTAAAACATTATCCGGTAACCCGGGGACTTTTACAACGAACCGTCGGTTGGGTTAGAGCCGTTGACGGAGTTTCATTCAGTGTTGAACGTGGTAAAACGTTGAGCATAGTTGGAGAATCCGGGGCGGGGAAGACGACTATTGCCAAACAAATATTACTAATTGAAACATTAACCTCCGGGACCATACTTTTCGAAGGTAAAGACCTGTATAAGTTTACCCGTGAAGAATTGAGAAGGGATTACCGTCCTAAAATACAATACGTGCAGCAGAATCCATGGAGTTCAATGAATCCAAGGATGAGGGTGAGGGATGTTGTCGGCGAACCATTGTTTGTGAATTCTAAGCTATCCAAGAAGGAAGTTTATAAAAGAGTTGGAACAATATTGGAGCAAGTAGGCATTGACCAAGAAGGTATGAGCCGCTATCCCCATGAGTTCAGTGGAGGCCAGAGGCAACGCATTGCCGTAGCTCGCGCTCTGGCTTTAAACCCGAGCTTGTTAATACTAGATGAACCGGTTTCAGCTCTCGATGTATCAATTCGGGCACAAATAATGAACCTACTAAAAGACCTTCAGGCGCAATTTAACCTCAGCTATATAGTAATTGCACATAATCTGGCAACCGTAAGGTATATGAGTCATAGTATCGCTATCATGTATCTGGGTCAATTGGTAGAATACGGAGATACAGAGGTTCTTTTTCAGAAGCCTTTACATCCGTATACCAGAGCCCTGATATCAGCTTCGCAATTGACGTTACCGGAAGACGCTGAAGCGGGGGCACAACAGATTATATTAACCGGTGAGATGCCTTCACCATTGAATCCACCGCCAGGTTGCCGATTCCATACCCGCTGCGAAGAAGCTCATGAGATATGCTCAAAAGAAGTGCCGATAATGCGTAAAATAGGGACGCAGCAGGTTAAATGCCATAACTACGATTAAAACCTATTCCCGCATTGCCAACCGGGATTTTCAGACAAATCAAGGTCAGTTTTACCGGAGTCTTATTCTCCGACCACATCTGGTACAGAGTACATTATCATCCTTAAAGCCAGGCGGAATTTTCCACCTAGCACCGCATTCACAATCCACCGTCGTGTAATTATTCAAACGCAACATAAGGTCAGATACTTCCCTATTGCGAGCCGTTTTTTCTGCTAAAGCCATCTCGCCGGGAGCAGAAAGCGAAGCCTGCCTTATGCCCACTGCCCCTACCGCTCCCATGGTAGCTTTAGAAAGTATACCTTTACCACCATGCATTTTGCGGTAAGCATTTTCATAGTCGTTGTAGGAAGCACCGCCAGCCATGGCGCGTAGAATACGTATCCTTTCGGATATGGGGGGATGGGTACTTGTAAGGTCGGAGGCTTTCATGCCCTCTTTATGGAAAGGATTGACAGTATACATGGGCGCCGTAGCCTGATTGGCTGATTTCAATTGATAGGTTGAAGCGCCTATTTTTTCCAGCGCTGATGCTAGACCTTCCGGATAACGCGTATAGAGCGCCGAAGAAGCATCGGCAAGATATTCTCTCTTACGAGAGATAGCGAAGTAAATCAATTGTGCTAAAATAGGCGCAAGAATCATTAACACGAGGCCGACAATGAGGATAATAACCTGTGCACTACCGCCGCTGCTGCGCGATGACCTCCTGCCGGCACTTGCCATGCCCCCGTAAATCAAAAAGCGTGATGCATACCAGGCTAAGATGACAATGGTGCCGAGCATGACGGTGGTAATTGCCATGAGGAGAACATCACGATTCTTGATATGGGCTATCTCATGGCCGATAACACCCTGCAACTCATCCCGGTTGAGCTTCTGAAGTAAGCCAGAGGTGATAGCCACCGAAGCTTTATTGGGATCGCGGCCGGTGGCGAAGGCATTCAAGGCAGGGTCGTCGATGATATAAATATCCGGCATTTTTTCCAGACCGGAGGCGATTTTCATCTCTTCGACGACGTTATAGAGGCGGGGGGCACTATCGGGAGTTACCCTTCTTGCTCCCGCCATGCCAAGGAGAATGCTATCTCCCTGGAAATAGGCAATGAGACTCATGATTGCCCAGACGACCAAGGCAATGACCAAGCCGGCTATCGGACTATCGAAAAAGTAGAAGCCCAGAAAATAGCCAAGTGCCAGTAACAAGCCCGCAATAAGGGCAATTAATATTACCGATCTTATTTGATTAGACCGTATCTGCTCCCACATTATTGATATACTCTAACTCTAGGTAAATTTTACCTTTACCGGTTCCTTCTCCGCCGGAGTAGTAACTTCAAAGAACTCACCCAATTTAAAGTTGAACATGCCAGCGATAACGTTAGAAGGAAACATCTGTATTTTATTATTGTATTTGAGGACAGAATCATTATAATACTGCCGGGAAAAGCTTATTTTATTCTCCGTGGAGGTCAGTTCCTCCTGCAAGGCAAGGAAATTCTGGTTGGCTTTGAGTTCCGGGTAAGCCTCAGCGACTGCGAGCAGTCTGCCCAGTGCCATGCCAAGTTCACCTTCCAGCTTGCCTCTTTCGGAAGCTCCGGCCGAAGAAGCCTGCTGGGCGAGATTACGAGCTTTAGTGACCATTTCAAACGTTTCTCGCTCGTGTTTGGCATAACCCTTGACCGTTTCCACCAGATTAGGAATCAGGTCATAACGCCTTTTCAGCTGTACGTCTATCTGAGCCCAGGCATTTTTTACGGCGTTGCGGAAGCCTACAAGACCGTTGTAGGCGCCGATGATCCAGAGAATAAAGAGAACAACGGCGGCAATGATAACCCAAATCCACCAATCCATAACAAATACCCCCTTTCAATATTTACACCATAGATATCAAGTTCTCTATTTTGCGTGATATTTAAACATATCACCGATGAAAGCCAGGACGCTTTTTGAAGCGCTCTTCTCCGGTAGTTTATTAGCCAGTCTCTTTACCAGGTTTTCTACTTCACCGCCGTCAAACCAGATGCCATCGCCGACATGACAGATATCGACGATGATTTTCTTATCTTCATCGATATAAGTCTTCTTCATCTTATGATGACAGATGGGGCATTTCCGCTTCTTTTCCGATGTAGCGGCTTCCGGGGCATGTATAATTTCCTCAAGATAACGCCGGTGATTGCCTAGGCCAGCCGCATCTACCAGTAACTCAAGCTCGCCCGCGTCAAACCAGACGCCATGGCAGACGGGGCAATAGTCCAGCTCAATATTCTGATACTCGACAATCAAAGCGCCTTTAAGGCAAACCGGGCATATCATATTAATATACTTTCTAGTTCAATTATACGAGTTCTACCGTCGGGTTACAATCATTATATATTATATAAAGGTATAAATATGCTTTAATAATGCATCTCGTTCTTTGTAATGTCTCGACTACATTGGTATAATATTACAGCTAAACAATCAAATCTTGCAGGGTAATAGCTCCCCCAAGAATAATATTAAAATAGTTCTCTAACTATGCATAAAAAAAGAACAGGAGTAATAAAATGTCGGAAAAGAAATGGAAGGAAATGACGCCGCAAGAAAAGAGAGAGCAAAGATATAAATGGTGGCTTGATGCCGAAGGTACGAATTTTATCAGCGCCGAGGCTAAAAAAGCTTATAAGCAGAGAGTACAGAGGATGATTGATGTCTATAACGTCAGGGAGCCGGACAGGGTGCCGGTATCGCTAATGATAGGTGCCCTTCCCGCATATTTATACGGCACCGACTACTATCATTGCATGTATGACTATGACCTAGCGGTCAAGGCCTGGGACAAATTTAATGCTGAATTTCAGGACGCCGACTCTTTATCCAGCCCGGCCATGATAATACCGGGGAAAATATACGACCTGATGGATATCAAATTATACAAATATCCAGGGCACGGTCTGCCTAAAGAAGCTACCGGTATCCAGTTCGTCGAAGGCGAATATATGAAAGCCGAGGAGTATGACACCCTGATACTAAATCCTTCCGATTTCTGGATGAGGACTTATATGCCGCGCGTCTTCGGGGCATTTGAATCCTGGAGCACGCTTACGCCTTTCACCAGTATTATCGAGCTACCAGCGTTTAATTTCGTACCGTATTCAAATCCGGAAGTACAAAACTCACTGCGTACCCTGATAAACATGGGTAATGAGCTCTTAAAATACCTGCAGTTCATTGGTGAGTTCGGGCGCCGCACGCGAGAAGCCGGATTCCCCGGTATGAGCGGCACGCTCGCCAAAGCACCATTCGATATCATCGGCGACACGTTGAGAGGTACGCAGGGAATCATCTCCGATATGTTCCGCCGGCCAGATAAACTTCTCGAAGCGATAGATGTTATGACCAAGCTGACAATACAGTCGACTATAAATACAATGAATACAACGAGGGGCTTGATAGTAACGTTCCCTCTCCATAAGGGTGCCGACGGCTGGATGTCTGATAAACAATTCGAGACATTTTACTGGCCGTCACTGAAAAAAGTGCTTAATGCCCTGATTGAAGAAGGTATTCTGCCCATGCTTTTCGCCGAAGGAAGTTTCAATACCCGACTCGAAAGCGTGAATGAGTTCAATAAGGGCGAGGTTGCCTGGCTTTTCGATAGGACGGACATGGCGAAAGCCAAGGAGATCCTCGGGAGCAAATGCTGCATTTCCGGGAACATACCAACCTCATTGATGGCCACGGGCACACCTAAATCAGTAAAAGAATATTGCCGCAAACTTATTGAGACCTGTGCCAAGGGAGGCGGTTATATCCTGGCGGGCGGGGCACAGGTAGATAACGGCAAACCGGAGAACGTGCGGGCAGTGCTGGATGCCGCCAAGGAATACGGCGTGTATAAGAAAAAATAATTTCTTGACTAACATTTATAACGCCAGTGTATGTGCCAGGTCGATATTATCCCAGACTTTACGTTCTGCTTCGTACGGCGCTGCCTCGACACGGGTATTCTTATCGAAAATCATCGTCATGCGGTTCTTGCCATATACAGGCCATTTACCGGCAGTTTTGCATGAAGGGTCACCGGTGTGGACAAAAGCGATACAGGAGTCCTGTATTTTCACCGCTAAATCTTCTGCTTCTGGTCCCATGCCTGTAAAGTTAGCATCAAGCTGTCCGAAAAGGAAAGGACTATCCAATCCGTGCATGGCACCCAAGATACCTCCCATCGCCGGTGATTTATAGGTAAAGTAATAATTATAAGCCGGTATGCCGTTATCGCGTTGAGCTTCGACGAGATGGATGGTGGGTATACGAAACATCATATCAGTAGTAATCGTCCCTAGAATATCCAGCGGTGTAGCGCTGCTTCCGCGCCTCTTCAGGGCTTCGCGATAGACTTTTACCACTTCAGGAATATTTTTTGCCGGTAGCAAGCGGCTCAATCTCTTGATTAACCCTTCTTCATCCAGATTACGCATGGCGGGGTCCATACCTGTCATAGCTTTCATTTCATCTAGTGTATTACCCGCCATGACGATAACATTTTTCGCGGAACCCTTTTTAATCAGCTCAATGGGAAAATCCGGGATTACTTTGCCGTCAACCACCGGCATGAACGGTGTTGCGGAACCTTTAGCTTCGCGTTGAATCACTCCCATTTTCTGTTGTCCATCGAGCAACTGATCCGTAGTTAGAGCGCGTAGAGTAGCGGTATCTTTTCGATTAACATTAAGTACTTTAAGAAACTGTTCAGAAATTTCCACAGCAGTTTCGAGTGTATTGACAACATTGGTCGAGCCGCTGCGGTTGATTGTCTTATGGAACTTGCCGCGCGCCAGCGGCATACTTAAAAGGTCGCCGATACTCATACCGCCGGCGGAAAATCCCACTACAGTGACATTATCCGGGTTGCCGCCGAAAGCGATAATATTATCATGCACCCAATCCAGCGCGGCTATCTGGTCGAGCAGCCCCTCATTGCCGGTTGCCGGAATTTTACCGCCGGTTACTTCTTTTAAGTTTAAAAACCCGAAGGCGCCCATACGATAGTTGATACTGACCAAGACGATATTGCCGCGTTTTACCAGTCTGCCTCCCTCAAGAAATGGTTCATTACCCGCTCCTATGATAAAAGCCCCGCCGTGTATCCAGAAAATGACTGGACGGCGCGCATCATCAAGCCCGGGAGTCCATACGTTAAGATACAGGCAGTGTTCGTCTTGAAAGTCTTTAGAAAAGTCAGGCATACCCGGAACATTAGCCGCCATGGGCATGACATTCTGGGGAGATATTTTCCCATATTTTTTAGCCGGTCTGATGCCACTCCAGGATTCCGGCGGCTGCGGCGGCATCCAGCGCAAGTTTCCTACGGGCGGGGAGGCATAAGGAATTCCTTTAAAAACATACATGTCATTTTCAATAAGACCCTCTAATTTCCCGCATTTAGTTGTTACGATAGGCTGTTTTTTAGCATTCATCAACATCTCCTCAAAATATAATTAATATTATCGGCTTATTATATCACTTTAATATTCTATTTAAAAAATTTACTCATCTATTTTCGTAATTAGCATATAAATAAACTAATATTATTGCTATTGCGCATATTTTATTATTAATTCTACGTTTTGATTATTATCTATTGACATACATTATGCATTATGATAATATATTATCGGAGGTCTATAAAAATGAGATGGGGAATGGTAGTTGATTTATCGAAATGCGTGCGGTGTTTTGCCTGTGTGGCAGCCTGCAGAATCGAGCATTATTTGCCGATGGGCATAACCTGGCCCAGATTGGTAGCACTGGAGACAGGCGGTGATAATGGCGATAAACCGACCGTAGCTACCTACTCCGTCCGCTGCAACCAGTGTAAAGATGCTCCCTGTGTGGAGGCATGTCCGACCGGGGCGACGATACGGCGGGAGAACGGTATTGTAACTGTGGACCAGGATAAATGCGTCGGCTGCCGCTACTGCATCATCGCCTGTCCCTACCAGAACCGCACTTTTCTATCTAAAGATAAAGACCAGGGTTTTTTCCCGGGGAGAATTCTGACAGACTTTGAAAAAGCGGGCAAGACCCTTTATAAACACCAGCGGGGTACCACTGAAAAGTGCAATTTCTGTACCGAGCGAATTGACGCTGGTATAGCCAAAGGACTGAAACCGGGCATCGACCGGGAAGCTACACCGGCCTGTGTAAATACCTGTCCTGCTAGAGCGTTGACTTTCGGGGATCTTGACGACCCTAATAACGAGGTCTCCCGCTTAATCAGGGAAAGGAAGGGCTTCCAGCTCCATCCAGAATACGGTACCGACCCTTCGGTATACTTTATCGATGGGAAAATAGGATGGTCGGATACCGAGCCAGAGCTACGTAAAGAGTCCGAAGCTATAGGAGTAGCAGGTTAAGATGGAAATACATCAATGGATGGTTAATTATACAAGGCAGACGGAGTGGATAGATAAGAGGGGAATATTTCTCTGGATCGCTTTTTACGCGGGTGGACTCGGCGGGGGTCTGTACCTCGTATCTTTATACTTCAATAGCCTCTGGGGCATGCTTATCAGCTGGCTGATTATAGCGATAATCAAGGGCGGAACACACCTTATCTATCTCGGCAAACCGCTGCGGTTCTTGAGGATAATATCGCGTCCCCGGACATCATGGCTAGCGAGGGGTTTTATCTTTGTCATACTGTTTGTGGGGCTGGGCGCCGTTCAGATGATACTTACCCACTGGATACCGGGCAGCGTCGCGGAAATCGTTTTTAAAGTCCTAGCAGGAATAATGGCTTTCGCTGTGGCGATTTACACCGGCATCATCCTCAAGAACATCAAAGGGGTGCCGTTCTGGAACTCCGCTTTACTGCCGGTGCTATTTATATTTTGTGGGATACTGGGTGGCTTCGGGCTATCGGTGATAATAGCACTCAACGGCGGAGATATCAATTTAGCCGCCGCGGAAACAGGCAGTCGCTGGTTGCTACTAGCAAATGCCTTACTTATAGGCATTTACCTCTGGCAGGCTTCAATGAAAGAAACCACGAGCAAACAATCGGTACTAGAACAGCTGCACGGTCAGAGCGCACCGATATTCTGGATAGGCATTGTGATACTCGGTATTGTTATACCGATGGCAATTGCCCTGACCGGTTTGATGATAAGAGATATGCCCTCGATAATACTAATTACCGGTGTAGTCTGCGAGATTATCGGCGGTCTGGCACTGCGTTACTGCATTCTTAAAGCCGGCGCCTATAAACCGCTGGTCGCTAGAGCACAATAGCAGCCAGCTCAATCATTAACCTCCTAATATCGCATTATCAAAGTAATATACTATACTATTTGGAAAGATAGGGAACTATGGGAGAAAGAAAGGTAATCAAAACAACCTGTAAAAGCTGCCACGGAGGCTGCGGCGTCCTAGTAACCGTAGAGGACGGGGTAATTGTCCATATTGAAGGCAATCCAGAAGCGCCGACGTTAGGCACAATGTGTTCTAAAGGTTTATCCAGTATCCAGCATGTCAACCACCCGGATAGACTGCTCTACCCGTTAAAGAGGATGGGGGAAAGAGGTGGGGGGAAATGGCAGCGTATTACCTGGGGCGAAGCTCTGGACACAATCGAGCAAAAGATGAAAGAGTCAATCGCCAAACATGGGGCTCACTCCATCGCCGTATCACAGGGGACAGGGAGAGGCTATAACGAATACACCCACCGGTTTGCCCGTTCGATCGGCACCGCCAATATCATTACGCCGGGGTATATCTGTCACAGTCCGAGATTAGGACTATACGGGCTAGTCGCCGGGTACGGTAGACTTTACTGTGATTATCACGGGTGGGGAGGAGAGTTCCCCAAAACACAGATATCGTGGGCGAAACAGCTTGAAATCAGCAGCGCCGACGGCGAAATGGCAGTATGGTTTTTAAACAGCCTGAAGCATGTGAAAAACCTTATCGTCATCGACCCACGGGAAACAGCGCTTTCCTCCAGGGCGACGCTATGGTTGCAAATCAGGCCCGGGACCGATGCCGCTCTAGCGCTGGCAATGATTAATGTAATCATCAATGAAGGGCTGATCGATAAAGAGTTCGTGGAGAAATGGACATACGGATTCGATAAGCTCAAGGAACGAGTCCAGGAATACACGCCAGAGCGCGTCGCCGAAATTACCTGGCTGAAAGCTGAAGATATCGTCAAAGCAGCCAGACTTTTCGGCAAAGATACGCCCGGTTGTATACAGGTGGGCAGCTCTTTAGAGCGGCAGGCTAACTGCGGGCAGACAATAAGGGCGATTATCTGCCTGTTAGGCGTGACCGGCAATATTGAACGCCCCGGTAGCATGATTGCCTGGATGCCGCCGGATACCGGCCTAAGGGAGGAATTTTTTACTGAAATACCGATTACCGACGAAATGCGCAAGAACATCGTGGGGAGCGATCTATATAAAATGGGCGCCAGCCGCACCGCGCATTCCGATACTGTTATCAAACAATTATTGAATGGGAACTCGGTAATCAAGGTATGGTTTAGTGTAGGAGGACAACAGATACTACATCTCGCCAATACCAAGGAAGTGATGCAGGCTCTAAAGAATCTGGAATTCCTCGTCCATGCCGACCAGTTCATGGGTCCGATGGCAGAAATCGCCGATATCGTTCTGCCGGCCGCGCACTGGCTAGAAATTGATGATATCTACGACATGCACCCTCGTTTTATGATTGAAGCCCATAATAAAGTGGTCGACCCGCCGGGAGAAGCCTGGCAGGATAGCAAGATATTTAATGAAATCGGTAAAAGAATAGCACCCCAGTACTGGTTCGAAAACGTAGAAAAGATGCTGGACTACCAGCTTAAAAAAGGCAATATGACCTGGAAAGACTTTAGCAAAAAGGTCATCCACGCCAGGATGGGTAAAGAACAGCTTTATTATAAATACAAGACTGATTACTGGCGGAAAGGCGGAGGGTTTGCCACGCCGACCGGCAAGATGGAGCTTTATTCGACGGTGCTGGAAAATCTGGGCTACGACCCGCTGCCCTACTTTCAGGAGCCCGGCGAAAGCCCGGTCTCGACACCGGAACTGGCGAAAGAATACCCGCTTGTGCTTACGACGGGCTACCGGCAGCCATTTTACTTCCTCTCGCAATACCGCAACATACCGTGGTTAAGGAGCTTTCAGAAAGACCCGGTAATGCAGATACACCCGGATACAGCCAAGCAATACGGTATCGAGGACGGCGACTGGGCGTGGATTGAAAGCCCTCGTGGCAGAATAAAGCAGAAAGCTCGTCTCTTCCCGGGGATTTTGCGGGGGGTGGTCATGGCGACGGCAAACTGCTTCTATCCGGAGGAGCCCGGTCCCTTGCACGGACTATTGAAATCCAATCCTAACGTTCTAACGAATAATAATCACTTCGACCCGATGTATGGGTCGCCGGATCTGACAGCTCTTTTATGTAAAGTGTATAAAGCGGAAGACGATAGATAAATTATTTTTAAAATAAAAAAGGGGCGAGTTTTAAACTCGCCCCTACTTGTTTAATCTACGCCTTTTTAAAATACAATAATATTACGCAGAGCTTTGCCTTTGACCACAGCATCTATAGCTTCGTTGATTTTTTCCAGCGGATAGCGGGCGGTAATCAGCTCATCAAGCTTGAGAATCCCGGCTTTATAGAGCGCTATCAACTTGGGGACTTCTGTCTGGAGCTGTGTGGTGCCCATAAAGCTGCCAGTGATTGTCCTCTCGTAACGAATAATATCAAATGGAGAGTACTTTGCCATATCGTTGAACTTGGGCATACCGACCAATACCGTAACGCCACGTGGACGGGACATTGCAACCCCCTGTTCAATCGCGGCAAGGCTACCTACAGTAACGAAGACATAGTCCGCTCCCTCGCCGTCAGTAAGCTTGTTGATTTCCTTAACGGCGTCGGTTTTAGACGAGTTAACGGTATGGCTAGCACCGAAGGTCTTGGCCGCCTTTAATTTATTATCGGCGATATCAACAGCGATGATGGGATAAGCGCCAGAAATAGCCGCGCCCTGCACGGCATTTAATCCAACGCCGCCAACACCGACGATTACGCAACAACTCATTGGCTTCACTTTAGCGCGGTTGACCACAGCACCGAAACCAGTAATAACACCACACGCGAGCATACATGCCCTATCCATCGGCATATCAGCCGGGATTTTCACCAGCTGTGACTGGTCGACGATGGTATATTCAGCAAAGCTGGCAGTCTTAATCAACATAGTCAGGTCCTGCCCCTTTTTATTATGCATACGTGTTTCGTTATCCATCGGGAAAACGCCGCTACATACATGGCTTTGACCCGCCAAACAATACTTGCACTTACCGCAGGAAATCAATGTGGATAATACAACAGGGTCTCCTTTCTTTAAACCTTTTACACCCTCGCCGACCTCATCGACATAACCTGCTGATTCGTGACCGGCAACGAAGGGGACTTGGCCGGGAAGTTCCCCTTGAAAGAAATGGATGTCACTGTGACAGACGGCTGTCGCTGCCATCTTGACTTTTACTTCGCCTTGCTTCGGCGGATCCAGAGTAATTTCTTCAACTACTAGGGGTTTCCCTACTTCATAACAGATTGCTGCTTTCAAATTTTCCTCCTTAATCAAGTTTTTACATCAGTACCATTAGTCTATTTCTACCAATCAATAAAGTCAAATTTATATTTATTTGACAAAGCCAGTTTTTAAAAATTATCATGGTTTAAGTCGATAATAAAAGCTTAATAAATGGGTGAGAAGGAGCGATCGATATGTCAAAAACCAGAATTTTAAATATTATAGCCACCGAATGCGTGCCAAAGAACGATATAAAATTTAACAAATGGTACAACGAGGTGCACATACCGATGCTGCTGAAATATAAAGGCATTAAGAAGGTGACCCGTTATAAAATTATCGACGAAAAAGCGGAGAAACCCGGCTATATAGCAGTTTATGAATTCGATAGTAAAGAGTCGTTAGCGGAGATGCCAAACAGTGCGGAATTTAAAGCCGCCATAGAAGAAATGCAGAATACGTGGAAAAATGAAATGTTTGATATAAAATGGGCAATTAGCTGTGAGCCGTTAAAGACCTGGGAAAGATAAACACGAGGTATATGCCATCTATTTTCTTTGTTATTAATATCAGTTGTTAATACAAGGAGACAGTCTTGAATCAGATAAAAACCGGCTGGTGGGAATCTGCCGCGACTTTTAAAAAATGCATTGTTGTAAAAGTATCTTTTATTTTTCTGTGCTTGATTGACTTTATTCTTACGATACTATCTCTAAATCTGGGGCTATTTGAAATAAATCCTTTAGTTATTTATCTAATCCAGATACCGGTGCTGTTCCTTACGGTAAAATTGTTTATGCCGGTGATATTCGCCTGGATACTGCCTGGCAGGCTGCTGTTGCCATTCATTGGCTTATTGTTATTCGCCGTTATATGGAATATCAAAGAACTGGTAATTTTTTTAATGAGTTGATAGTTATTTAGCGCCGACACGGGCTAGCGAGTCTTCTTTCTGATACAGCATGCCCATTTTCTCAAGGTATAATCTGGCAGCGCTTACTCTTAGATGCTTGGTGTTATAATCGGGGTCGGATTTGAGTTTGCTGTACATGCTGTTCAGGTGATGTTCCACGGTTTTGATATCGATGAAAAGAGTTTCGGCGATAGAGGAGTTAGTGTAACCCTGTGAAAGCAGGCTTAAAATTTCTAATTCGCGGGTGGTGAGCTGTTTCAGGAAGGGACATTCGGGTTTACCGGCGAACATAAAAGTAGCCAGCGGTGGGTCGAGAATGACCTGCCCCTGGCTAACAGCGAGAACCGTCTGGCAAAGCTGGTCGACTTTATCAAGGGATTGTTTTAAAAAGAGTGCCATGCCGCTTTCGCCGCAGAGAGCTAATCGACGCAGCAATTCAATGTCTTGAGAACTATAACATACAATTAATATGACGATACCCATCCTGGGGTATGAACTTCTAATTTTCTCCAGTTCCTCGATAATATCCGCATCGAGTTTTTTAATACTTAGTAACATAACTTGAGGGGTAAGTTCGGCAACAGCTCTGACCATCGAGCCTTTAGCACCATTGCCGGAAACACGCAGCACATCGATATTAGCATTCTTCGGTAAAACATAATTGTACAATTCGCGGAAAATCTCCTGTTCTTCAATCACTAACAGACTAATACTCTCCGAATTTGACTGCGTCATGGTTTCACCTTCCGTTTTTAAAACTTAATTTTACTCCCACACAGCCACAGCATCCGGTCAAATAACATATATGATTTTAGTCCAGTTTCATAAAGATAGGAATAAAATTTTATAAACAATGTATTAAAATTCCATTAATTTTCATTTATTTTTGCCATATGGCAAACGTCTATCAAAAAAAATAGCTTTCGTTCCTTGATTTTGCCACGATTATTCCTAATTTACAATACATGCTTCCCCCCAATTTGCTATGGGGATAATTTTGTTTTCAAGCTGGATAATTACCCTAGTTTATTTTGGGAAAAGGGCTTGGCAAGATTGGGGATGGTCTGGTGTTCAGCGCAAGCTAGGGGAGGTAAATTTATATTATCCATACCGTGAAAGGAAGTTATAGTGATGCATCGGTTGGCTAGCAAGGCATGGCAAGGCCATAAAGGTCTTTTCGGTGTTTCTACTATCGGAAAGCCTATTACTTTTATTAAGAGAGCATCTTTTTTTAATTACATAGACTTAATAAAGGCTTTGTGTGGCAAAATGGCCACCGTGGCTCAGATAACATTTTTCATATATGTTGAACATAAAAATGAAAAATCAGTTACTATATCACCTTTCACTTATTTCTTCCATGGAATGGCGAATAAGTCGATTTTCATTTATTCCGGAGAAAGAATATCACGCTGATTATTAGTGAATTAACCTCTGCTTACAGCTTATTAATTCAGAACTAAACTGTAAAGCATTATTTTTAAAGGTCAAACACGAAATTTAACAGCAAAAAATTTGGAAGGGGGTGATTTTAAAAGACGATCATCTAAATCCTTACGAAAGGTTTATTAACCGAAAGCATCACGAAAAAATAAAAACCCAAAAACTTTAGGAGGAAAAAATGTACAATAAATACTTTAGGAACGAGAAAGGCATTACTGGCCTTGAGACCGCTATCATCCTTATTGCTTTCGTAGTGGTAGCCGCGGTCTTCGCTTATACTGCGCTTTCCGCGGGTCTTTTCTCGACCCAGAAAGCCCAGGAAGCGGTTTACTCTGGTCTTAAGGAAGCCCAGAGCACCCTAGAACTAAGAGGTGGTGTTATCGCCACTGCTGGAACTACTGGTGCTGACGGCACTATCAAGCAGTTGACTGTCGTGGTATCCAACGTTCTCGGCGGCGAGCCGGTTGACTTTACCGAGCCCAATCCGAATTCGTCTAACAACGGTATAGCCGCTGCTGGCAGCCCGAATAAGGTAGTTATCAATTATATCGATTCCCGCCAGGTGGTCAACAATCTTTTCTGGACAATGGTACCGCTGGGCACCTCTGATGGCGATGACCTGCTTGAGACCGGCGAGAAATTCCAGATCACTATCGGGTCCAATGACGAGGGCCAGGACGGTGGCAACCTACTCGACGCTCTTCAAGTAGAAAATCTCTCTGTCAACGATACCTTCACCTTGGAAATAATTACCCCTATCGGTGCCATACTCGTTATTGAAAGGACTACACCACCTTACATTGATACAAAGATGAATCTTCGCTGATGAAATACCAACTTCTAAAGCGGAGTAAAAAAGTAAAAGGAGAAAAATGCTTAAGAAATTTTTAGCAAAAGAGAAGGGTATCACCGGGCTGGAGACTGCCATCATCCTGATTGCCTTTGTAGTGGTGGCCGCGGTATTTGCCTATACCGCTCTTTCCGCGGGTCTTTTCTCGACCCAGAAGGCGCAGGAGGCAGTTTACTCCGGTCTTAAGGAAGCCCAAAGCACGCTAGAACTCAAGGGAGCGGTTATCGCTACCGGGAATAGCACTGGCGATACCGGTGAAGTCGGAGAAATAACCTTTACTGTATCCAACGTGCTCGGCGGCGAACCGATTGACTTCACCCCGCCTTCCGGCGGCGCGGCTGGTTTAGCCACTGGCAACGCGCATAAGGTAGTCATCAACTATCTTGATTCACGCCAGGAAATAGATGATCTCTATTGGTATGTTACCAAACTGGGAAACGATGATGGTGATTCTTTACTTGAGACCGGCGAGAAATTCCAGATAACCGTAGGGAGTCAAAGCGGGCAAGGAAATCTTGTAGATGCTCTTACTGGTGGAGCTTTGAGCGTCAACACGAAGTTTAGTCTGGTAATAATGACGCCAATCGGTGCTGTTCTTACGGTTGAAAGAACTACACCGCCCTACATCGATCAGATTAATAATCTACGCTAGTAAATCTTCGGCTCAAAAATAGGCATCAGTAAAAGGAGAAAAAATGCTTAAGAAATTTTTAGGGAAAGAGAAGGGCATCACCGGGCTGGAGACCGCCATCATCCTGATTGCCTTTGTAGTGGTAGCCGCGGTATTTGCTTATACTGCCCTTTCGGCAGGTCTCTTCTCGACCCAGAAGGCACAGGAAGCGGTTTATGCCGGCCTTAAAGAAGCCCAGAGTACGCTGGAACTCAAGGGAGGCATTGTTGCTACCGGAAACGTTACGGGTGCTAGTGGTAGTGTCGGACAGTTGACATTTACCGTGGCTAATGTACTTGGCGGCGAACCAGTTGACTTCACCCCGCCTTCCGGCGGTGCCCTTGGAATAGCTACGGGAAACACTCACAAGGTTGTTATCAATTACATCGATAGCGCCCAGCAAATAACTAACCTTTATTGGACTCTTAGCAAGATGGGGAACGACGACGGCGACAATCTGCTGGAAACTGGCGAGAAATTCCAGATAACAGTGGGAGATATTGACGGCGGTGCGGCGGGAAATCTTGTACAAGCACTCAACCCTGACCTCGGCGTCAATGACACATTCAGTATCGTGATAATGACACCAATTGGTGCTGTTCTCACCATTGAGCGGACTACGCCGCCCTATATCGATAAGATAATGAACCTACGCTAAGGTAAATTGGTAAAAAGCTAAATATGCGGGGTGGGGGTCTCCTTTAACGGAGCCCCACCCCGAACCGTGGTTTTAAGTGGGTGCTACCCGCTTACCTCTAGCTGTGAGAGATGTGGACATCAACCATAAACATCTACTCCAAAGAATAATGGAGGTCTTTGGTGGACAAAGCCATAACTACAGCTCTACTAATCGTGGCGGGGGTTGTATGTATGATATTTGTCTTTAATAGTGTTTATCCGATGATAAACCGTTCCAGCCAGGCGATGACCAGCATGGCCGAGCAGGTTGACGAACGGATGAAGAGCAGGATTAGCATTGTTCATGCGGCAAATAATTCTACCCGCACCGGTATTTACCTATGGATAAAGAACGTGGGCACCCAGCGTATCCTGGATGTTGATGAGAGCGACCTTTTCTTCGGGCGGTCGGATAATTTCACGCGTATACCTTATGTTGGTGATGCCGGCGGGACTTATCCCCGCTGGTCTTTTGAATTAGAAAACGCAACGGAATGGGAAACCAGCGCGACCATAAAAGTCACGATCGCCTTTAGTAGTGACCCTGGTGCCGGAACGTATTTTGCCAAGTTTATTATCCCTAATGGGATATATGATGAATTTTATTTCAGCATGTAGCGGAGCAAGAAATGGAAACTTTGCTCATTTCTATAATTTGTATCGCCCTGATGGTCTTCGGGGGTATGACAATGTCACAGGGCTTTATGACTTCAGTTGATACCAGTACGATGAGCCTTAGTGAAATCGGGGATAGAACCGAAACAATTATGAGAACGGAGCTGACACCGATAAGTGCGGTTATATCCATCGTACCAGGGCCGGACCCTCTGGATATTGTTCTGGAGAATACAGGACAAACCAAGATAGCAGATTTTAATAAATGGGACATTATAGTTCAGTACTATAGCGATAGTAACTATTATGTTAATTGGTTACCTTATGATGAAACGGGTCCAGATACTAATGAATGGGGAGTAGTCTGGATAAGACTGGACGGTGTAGCGGAGACTTTTGAACCTAATATATTAAATCCCGGCGAACAGATAATGTTGAGGACATATCTCTCACCGGCAGCAAGTGCCGGCACTACTAACATGGTGGTGATATCTACACCGGGAGGGGTAACTTGCTCAACATATTTTACACGGTAAGAAATAGAAAGGAGGGTTAAACCCTCTAAATATTAAATTATATGAAGCGTTACTGGAAGAGAAAATAATATAAGGTCGAGGACATGGCGGCAATAGTTGCTACTTTACTATGTTTAGTCATGACAATAGTCGGCGCGATGACATTATCGCAGGGCATTCTCATCTCTGCAGATTCAACAGCGATTAATGTTGATAAAATCAGTATCAGAGAAGGCGAAACCGCTAGGACCAACCTAGAAATCTTACGCGCTACTAAACTTTCATGGGCAGATTATATACGTGTGACGGTGTTAAATAGCGGACAAGTAAAGCTGGCCAGCTTTGATAAATGGGATATTATTATGAACTATACCGATGATACCGGGACTTTACATTCAATATGGCTCCCCTATTCTGATGATGCCCCCGTAGAAAATGAATGGCAAATGGCAAGGATAGGATTGCAAGGACCGATTGATTTTTTTGAACCCGGGATCCTTAACCCTGCCGAGGAAATGGTTGCTCTGATTAACCTAGACCCGTCATCGGGGGATGGCACGAGCGGAACTATATCTACAGCTTCTCCCAACGGAGTATATACCTTGTTTCCATTTTTGAATCTCGGCTATACACGGCTTACTCCTCAATCCGAGAATATTACCCTGGGTAGTACGCAGTATTATGAACTGGTTGAGGCGGCACCGGCAGACGGTGCCGTCATTACGATGATGGCAAACTTCGCTAAAAATGAAATAGCTAGGAAACTGCTTTATAACGGTACACGGCCAGCAAAATTTATATATCCGCTTATCGGCATCAGCCAGATACCTTCGGCTAACTGGACGGTCAACTATAGAGTATTTTTATCAAATGGGTTCCTTACTGCCGCAGGTGACAGATTTTATTTAAATATTGATATCAAAGTAATAAAAAAGGACGGTACAATCAGAAATACTATTAATGTCCTGCCAGCCGCTGAAGTCTCTCTTAATAGAAATCAACTAAACACTTGGTTAACTGTAAGCGGTAATTATAATTTCTCTTCATATGACGTCGTAGATGAAAACGATTATCTTGAAATCGACTTTTATGGAGAGACTAAATCTAAAATTAATGCCGGATACGTATTGTTGAGCATCGATGATAGTAGTCTACCGATCGCCGACCAGACCAGGATTGAAGCATAAATATGAAAATAGTAGAAATGATAAAAAGACTCCCTTTCTTCGCCAGGGATGAAAAAGGCAGGAAGCGCGGCAAGAACGCGATGAGCTTCGATTTATATTATCAGCTTTCTTATATGTCAACGATTGCGGCTTCCGGCGTACCGCGCGACCAGATTTTCTCACATTCTGCCGAGCTCCAGTGTTCTTCAGCCGAGTATTTTAAAAGAGTGGAACTTGCGCGTAAGCGTTTAAAGTACGATTATGCCCGCGCCTGCCGGGCAGTGGGAGAGCCGGCTAAAGATCCCGAGATTAAAGGTCTATTACTACGTTTCTCCAGTTCGTTGATTTCCGGGGAACCGGAGGCGGATTTCCTCGCCAGGGAAGCTAATGCCCGCGCCAGAGATTATGAAAATGAATATGAAAGAAACCTGGAAACCATGAAAATGTGGACAGATGCCTACGTTTCTTTGATACTTTCAGCAGTTCTGGTAATAGTTATCGGGATAGTATCAACAATGATCTGGAAAATCGAGACAGCTCTCATCATAGGGATGGCTTTTATAGCAGTATCTGTTACCGTTGTGGGCGTCTGGCTAATATGGGTGGTATCGCCTAAAGAAATAACGACATTGAAATGGCCAGGCTCTAAAGAACAAAAAATCGCTAAACAGCTTTTTAAACCGGTGTTAGCCGTAGTTATTGCTATAAGTATAATGTTTTTAATTACCGGGCAGAATATGGGTTTCTGTCTACTAATTATAGCCGCAATAGTTTTCCCTCTTGGATTCATCATGTCCAGAGATGATAAAAAAATAACCAAACGAGACAACGAAGTAGGAACATTTTTACGCTCTCTCGGTGGTGTTTGTTCTGCACTGGAGACGACAGTGAATTCGGCACTAGCACGGATTGACCTTGAAGCAATTAACGTTTTACGGTCATCAGTCAAGAATTTACATACGCGGCTTACTGCCGGCATTAAACCGAGACTATCATGGAAGATGTTTATCGATGAAACCGGCAGTGAGTTGACCAATCGCAGCGTGGGTATGTTTTACGACGCTATAGAAGTGGGTGGTTCAGCAGACCGGGCAGGCAATCAAGCGGCAATGTTCGCTAATAGACTATCATTGCTCCGTGCCCGCCGCAGAACAGTATCCAGCCCTTTCCGATGGCTTTGTATTATCATGCATACTGCAATTATCGTTATCCTGATTTTTATAACCGAGGTAATTGTTGCCTTTGGAGGCATGGTTTCACAAGCTCAGGCGAATATACCTAATATTGAAAATACTCCTAATATAGGCGCTTTTTCAGGTTTCAACTTATCCGGCCTGGAGATTATGCAACACCTTGTATTGCCTCTAGTAATAATATTCACCATAGCTAATGCCATTGTACCGACTCTGGCGGAAGGCGGAAGCAGGCTTAAAATCTTTAATAATTTAGGAATTACTGCGGCTATTTCTGGATTAGCTCTTCTTGTTTTGCCAGAACTGGCTCAAAAATTATTTATGTCAGTTGCCAATATGTAAGGAGGAATCAACATGGACCCGGAAGAACAGATTAAAGAAATGGAAATGGAATTTCAGGAAGTTAAAGATGACTTAAAAGAAATGTTATTTGATATCCGGGCATATTTAATGGAAGCCCAGACACCGATTCCCAACGACCTTGAAAAGGAAAGACTCCGCGATGAGTTAGAGGCGGGAAGGAGGTAAAGTGCCATGGTGGACCAAAGTAGGCTTGATACGTTACAAGATGAAATTAAGTTATTAAAGGCAGAAGTAAAAAATTCTCTCGCGAGTGTCAGGGATTACCTGCTTAACATGGAACTGCCATCCTCAGAATTTTCGACAATTCTGGCAGCTCTTGCCGGCGATAATGCCGAACCGCAAAAGATGAATGTCGATAGTCACGTCGCTAATGACCAACCAGCAGCCATGCCTCAACCTGAATTACCGAAAGAGGAAAAATTGCCCGAAGAGATGGGCGAGCTGGGCGAATTCGAAGAAATGCTTGACTTCGAAGATACAGGCGAGGAGAAAGAAATTCCGGAAACACCACCTGAAGAATATAAAGAGGAAAATTTGCCGCTGGAAGGCGAAAAGGCTATCGAGAATTTATCTGATGAAGGAGAAGAAAAGGAAGAGGATGGGGATGAGGAAACGGAAGATATTTTACCTGAAGATGAACTAGATGAATCTGAAGGTGATGAGATAACCGATGAGGAACCAGAGTTGCCTATCGAGGAGGTAAAGCCCATGGAAAATGACCAGGCTATCAATGATATAAACCGGGGAATACCCAAAGTTAATATGCTGGCCAACCTTATAAACTGGGTAGCTAGAGCCAGACAAGAAATAGGGTATGAACAACTTCCAGCTTTATTGGAGGTCTACGGTACAAGCGGTCACCTATCACCGGAATTAAAGGAAATTATTATCCAACTTGCCGAAATAATAAGAGACAATGACGAAGTAGCTACTGCATCCGAAATCTGGAGTGAATCGATATTATCGCTGCATGGAATTCTTACCGGAGGGGATGCTCCGCTTAATCCCGTAATACCCTCCTGGGTGGATTCGAAAGACGAAGTAGAACTATCGGATGAAGATGAAATCATCGAGGTAGATAAGACGAAAGACAAACAGGCTAAATTAAAGTTTGTGTTTCCCGGCGGTAACGGTAAAAACAAAGAGTTCTGCATCAACCTCACTCCGGAAGAAAATGGTGAAAGCTAGTAATTATAATACGTCCTCTATTATAAGAGGTGATATAAATGATAAAAATCGATAAAAAGAAAGAAGCTATCGTGACCGGCATCCCGGATATTGATGATAAACTCGGTGGCGGCATTCCGCTGTGTTCGCTTTGCCTTATTGAGGGGCACTCCGATGCCGGTAAAAGCGTTTTATGCCAGCATCTCACGCATGGCACATTGCTCAACGCTGAAATATCGGTAGCCTATTACACCACAGAAAACAACATCAGAAGCCTGATAAGCCAGATGGATTCTCTCAATATGAACATACTGGACTATTTTCTGGCAGACCGCCTGAGGATTTTTCCGCTTACTTTCCGTAGCGGCTTGCCACATGGTCACAAACCATTCCTAGTGCTGACGCACCATTTTTCTAATCTTCCTCAAGAATTTAAGTTAATAATTATAGACTCAATAACCCTGCTGGTGGCGCATAGCGAGCCGGTGGCGATTATAGATTTCTTTTCTAGATGTAAAGCTCTGTGCGACCAGGGCAGGACAATAATCGTGGTAGCGCACTCTTACGCTTTCGAAGAAGACATACTTTCACGAACCCGTTCGCTTTGCGACGCACGCTTTAAGATGCGCCTGGAGCAGGTAGGCGAAACCATGATAAAGCTTATGGAAGTCCTGAAAGTCCGCGGTGCTGAACGGCCTACCGGAGATATAGTTAGCTTCAACATCGAGCCTAAACTTGGTATGAGGATTATTCCTCTGGCTAAAGCCAGAGTCTAGGAGAGCAGGTGAATTATTACCCTTTTGAAATAAAACCCTGTCCACAGAAATGCGGCGATATATGCGGCAATAATCTGGAGAAATGCCCGATATTCCTGAAATTACCACCTGATTTTCAGGAAGTATGTAAAAATAACCTGCATTTGCTCCAATACCTGAACATGCTCCCACTCGATAAAATGGAACTACCAAAATACTACGAAAAAATCACTTTAAAAATGCTGGGGATGAAAGACCCCAATGTTATCTATCCAACTGGAGACGGATTGTTCGTTCATATAATGCCTAATACTGAAGACATTAGAGATTACTATATCCCTATTGAGCCAAGCATCATCGATGGCCAGGAAAATATCCTTGAAGAAATAGAGATGCGCCTGGCAGACAAAGTCGAAGAACTCACTGATATCGTTGATTCATCGAACCGATTGAATATTATTATGAAGATCGTCGATAAAGTCGTCTATATTAGTGATAATAAAAGCCCGGTATCCATCTTGACTAAAAAGTCAAAAAATAATAATAAAGACATTAATAATAGCAACGGCAATGCCAACAGTAACAATAACCACGGTAAACAATCGCTGAATGTAAAAAATAACGGTAAAGGACGAATACCTCTCACTCAATTCCAATATAATAGCCTTCGTTACCTGCTTAAACGCAAACTGGAAGGCATGGGTATTCTGGACGCGATGATACAGGACCCTTATATCGAAGATATTTCCTGTCCCGGTCTCGGTAATATCTTTATAGAGCACAAGATATTCGGTGGACTCCGCGCCACTATGGGATTCGATACCGAGGAAAAACTGGATAAATTCGTAATCGAGCTAGCGGAAAGAATAAAACACCCTGTAACTTTCCGTGAGCCGGTTGTCGATGCAACTTTACCCGACGGTTCCCGTATCAATATAGTCTACGGTGATGATGTCTCTAAAAGAGGCAGCAACTTTACCATTCGTAAGTTCAGCGAAACACCCATGAGTATATTAGAGCTTATCCAGTTCCACATGCTTAACTACGAAATGGCAGCTTATCTTTCAATAATAATTCAGGAGGGCATGAACGTCTGGGTATCAGGAGAAACAGCCTCGGGCAAGACCACAATGATGAATGCGCTTACAACTTTCATTCCGCCGGAATATAAAATAGTGAGTATTGAAGACACCCCAGAAGTGCAGGTGCCTCACCATAACTGGATACGCGGGGTCACTCGCGGCACCGGCAGGCAAAGCGAAGCTGCCGAAATATCCATGTTTGACCTTCTCAAGGCTGCTTTGCGACAAAGACCTAACCTCATCATCGTCGGCGAAATCCGTGGTATTGAAGGCTCGGTAGCTTTTCAAGCCATGCAGACAGGCCATGCCTGTATGAGTACATTCCACGCCGCTTCCGTTGCCAAATTGATACAGCGTATTACCGGCAACCCTATCAACGTGCCGAAGTCATATGTCGATAATCTTAACGTCATCGCCATCTGCCAGCAAGTACGACTGTCTAACGGCCATCTAGCCAGACGCGTTACCAGTATCAATGAAATAGTGAATTATGATTCGGTTGCCGATTCATTCTCTTTCATCGAGATTTTTAACTGGAATCCGCTGGATGATTCCTTCGTCTTCCGTGGTAATCAGAACTCGTATTTACTGGAGAATAAAATCGCTCCGCGACGCGGTTTTCCTGAAACAAAAAGGAGACAGATATATAAATTGGTCAAACAAAGGGCAGAGGTTCTGAGACGCATTACCGAACAGGGAAAAACTGATTTTTATGAAGTCTATGCAATATTATCTAAAGCCTACCGTGAAGGATATTTCCGCTAAGGTATTCGGGATGTGAAAGATAGCCCGTCTTACCGGAAGGAGAATTGATATGTTGTTCAAAGGCTTGAATTTTGGCAAAAAGAAAGACAAAGAAAAAGGAAAGCCGACGGCTGATGAAACTGCCGCTACACATATTACGGAACTGGAAGAGCAACTCAAAGACCGCACCGATGGCCTTGTACAAACAGAAAAGAAATTAAAGAGACTCTCCGATAAAATAAACGGCTTTAATGAAGTCGACATACCGCCGGAACGTCCTCATGGGCCGATCGGGGAGCTTTCAATTGAACCTGTAGATTCTCTTGCTGGCGTTGACACAGACGAACAAGAAGATGCCACTGTTAGGCTTGAGGAAGAACCAGAGGAAGTAAACTTAACCGAAGTAGAACCAGAAGCGCAACCTTCTCCAACAACGGAGAAAAAAGCAAAGACTAATCTGGACGCGGAATCGCTAAAGGCTTTATTTACGAGTAAAGTGGAGGAGGAGAATCCTCTGGCCAGCTTAATAAATTCACTGCCGGATATTACCATCGATGAATTGATGGATGATTTAAAGGAAATAAAAGATATTATACGAGATTGGCAAAAGAAATGAATTAGCTATGCATAGACTATTAGAACACCAGTTCTTAAGTGTGGGTGAATACACCGATGAAATAAGGGGGTTATCATGGTTGCCTGCCATAGCTAGCAGTAGTAGCCTGATAATATGGGCAACATGGATAGAATTGCCCATACTCTGCTTTGTAAAATAAATACCCGGGGAAGCAAAGAACTGGACCCTGATACTTTGGAGGGCCTAAGATGAGTTATAAACGTAATAAAAGGGGAATCTGGACTAATAAACACCTGCGTTACATTATAGCCCTCATGGCATTTTGTGCTCTTGTCTATTACCTGCCGGCGATTAGTGGGCGCTTTGGCTGGATAGACGTTCAAGACTCTCTTAACAATCTCCATAATTTATACGGAATTGATTTCCTGGGTCTGGTGTTTTTTGCTCCGGTGGTATATTCAGCTTACGTCCTGGGTGTAATACCGTCAATATTGACAGCGCTGGTGGCGATGCTAATCCTGCTGCCTCATGCCATTCTTATTGATACATACCCGAATGCCCTCTTTAAACCCACTGCATTTGTCATTATCCTTGGCGCCGTAGGTGCAGTAGTCGCCATGCTACAAAAGAGCGAACAGCAACACCGGCAGAGGATAAAAGAGATGAAATGTCTCTATGACATCGGTAAAGCGGCAGGAGATAGTAATTCGGTTGATGAGTTCCTGGGTAAAGTGGTTACCATCATCCCGCAGGCGACACAATACCCGGAAGAAACCAGGGTGAGAATCACATTACATGACCAGGTATACAAGAGCATTAACTTCGAGAAAAAGGCGAATAAAATATCAGAAAATTTAATAATAAATGGAGAAAATGTCGGCATCATAGAAATTTACTCCAGTCAGAATAATCCCTATTTAAAAAAGAAAGACCATCTGACAAAGACACTCGCCGAGAGAATCGGCGGGGCTATTCGCCAGGTGGAACTTGAACAATCGCTACGCGGCTATTATGAGCAACTGGAAAAAGAGGTAGACAACAGGACCAAAGACCTGGAGAAAGTTCAGGAGAAACTAATCCGTTCCGAACGTCTGGCGGCCGTCGGCGAACTGGCTTCAGGTGTCGGTCATGAACTACGTAATCCCTTGAATGTAATCAGGAACTGCGCTTACCTACTGAATATGGCCCAATCTGAAAAAGCCGATGAAGAAACGACCAATACATTAAAGGTCCTTGATAAACAAATCGACGTCGCTAATAAAATAGTCTCCGACCTGCTGGATTTCACGCGAATCAAGCCTCCAACACAGGTCAAAGCCGATTTAAAGAATTTAATCGATGAAAGCCTATCCTGGATAACCATTCCGGAAAAAGTTACCGTGAATATGAACCTGAACGGCAATTTGAAATTAATAAAAACCGACCCCGAACAGATGAGCCGGGTATTTGCCAATATCATATCTAACGCCGTGCAGGCAATGAACGGGAAAGCCGGAGAAATTAATATCTGCACCGAATCCAGTGAGGAATACGTTTCGATAATGTTCCAGGACACCGGCTGCGGGATACCGGCTGAAAACCTAGAAAAGATATTCGAGCCTCTTTTCACCACCAAGCCAAAAGGTATCGGACTTGGCCTGGCGATTTCCAAGAGGCTTGTCGAACAAAACGGAGGCAAAATCGAGGTCGAGAGTCAGGTGGGTAAGGGAACGACATTCACCGTAAAATTACCGATTGAGCAAAGGAGCCAGAAATAAAAATGAAAAATAAACCAACGATTCTCGTAGTTGATGATAACCAGGACCTGCTGGAGACTTTCGCCATGATTTTGAAACGGCGCGGCTATCATGTACAGACGGCAGGTAACGGGCTATCGGCGATTAACAAGTTTAAGGAGCAGAACTTTGACGTTACATTGATGGACATCGTGATGCCTGAAATGAACGGCGTTGACGCTTTCAAGAAAATCAAGGAAATCCATCCAGAAGCACCGATAATATTAATGACAGCTTATACCGACGAGGAAATGATCCAAAGTGCTAAAAATGAGGGCGTTTGCCAGATAATTCATAAGCCAATACACATCGAGCAGCTTATCGAATTAATTAACGAAACTGCCGGCAACCAGCCGATTCTCATTGTCGATGATGACGCTGATATCTGTGAAACTTTGACACAAGTCCTGGAGTTACAGGGGTATGACGTCTCATCGGCTTATAGTGGCGAAGAGGCTGTGATGATGACGAAAGGTACCAATTTCCAGATTGCCATTATCGATGTCAAGTTGCCTAAAATAGACGGGCTCGAAACGCTTTTGAGATTGAAAGAAATTAATCCGGATATCATCGTGATAATGATGACCGGGTTCCGTAACGAAGTAAAAGAAGCGCTGGACAAAGCCCAGGCAGCATCAGCAATAACCTGTCTTTATAAACCTTTCGACCCTGCCGTGGCCGCTGAGCTTGTTAAAAAATTAATGAAAAAGAAAAATTCTGCAGAGAAAAATGAAAGCTAATGAGAGCATACTGGTAGTCGATGATGACCGCGATTTCCTCGATATCATCCGCCGTATACTGGAAAAGAAGGGCTATCAAATCAGTACTGCCCCTTCGGCCAGTGAGGCATTATCACTACTGAAAAATAACTTCTACAATGCGGCTATTCTGGATATCAGCCTGCCTGATGCCGATGGTACGGAGCTGCTTTCCAGTATCCTCGAATTACACCCGGATACTGTGGCGGTAATGCTCACCGGGCATTCCTCAATAAATAATGCAGTGCAATCGTTGAACCGGGGCGCCTTCGCCTACCTTGAGAAACCTGTAGATCCGGAAAATCTTCTTACGGTTATTAACCGGGGCATGGAAAAACAGCGCCTAGTTTTTGAAAACCGCCAGTTGATGAATGAGCTGGAGCGGCATAATCACGTAACCAACACCCTGCTTAGCGTTTCACAAGCAGTGGCACAGACGCTCGACCTGCAGAAGATAATCGATTCTGCGCTGGAAAAGGTAGCCGAGTGTACCGGCATAGAAGTCAGCTTTGTCTACCTGCGGGATAAAGACCGGCTCAAGTTCATGGGGCATCACGGACTGCCGGTGAAAACAGTAAGAGATATACCTAAAGAAATAAGCGGGACGGAGGGAATATTCAGTAAACTGGTTGAGCAGTCCGGACCAATCATCATACAAGACCTGGCAAAAGCCGATGAACCAGACCTCAAATTCCTAAAAAAGACCGGCTATCGCTCTTTTGCCGCGGTCCCCTTAACGATTCTGGGCGAAAACATCGGCGTGCTAGGTATAGCTACGGACTTCAATCAGATTTTCAGTCCCAACAATATCGATTTACTCACAGGGATCGGGCGGGAAATTGCTATTGCGGTAAGGAACGCCCAATTATATGAAGAAGCTTCCAGCGCCAAAGCACTACGTGAACTAGACGCCATGCGCACCGCCTTTCTCGCTAATGTTTCCCACGAACTGCGTACGCCTCTGGCAGTGATAAAAGGCTCCGCTAACAGCCTGCTGCAGCCGGACGTTATTTTCGATGAACAAACACGGCGTGATTTCCTACAATCCATAGATAAAGACGCCGACACCCTCACGCGGCTCGTAGATGACTTGCTGATGATATCCCGCCTAGAAGCCAACGCCCTGGAAATTAAGAAAAAGAAAAGACATCTTAACGATGTTATTTCCGCCATTAAGGACAGACTGGATAACCTTACGGTAAAACATCATCTTCATATCGATATAGCAGACGAATTACCGCTGTTAAATATCGATGAAGGACGCATAGGCGAAGTACTTACCAACCTTATCGATAACGCGGTAAAGTTCTCCGATGATGATACCAATATATATATAAAAGCGACTTTTAATGATAAAGGAGTAACGGTCAGCGTGGCCGATGAAGGCATCGGCATTCCTCCGGAATTGCACCAGAAAATATTCGAACGATTTTTCCAGGGAGATGGGCGCAAGGCCGGAAGAAGAAAAGGAACCGGACTGGGGCTCGCTATTTGCCAGGGCATTATTGAAGCCCATGGAGGTAAAATCTGGGTAGAAAGCAAACCTGGTAGTGGCTCAAAATTCAGCTTCAGTCTTCCGCTGGACTAAAGGGGGATACAAAAATGGACAAGAAACGCATACTCATCGTGGACGATGACCTGGCGATATTGAGGTTGTTGAGCACCAATCTCAAGGCTCGCGGCTATGAAATCTACACCGCCACGGATGGAGAAGAATCGCTGGAAGCGGTGCAAAAGGACTTCATCGACCTGATAATTCTTGACCTGATGATGCCTAAAGTCGATGGCGTGGAAGTGTGCCGCCGTATCCGCGAATGGTCGGACGTGCCGATTATCATACTAAGCGCTCGCGGCGACGAAAACGATAAGGTCAAATGCCTTGAGCTGGGCGCGGACGACTATCTGACGAAACCTTTCGGCATTGCCGAGCTTATGGCGAGAATTAAGACAGCCTTCCGCCACCGCGGCGACCCATCCGTAGCCCCGGCTTTAGCAACCTTCTCCTGCGACGGACTTGAAATCAACTTCGCCAAGCGCCGCGTCACCGTAAACGGCAAAGAAGTAACGCTCACTCCCACAGAGTTCGCCCTGCTACAGCATCTAGCAGTAAACTCTGATAAAGTCCTCACCCACAGCATGCTACTGCAGAGCGTCTGGGGCAATGAGTATTCATCGGAAAAAGAATACCTGCGCGTCTTCGTTGGGCGGTTACGCCGCAAGCTGGAGCCCGACCCCAAGAACCCTAAATATATCCAGACAATCCCTGGCGTAGGTTATCATATAGCAACATCAGCAGCACCTGTCACTTAACAACCGCGGTATTTCTTAATTAAAACATCGAAGGGAGCTTTAAAGAGCTCCCTTTTCATTTGTCTATTTTTCGCATTTTGGAGTACAATCATGTAAACATTTTCAAATTTATTATGATAGGAGGGCTGAATGACAGTTAAAGAAATGGAAGCCAGAATTAAAGCTCTGGAAAAGAAAGTTGGAATCCTGGAGGACATTAACGAAGTTAAAAGGCTGCAACGGGCATACAGCTATTACGTCATGCACATGATGCGCGATGAAATAGCCGACTGCTTCGCTGACGACCCCGGTGTTACCCTCCATTGGCTGGAAGGCACCTGGTACGGCAAGGAAGGCGTCAACCGTTATTTTGGCGTCGGCACCGACCGCCCCGAACCGCCGCCCGGTTTCATCCACCAGGTAATGCCCATTGCCGGCGTTGTTGATGTCGACCCTGATAGAAAACACGCTAAAGGGCGCTGGTATTCTTTTGGCGGCGTGGCTGTCCCTAATCAAAAAACGGGTAAAGCCAATCCCTCTATCGTAGGCGGATTATATGAAATCGAGTATATCAAGCAAAATGGTAAATGGAAAATGTGGAAAGTAGATTGGATTATACCTTTGAGCATAAAAATTCCTCCAGAGTCATGGACAACGGTCGAAGAACTTGGCAAAATGATTGAAAATTTCAAAGCTCCGGGAGCCGATGTCCCGGCTGTAAAAGGCGATCCCCGTTTTGTCTCCGGCTATATTTTCCCTTTCCATTATAACCACCCCGTTACCGGCAAACCGACCTCAGAAAAGGAGAAAAACGCCAGGCTACTGTCCAATGTCAAAGCCGCGGCGAAGACGGCTAAAGCTTCACTTTCAACTAAGCCTGAACCTAAAGCTAAGACAACAGTTAAAGCCAGACCAAAAATTAAAAAGCGATAAGGAGTGACTATGGCCAGGAATACAAAATACGGTAATAGGATACTAACGAAAAAACTTATTCGTAAAATAGGTCATTATACCGGGAAATCCATTGTAGCGCATGACGGCGAACTGGATGCCGATTGCAGTCTGGGCTACCATTGCATTTCCAAGCCGATGTCCTTTGATTTCACTCACTCTCATGATTTCCCGGAGATGCTTTGCTTCATCGGTAGCAATCCGCTGGACATCACTGATTTAGGCGCAGAAATCGAATTTACGTTGGGCGGTGAAAAGCATTTAATTGATACCGCCGCGGTAGTCTCTATTCCCAGCGGGGTGGAGCACTGCCCTATCGTTATCAAGAAAGTAAAAAAGCCTATCATTTTTCTGGAAGTGTCGCTTACCAGGCTATGGCGGCCCAAAGGCCCACCGCCTAAAAAGAAAACCTTAAAGAAAAAAGCAAAAAGGAGTAAATAAAATGAGTGAATCGAAATATAGTAAATATATTATTTACGAACCTCCGCCGCCGCCAAAAAACATTAAACCTCTCCCACAGCCCAAGCGCCTCGTGGAAGCGCGGGCTAAAGGTAATTATTTTGAAGGCACGTGGATGTTTGCCCTGGATAATAGGATTGCTACCGGGGCTTTTTATACTAACTGCGTCTGGCTGTGGAAAAAATACGGTACCGAACCGCTCGACATAGAGATAGCCCATACACATGACTTTGACGAGACGTTGGGATTTGTTGGCACTGTCCCGGGCAAGCCGCGGGAGCTGGGCGGGGAAATGGATCTCTGGCTGGAAGATGAGAAATTTACCATTACAAAAAGCTGTCTGATTTATGTGCCGCGCGGTATGAAACATCTGCCACTTACGCTTAAAAGAATTGACTATCCCATATTCTTCTGGACAGCAGGTAATGGCACCGATTATACCAGGTCGTCCGGCGATGAGGAATTCGTGTAATAAGGAGTTCTATCATGGCTAAGACTAAATACGGCAAGTATATTTTGAAGAACGCTTTTAAAAAACACCACCAGCTGGAGGGGCTTTCGGCCAACGGCGATGAAATGGGTGTGGATTGTATTTTAACACACCACGTTTTTTATAAACCGGAACTTGTGCTTGATAGACCACATTTTCACGATGATTTCGTGCAAATTCTATGTTTCCTTGGCACCAACCCGATGGATGTCCGCGACTTCAGCGGGGCAGAAATTGAGTTATGCCTGGGCAAGGAACAGGAAAAACATATTATCACTTCTCCGGTTATCGTCCCTATTCCTAAAGGTCTGCCACACGGTCCTCTTTATTTTAAGAAACTGCCTAAACCCATCATTTTCCTGGAGATAATGCTGACCCGAAAATACCATTCCAATCTGCCCCCTCCCCCTATGAAACAAGGTTTGAAACCATTAGCTAGGGCCAGAACTAAAACAGCTACCAAAGCAAGACTCCGACCGGTCACCGCTAAGAAAACTACGAAAAAGTAATATTTTAGAGACTATCAGTTACTCTTCGCCGGAATGATACTAGTTTAATATTAATTACAACTTTATGTAAACAAATATTACCATTTTTTCGATTGTTTCAGATACTCCATTATCCCCCACTCTATCATTAATAAGATATTTATCTTATGATTACCGCCGTTTATGCCTCGTTTACCGTAGCGATGTTAGTCTGAGAGTAGAAAATTCAACAATCACTTAAAGGAGACTAACATGAGGGCGAAGACGAAAATACTTACCATCACCCGCGACCAGTCTATGGTGACTTTGCTCCAGCAAGAGCTTAACGATGGTAATTATGAAATTATAAATACCGAACATCGCGGATTACCGCTAAAGGATGTGCTTGACGCCGAGAATCCGGAATTCATCATTCTGGATATTGTCATGCCATCGCTGGATGGTATCGGTATCTGCCTGCAACTACGACAGTGGACACAGACCCCGATTATGATGTTAAGCACCTGGGACACCGGCAACGGAACAGTCAGAGGGCTGAATCTCGGCGCTGAAAATTACCTGACCGAGCCTTTCGATATCGATACACTAAGAGAGCGGATCGAAGATATTCTCAAGCGTTCCGATTACGATGCCGTGGGAAATATAAGGGTAAGCAATAACTAACAAAATAGTCCTATAAATAAGCTGAAAGATACCGAGGGCTTAGTAAAAAATGCTAAGCCCTTACTTTTTTTATGTTCTTATTTAAAAAGCATTTTAACGATGAAGATTTATTTTTTGTTTATGGCTCTACCCTATCAATTTATGATTTATTACTCGTTTAAACGTTAAGCTTGAACGAAGAAATAAGGTCGCTGGAGATGAAAAGGGCACTTCTTCTAATAACCATTCTGATTTTAGTATTGATTCCCTGCAGCATAGCTTATGCTTACGATGGGGCAAATGTAACCGGAACCTCCGTAACAATTAAACCAGCTGATGCGGCATCGGTGCCCCATATTAATGTTTTTAGCAATGCTATCGGAGGAGTTGAAGCAGGCGACCTTTTCTATATTGATGCCTCCGGTATAGCAGTTGATACATCATTCACTCTTTATATGACTAATGTTGATGAAATCGCGCACGGTTACCGGTACATGAACCTTAACGTGGGAATTTACGTTCAGACAGGTCCAGGTGGCTGGGAGGAAATTAACTTAATGGGCGGGGAACCATGTCCGGATATTTATATTACGATGATAAACGGAATGGTAAGTTTCACAATACCGGGTAATGGCAAATATAAAGTTACTATTGATAAAGGCTGTTTCCGCTGTTACAGCGTTACTTCAGGAAACAATATAGCGATACCCAGTTTTTATCTCACGGCGAGTTAAATAAGGTCGAGAAGGAATCTGAATAAAATAAAACGCCAGATTAAGGGAGGGAAATATGATTATTTTATGGATTAGAAGAAGGAAGCCCGATATTAATGCCGGGATTGAAAAAAAGGAAAACCAAACCTTCCAGATACACGATGATATCATGAAAAGATTCCGCCTCGAGCACCAGGATACCGAAGTGCGTAATCCAAAGGATATTCTTGCCGGAGAGGAGAATTTACTGGCACCGATACAACAGGTAAAATTGCCGGAAAATATACAAAACTAGCAAATTTGAATCTAGATTTAAAACAAAACAAGGCGGGTGAAAAGGCTTCCCATCGTAGAAAAATTGGGAAGCTTTTTCTTTAATCCAACCGTCGGAGCGACCCGCTAATCTTGCTACAACGTATTTTAAGATGATAAAATTATAGTCAGTTATCCAAACGGGGCCGCTAGCTCAACTGGCAGAGCAGATGACTCTTAATCATCCGGTTGGATGTTCGAGTCCTCCGCGGCTCACCAGCCTCATTTCCGCCCTCAAAAACAGTAAATTCCCTACTTAGTCTATAAATTCAGTGTTAACACCTATCTCAAATGAAAGGCGTCTTTCTATGTACCTATTCGTAGCTGCGGTAGATTTAAATCCAGAAGGAATAATAATGCAGCTTATCGCTCATATTGGCATTACGCTGGGTTCAGCCTGGGTTTTACAGCAAGCATTTCGTGGTATAAAACGAAACGTCTCAGAATCGAAGCTAAACTATGTTGCCTCTGGGAGCCTCAGCGACCATACTATAGAAGCCGGCTCCAAGCCAGTTGCCGCTGCTGGATGGCTTGACTACCGTTTTTTACTGCTGGGTTCAATCTTTCCTGATATCGTCGATAAACCACTTGGTGTAATATTCCAGGTTAGTGGTAGAGCCTTCTGCCATACTTTGCTTTTCATGGCGTTGATATTGGCTGCCGGAATCTGCCTATTTCGCATCCGTAAAAACCCAGGACTTTTTTGCTTTGCTCTGGGCTGCGTCACTCATGTGTTACTCGATTCAGTGTGGTTAAACAAAATAACCTTCCTCTGGCCACTATTTGGTTGGGGCTTCCAACACACCGATATCAGTATTGGGCCCTGGATTGAAAGCTTATTTCTTGATTTAATAACTAAACCATCAGAGTATATTCCAGAGGTTATCGGGGCTATTTTGCTTGCTTTATTCTTTTTTGGTTTATCACGAAATGGAAAAATATCCCGCCCGATAAAATCCCGACTATCCCTCATATTTCAGAGTTTGTTCAGTGGACTTAAACAGAAAAATGCTTACCAACAAGATATTTTATCTCGGGCTAAGCAAGGATCTTTTGAAGCAAAGGCATATAATGATGTAGCATTTTGTGAATGGGATGCTTATAAATATCAAGCTGATCTCGGTGATCAAATAGGATTTGGGCATGGGTCTTGGTGGGATGTTTGGGATTGGTTTGATAATCAGGGTTTCGCACAATCATTGAACGTTAATTCCAATTATAATGACTATATCGCGTGGTGTAGTATATATTATATAACGCTTGGCGGAGGATATGATTTACCTTACAATCCGACATTAACAGCAGATGACTATAAAAATAGATAATGATGGAATTTTTATATAAAATCCAATATTGAAAGTGATAAAATATAAAACATGAAAAATCATGTAGTAAGAATAATTCAAAATATTCCTATTACAGTCAAGGGAGTTTTTAGCGGATTGATTTGCTCTTCAATTCTAGTAAGTCTTTTATGGTTCATTATAGGGATAGTTCGTGTCCGGTTAGGTTGGAGAGTGTCTGATTGGGTAGTTACATGTGTCTGTTGTGTTTTTATTATCATTTCATCTCTATTTGGCATTGGTGTAGCTAAGCAGTATGTGAATTTAAGAAATGTATCATTGATTCTAGCGGCTATTTGCTTTGTATGTATGATAGTTTTGAGTGTATACACATTATTCAGAATATTTGTACTTCATGATGCATACTACTACCCATATTGATCCAATATTTCTATAAATTGGCTATTTTTAAAAATTCAAAAGGGTCTAATTATTGTTTTTGTCATCATATAGTATTTTCTCCTTGTTAACATATAAACCAAAAGTCCCCCGTTCTCTTTACCTCGGGGGCTTTCTTTTTTCTGGTGCAGAGGGTAAAATCCTTATCACATCTCTCCCTTTATCACCCTGAGCCAGCTTGCCCTTCCGTAGCTTTAGCGCAGGAGGTCGCCTTGACGGTATTTATAGTGAGCCTGCCGAATTACCGGGCTTTACTACTATAATGCCAGATACTACGATGCTACGATTGGGAGGTTTATCAGCGCGGATACGATTATACCAAACTTTGCCAACCCGCAGTGTTTCAATAGATACAGTTACTGCCTGAATAACCCTTTAAAATACATTGACCCTACAGGGCACGCATTTGATTGGTATAC
>DAOUCO010000014.1:0-9248 GCA_034432135.1 Dehalococcoidales bacterium | reverse complement strand
CTCCGTTAGTATAGCCGTCCATGCATTTTGCCGGAAAACCGTAATAACGGAAGATACTGCCGATAGCATTGGCAACGTTTTTACAATCGCCGACCATGCCGTTATTGAAAAAGTCGGCGGGCTTTTGCCAGTCGTCAGGGTTCCAGCTAACATGATAGGTCATCGGCTTCTCGGTACCTTTTTCATCAAAGAACTTGATAAATCCCACATAGCCGTCTGAATCCACATTATTTTCGAGGGCGGCTATAGCATTGGGATTGTTCTGCAGCTCCTTGATATCAAACCTCGTATCTGAACCCATGAGTTTGATGGTAGATATATCAGCATATTTTTGCACGGTGGGGTCGTCAGGCGTAATGTATTCAGCAGCTTTGCCATAATAAACCGGGTCTTTTACCCACCAGCTGTATGCTTTATATGCTATGGTTCCAGTAGAAACAACGATGGCCGTACCCGCTATATAAGCTACTATCACGGGAAGGCCAGGGAAAGAATTAGTTTTAAAACTTACTCTGTTATTTTCCCTATCGAGCTGGCGTTCCATCACTATCCAGTTAACGCCATCGTAATAAATCGGCGATATGTTATTTTCATCCGCGTCGGCAGGAAGGTCTTCTTCAGCATAAGACAGGGTAACCGTTACCGGTGACTTGAATTGTACATTATCCGGTCCAAGGTCGTATAAATTACTTATTGCGATAACCTCAGGGGCATCGGCCGCGGCAGATGTCAAACCCTCCAATCTCTCAATACAGTTTTTATCGTAACCGCAGTATCGTTATCAACGGCACCCGGCGGTACCCAGATTCGCGCTGCTTCATTAACGACGAGTGCACCTTCTTCAGAAGTGGCTAAAGCTACTTCCGTCATGCCGGCAAAGTCTAGGTTGTTGGGGGCAATTCTGTTGATTTCTACGATTGGCACTTCAGTACTGAAAGGGGTTGTTGGACCTGCAGTTGTCGGTTCGGTTGTGCCACCGTTTTTATCTCCGCTAAAACAAGCAGTAGCCGTTGGCACTAAAAATATCAAGGCAATCGTTATGCACAAAATTTTTATCCAATGATTTTTCATTCGCATTCCTTCTTGTTAAATAAAATTGGGGTAATTTCAAGGAAAAATATAAAAGTTTAAAAAAGATGTATGAATTATACCATCTTTATCTAATAAACGCCACTTATTTAGCTTCGATTTACGTTTGTAACGTTTGTTAAATAAATTGATAGGACGTTTAATTGAAAGCTGATATAATTAAAATTAAGGAGACACCTTATGAAAATCACCAAAAAAAGAATGAAAGAACTACTTAAAAACGACCGCTTCCCCCGCTCCGCCAAATATGACCCTGAGTGGGTGCTAAAAGGGTGGATGGGGCCTAATGTTCTTTGGCTGACGGAATTTCTCTGCGAAAAAATGGCGCTCAAGCCGGGCATGCGCTTGCTTGATATGGGCTGTGGCAAGGCTTTAAGTTCTGTCTTCCTGGCTAAGGAATACGGCGTACAGGTGTGGGCTAACGACCTCTGGATAAACGCTACAGAAAACTGGCAGCGCATTAAAGAGGCGGGATTGGAAAATCGAGTTTTCCCTGTTCATGCCGAAGCCCACGATTTACCCTACGCCGAGGGGTTCTTCGATGCGATTGTATCGCTGGATTCTTATCAGTACTACGGCACTGACGATCTTTACCTGACCTATTTTCACAAGATTTTACGGCCTGGCGGACAAATCGGTATCGCTGTACCGGGTCTGGTGAAAGATTTTAACGGGCCGGTACCGGAACACCTGATGAGGCCGCATCCTAACAGAGGTACTTTCTGGGTAGATGAATGCTGGTGCTTCCATACCGCCGACTGGTGGCAGCGCCACTGGGAGAAAATAACCGCTATCAAAAATGTGAAGGCGGACATTCTGCCGGACGGCTGGAAGCACTGGCTCCAGTATGAACAAGCCTGCGACGAGGCGGGAACGCTTATGTTCCCTTCGGAGGCGGAAACTCTGGCCGCCGATGCCGGCCGTTATCTCGCCCTTATCAGAGTGGTAGCACTAAAGAAATAGGGCTATAAGATGACGGCGTAAAAAATATTAACGCCCCTTGTCCTTCCAATATGGATAAAATATACTTATTTTAATAAACAAAGTAGCCCAGTTAAAAGCGTTTTAACAATTACAAAATATAGTATAAACAAAAGTCTCTTATCCGACCGGCAGACGAATACCGGAACGAAATATAAATAATGAAAATAAATATTCTCTACAGTGTAGTGTCTATAGCACTGATAATCTTGCTGGCATCGATATCTGTTATTGTTCTCGCTGGTTGTAGCTGGCAGTCTCCCAAGCAGTCAGTAGACGAAAGTATGGCGCCATTTTACCCCGACCGCGTCGTTACCGTACGATTTTTAATGACTGATGAAGATTGGGAATACCTGCGTAAAAATGCCAGCGAAGAGTCCTATGTCCGGGCAGACATGTGGTATGACGGTGAATTGATACCGGATATTGCCGTTCGTCCCAAGGGCAACTCCTCCCTGGCCACTACGATCGGCATGGGCTCCATTAAATTCGGCCTGAAGGTCGACCTCAATCTATATAATGCCGCCCGCAGCCTCGACGGCGTGAAAAAACTTAACTTCAATAACGGCTTCAGCGACCCAACTTTTATTAAAGAGACACTGAGTTATGAACTCTTTGAGAAAATGGGTATTCCTACCCCCCGCTCAGCCTTTGTAGACGTCTGGGTCAATGATATCCACCTTGGACTCTATAACATGGTGGAGCAGATTGATAAAAAATTCCTCGCCCGGTATTTTTCAAACACGAACGGTAATCTGTATAAGCCGGAAATGCCGGCATCCTATCTCAACTGGACACAAAATGATGTCAAAGCCAAGTACAGCCAGAAAAACAACACAAACAACCTGGATGTAAATATCGGCGGCGGTAAACTGGCGGATATTATAAACTCACTGGGGGAAAAGTCCCCCAACCAAGAGTCTGCTACGGAACCCCGGAATCCGTTTGGATTTTGGGGCGGGGTAAATATTTTTGGAGATTTCGCCCGCGATGACTACCTTGCGCAAATGGCAATAAAGACCAATGAGAACCAGCCGGATTATTCAGCGCTCTATCGCCTGCTGGACATCCTGCATAATGAGCCAGATTCAACCTTTAGTGAAGAAATCGAAAAGGTGCTGGATGTTGACGAAGTACTCCGTTACCTGTCGGTATCTACGGTACTGGTGCATTTGGATAACTATATCGGCATGGGTCACAACTATTATCTTTACGAGGTGGACGGCAAGTTCACCATTTTACCTTGGGACATGAACATGTCTTTTGGGGGCCTCAGTATAGGCTACGGTAATGATGATGTTCTCAATTTCTTTATTGATGAGCCCGTTTCAGGCCCCCTTGCCGACCGGCCGCTCGTCGCGCGTCTATTAGCCGTACCTGAATACCTGGAGATTTATCATAACTATCTTGTTTATCTAATCGATGGCCCATTTTCCAGCCCGGTTATGACCGAGCGTATCGATTCTTTAGCTGACCTTATTCGACCTTATGTGAAAGCGGATACGCACAAGTTTTTCTCTACGGCAGATTTTGAAAAATACATCGGCGAATATATCGATACCGCCAGGAAGAGCCCATTCGACTTTATGCAGATGGGTGTAAAAATCGGCCTGAAAACATTTGTTTCCAAGCGAATAGAATCGATTAGAAAACAGCTTTCCGGAGAAATGCCAGCCATCAATAACGGAAAAGGAAACAAGATTATCATGTTCATGGGAGGCTGGTAGCCGCTATGTACAATTATGTTAAAGCCGTATCGGGCGTGATTTCTATTACTATAAGTTAATACTAAAGTACCGAGATAATAATATAAATACTATTTCGTTAAAAATTTTATTTGATTTTTTACTATTTTTTTGGTAATCTAATATAACAATATTGAAATCATGCTTGATTTAAACTATGATTATAAATACATGAAACCAGCAATATGCAAAAAGAATAATGTAATAATATCGGCGCTTTTACTCATAATAATCCTTGCCCCATCTTTTTCAGGCTGCAAGGTAAGCCCCGCTGCCTACAGTGGCGACCCCAGAGTCAACCCCTTCTATAACGACCGTGTAGCTACGGTGCGTATTGTCCTGCCGGAAGAAGACTGGAATGCCTTAAAGATGAATTCTTATGCCCAATATTACTATAAGGCTGACTTCTGGTTCGATGACGAACTCGTGCCGGACGTCGGCCTCCGAGCTAAAGGTAATGCCTCCCTCCAGGAGACTGTCCGCTGGTTCAGTCAGCGTTTCCCCCTGTGTGTCGATTTTAATTTATTAAACCCGGAACGCACTTTCCACGGCATAAAAAAGCTACACTTCAATAACGGTTGGAGCGACCCAACTTTCATACGTGATGTCATTTCTTATGAAATATTCGCTGAAATGGGCGTGCCCTCCCCCCGCGCCTCGATAGTTGACCTGTACGTCAACAACCATCATCTCGGCGTATATACCATGGCGGAGGCAGTTGATACGTCTTTTCTCGCCAGGTACTTCAAAAATACCAGCGGTAATCTGTATAAGCCCGAGGTAATGTCAGCTCGCCTGGATTGGACGGAAGAAGATGCATATAAGTCCTTTATGACGTTTGGCATGCCGATGCCTAAACCTCCAGAATCAGACACCACCCTGGAGCAAAATATCGGCGGCGGGCGGCTTATGGATATTCTGCGAGCGCTTGATGCGGAAGAGACTATCGCCGCCCTGCACGCTGGTAATACGACCATGATGATGCCCGCCATGCCGAGTAATTTCATCGAAGGCGCGGGCCTCAAGACCAACCAGAACAACCCGGACTACTCCGGCCTGTTCAAGCTCCTGGACGTTCTCAACAATGAACCCGATGCGACATTTCCTCAAGAAATTGAACAAGTGCTGGACGTTGACGAGGCGTTGCGGTTCTTTGCAGTTTCAGCCGGCATCGTTCATCTTGATAACTATATCGGCATTGGCCACAACACGTATATGTACGAGGTTGACGGTAAATTTTCTCTCATCCCCTGGGATCTTAACATGGCCTTCGGTACTTTTAATGCCGGTATCCGTAAAGACGGCATTATTAACTATTATATTGATGAACCTACCTCCGGCCCCATGAATCGGTTCCCCCTAGTCGACCGGCTTCTATCTTACCCACCCTACCTTGAAAAATATCATCAATACATGCAGGAACTATTAGACGGCCCGTTCGCTCTCGATGTTATCCTGCCTCGTATCGACCAGCTTGTAGAATTGATACGCCCCTATGTCAAGGCCGATACCGAAGCGTTCTACTCCTATCAGGACTTTGAGCGATGTCTTACCGAGGACTTAAGACCGCCGGATGTTTTCGAAGGGTGGCAGGCAGGGGGAATGACGCCGATGATGCCCGTGGATGTCAGTCCAGAGGAGAAAACAGCTCTACGTAACGCATTCGGTACTGGCACTCTCTGGAAATTAGCGATGTTCTTCAACCCTTACACTGATATACCCAAGCTTAGAAAATGTTTAGCGAAAGAGAATGCGGATTTATTCTTAATGAGCTTATATGGTCCGTTGATGGCGCCACAGCCACCGCGCCAGCCAGGGTTCGGCCCTAATTGCCTCGGTCTGAAAACCTTTATTCAAGCGCGGTGGGAATCCGTGCGTCAGCAGCTTGCCGGGGAAAGACCGGCCAGCAAGGGCGACGGCAGCGGCAACGGCGCCAGTATGTGGATGGCGGATATGTTTTTACCCCCGAGTGTTTAACAACCTGGAGGATATTAAAATAAATATCGCGAATGTACTAAAAAAAATGGGCGGGCCCGCTAATGAAAAACCCGGGCAGAGATTCGAGCGAAAATTCGCTATCCCTCAAGCTAATATCGGCTTCGCTTACTGCTTTCTGCGGCAGATCTGCCGCCCGGACAAAGAATACCCGGCTGACCGTGTTACCAGCCTTTATTTTGATACCGCCGACCTCGACCAGTATGAAAAATCGGCGGCCGGCGAATTCAGGAAAAATAAGGTCCGCATTCGATGGTATAGCTCCGATATACAGGAGCAGACCGGGGTGCCGGTATATCTTGAGCTTAAGTCAAGAGAGGGATTCGCCAGCAGCAAGCGACGCCAGAAATTTATGGTACCAAAACAAGCTTTAGACCAGGCTAACCTGTATAAAGGGATTTTAGATAAAACCACCATTATCCAGACACTCGCTTCGTGGGGGTACTTTCTGGAAAAACCCATCAAGCCTATCATCTTAATCTCCTACCTGCGCTTCCGTTTCAGCGAGATGCAAACCGGCATACGCGTATGCCTGGATTATGATATACGTGCCTCAGTGGTGGCGCCGGAGTTTTGTCGCCAGGGATGCGAGGTACGTTTATCAGGCAGCGTTTTAGAAGTTAAAGGTCCTACGATAGAGTTGCCTGTTACCCTGCGCTATATGCACATGCTGGACGTGGATTGGAGCCGATTTTCAAAATACGGCACCTGTCTGGACTCTTATTTCGCACTCACAGATAATTTATATTAATATTTTTTTACTCTCTGCCTTCTGGCAGAGTTATAGGTTTATTAGAAAAAAGGAGGAATTTTCATGAGCGATCTCTGGAAGTATATCACCTCGCTGGAATCCCCATTATCAATGAACCAAATCATCGTCGATTTGGGGTTTTCCATCATAGCATCAATTATCATTTATCTTTTATACCAGATATTCTATGGGTCAAAGCATATCGGAGCAGGTGTGCACCGCACCTTCATTATCGGTGGGCCAGCCATTACTGCTCTCTTCCTGGGCATACAGGTTTCTATACCGCTATCTCTGGGCTTACTGGGCGCACTGTCTTTCGTCCGTTTCAGGACGCCGGTTAAAGACCCGGCGGAAATCGGCTTCCTCCTCCTTCTCATCGCCTCATCAATTGGCGCCGCCACAAATAACTTCGTCATTACTATGCTTCTTATAGCTTTCGTATTTGTCGCCCTGGGTATTCACTGGCTTACCCGCAACCGGATTTCCGTGTTCGGGCGGGGTCAGTTGATGATTTCCATCGACCAAGCCGCCTATACGGGATTGGAATCAAAACTATCAGCTTTCCTTTTAGAAAAATTACAGGGCTTGAGACTGGTTACCATATCTGTCATCGAGGACCGCGTCAGCCTCAATTACCAGTACCGAAAGCGCCCCCGCTTTGACTGGACGGCTTTCACCAACGAACTGAACCAGATGGCTGCACCGGCTAAGGTAGAATTGTTTATAGGTTAAATCATAATTTACAGTTGACGGTTTTCAGCCTTTGGGAAAGGGGGATACCGTCAACTGATTATCTATATACCGCGTTATTTGACTTTTTTCAAATAGTCAATCATCTGCTTGGGCATTAGGGGTATTATATTCAATTTAAGTTAACGTTAATGCACTGGTATCTATTGATGGTAGATGCTATCATGAAAGAAAAACCAGGACATTAACTATGGATATCAGCATTACATTCATGGGTGCTGCCCGCGGCGTCACCGGTTCCCGCTATCTAATAGAAGCCAATGATACTACCTTCCTTGTAGATTGCGGGCTGTATCAGGAAAGGGAGTTCTTGTACAGAAACTGGGAGCCTTTCCGCTGTACGCCGGCTAAACTTCACGCCGTCCTGTTGACTCACGCTCATATTGACCATTCTGGCTTACTGCCCAAGCTGGTCAACGAAGGATTTAAAGGCAGGGTTTATTGCACCCCCGCCACCGTCGATATTACTAAAATTATGCTCGTTGATTCGGCAAACCTGCAGGAAGAAGACGCCGCCTATAAGAAAAAACGGCATATCAGGGAAGGCAGGAAAGGACCATATCCCGAAATACCCCTGTATACCGTCGCCGATGCCGAAGCCACCTTCTCGCTTTTTTCCCCGGTTGAGTACAACCAAACGTTAGACATCGGCCACGGCATCGAAGCAACTTTTTTTGACGCCGGTCATGTCCTGGGTTCTTCCATGATAAAACTGCGCATCAGGCAGGGCCAGGAAAAGAGGAGTATTGTTTTTTCCGGCGATATCGGCCGATGGGACCGCCCTATATTAAATGACCCAAGCACGTTCCGCTATACGGACTACATCGTCATGGAATCGACCTACGGCGACCGCAAGCATGAGGGTACCGACGAAATCGGCGATAAGCTGGCGGAAATCGTTAAAACAGCCTTTACGGCCGGCGGTAATATTATCGTGCCCAGTTTCGCTTTGCAGCGCGCCCAGGAAATTCTTTACTACCTTTATACCTTGCATACGGCAAAACGTATTCCTCTGCTGGACGTATATCTGGATAGCCCGATGGCAATTAAAATCACCGAAGTGTACAAGCGCTATGCCGAACTACTCGATAAGGATATGAGAGAGTTGATACGCAGTCACCGCTCCCCTTTCGACTTCCCCGGACTTAAAATGGTAGAAACGGTTGAGGAATCAAAAACTCTTAACGAAATTAAAGGCACCATTATGATTATCGCCGGTTCTGGCATGTGTACGGGCGGCCGCATTAAACACCACCTAGTTAACAATATCTCTCGCCCGGAATGCACAGTGCTGTTCGTCGGCTACCAGGCAGTCGGCACTCTGGGGCGCCAGATACTCGATGGCGCTAAGACCGTGAGAATCCATGGCCAGCAACGTCCTGTCCGAGCCCGTATCGACCGTATAGAAGGTTTCTCCGCCCATGCGGATCGAGACGAGCTAATGAAATGGCTATCTAAATTATCAGCTCACCCAAAACGCATTTTCCTGACCCACGGTGAAATCAATTCCGCCGAGCAGTTTAGCACGTTCTTACGCGAACACACAGGTTACGAGATTTTAGTACCTGATTACGGCACTACGGTAAGGTTGGATTAAAAAAACAAATATTCGGGAGGGCCTATGAACACTGAATATGAAATTAATCAACTTGTCAAAGAAGATTCGTGGCGTATGTTCCGCATAATTGGAGAATTCGTGGAAGGTTTTGATAGTCTGTCGGATATTGAGCCGGCGGTGACGATATATGGCTCTGCCCGTACTAAACCCGATAACAAATTGTATGCTCAGACCGAAGAAATAGCTGCTTTACTGGGCAAGGCCGGCTTCAATATTATGACCGGCGGCGGTCCTGGAGTTATGGAGGCCGCCAATATGGGTGCCCGCAAGGCAGGCGTAAGGTCGGTAGGACTTAATATCAATTTACCTGTAGAACAAG
>DAOUCO010000013.1:0-12170 GCA_034432135.1 Dehalococcoidales bacterium | reverse complement strand
GTATGCTCTGGTTTACCTATGCTGATACGAAGACTATTCTTTAAAAGAGGTTTATCGAAATAACGTACCAGGACTCCCATTCTCTGGAGTTTAAGATAAATTTCGCTGGCATTACCTTTTAAAACGGTACAATATATAAAATTTGCTTGCGAGGGATAAGGTTTAAGCCAAGATATTTTCTTTAAAGCGTTAAAAAGCCTAGACCTTTCCTTAATAATAGCCTTAACCCTACCTTGCAGAAATTCGATATCAGCAAGAGACTCTCGCACGGCAATTTCAGCGGCAACGCTAACATTATGGGGTATCTTAATAGCCATTATATAAGGGGCAATACGAATGGGGAAAACACCATAGCCGATTCGTAATCCAGCAAGACCTGCCCATTTACTGAAAGAGCGCAGGACGATCAAATTATTGTACTTTACAGTAAGGGGCATGACTGTCTCCCCGCTGAACTCATAATAAGCTTCATCAACGACAACGGGCAAGCCAGTCTCGATAATATCAACAATATCTTTACGAGGTATGACATTACCGGTGGGATTATTAGGAGTAGCAAGAAAGATAAGCTTTGTACGAGAGTTAATAGCAGACTTTATCCCCTTAATGTTTATTGCAAAATTATCGTCCCGGTTAATGTTAACCACGGTGCCGCCACATATCTCCGTACTGAAACGGTAGATATCAAAGGTAGGCACACAATTAATGACCTCGTCACCAGGGCTGACAAAAAGCCGCACAATAGAGTCGATTATTGTATTGCTACCATGACCAGCTACAATACAGCTAGCAGATACGCCGGCATAACCTGCTAGCCACTTACGTAACTCTTGCTGGCCGTCATCAGGATAAATATTAAAGATATGACACTTAGCTAAAGCTTCAGGGACACGTGGAGAGCAGCCGTAAGGATTCTCGTTAGCGTTTATCTTTACGATGCTATTCAACGGCACATCCACCTTGTCCTTTAACGTATCTGGTGAGGTGCTGGCGCTATAGCCGGTGAATCCTAATAAATGAGGGCGTATATATTTTTCTATGCTATTGTAATCAGCCACTTAACTATCTCCCTGACCTTATTGTAAGCGTTTTTCTATAGCACAAGCATGAGCATCAAGTCCTTCTGCCCGAGCTATAACCGAGGTTGCTTTTCCCAACCGGTGTAAATCACTGTTATCTGTCTTAACAAGGCTGATAAGCTTAACGAAGTCGAGCACATTAAGCGACGAGTTAAAGCGAGCAGAGCCACCCGTGGGCAGGACGTGACTCGGTCCAGCGGTATAATCCACTAAAGCCTCAATAGATTTTTCGCCTACGAATATGCACCCTGCATTACGTACTTTATCGATATATGAAGCAGCGTTTTTTACCACCAGGCAGAGGTGCTCTGGAGCATAAAGATTAGCTAATTCAATAGCTTCATCAACGCTATTGACTAGCGCGATAAGTCCCTGTTTTTCCAGAGCTTCTCTAATGATATCACAACGCGGCAAGTCCTTAACCTGTTTGTCTAATTCCAAATTAACAGCATCAGCTAATTTACGCGATGTAGTTATCAGTATCGATAAGGCTCCTGAGCCATGTTCCGCTTGTGCCAAAAGGTCGGTAGTAACATATATAGGATTAGCTATTGAATCGGCGATAATGATTACTTCACTGGGACCATAAAGCCCGTCGATGCCGACTTTGCCGTATACCAATTTCTTAGCCAGATTAACATAGATATTGCCTGGCCCGAAGACTTTATCGACTGCAGGAATAGTTTCGGTGCCATAAGTTAAAGCAACAATAGCTTGAGCGCCGCCTACCGAAAAAACACGGTCGACGTTAGTTATCTTTGCCGCGGCCAGTGTTATTGATGAAACCTGACCATCACTCCGAGGCGGCGTAACCATAAAAATCTCCTTAACACCAGCCACACGGGCTGGAATAGCCGTCATCAATAACGATGATGGTAGCGGTGCTGAAAAACCAGGCACGTGTATGCCGATACGCTCCAGCGGACGCATCATCCAGCCAAGTTTAGACTTGGTATTATCTTTAATAAGCCTTTTCTTCTGTGCAGTATGATAGGCAGTTATTCTCGCGGCGGCTAACTTAAGGGCTGAGATGAGCTCTTTATCCGCCTCGCGGAAGGCACGTTTTATCTTGTCTTTAGAGATTTCAAGCGAAGTTAATTTAACACCATCGAATTTTTGCGTAAAGTCGAAAAGTGCCGCATCACCTCGACGGCGGACATCTTCAATTATCTGGCGGACGGACTGTTCGTGAGCGGAATCATCCCATAATCCTGATAAAGCTTGGCGCGACAATAGAGGTTTAACTTGAGTAAAACCTTCGATAATTTTCATCTATTTATCCCTACCGCTGTTAACAATCGATTGACGATATAGTCAATCCGTCCACGTTTGACCTTTTCTTTTACAGGACCAGCGTTGCCGATAAGACAGGCTGTGGACTCGAATAACGTATCAATTATTTTCAAGTTATGACGCGTAATTGTGCGGCCAGTTTCTGTGTTTTCTATAAGTAAATCAGCATCCTCTGGAAGAAATGCCTCGGTAGCACCCCAGGTTGGAATCACCCGATAATGACCGAGGTGGTTATCACGGGCATATTTATCCGCTATATTAATATATTCTGAAGCCAAACGAAATGGCTTATCACTGGTAGCGCTGAACCGAAGCAAATCCTTGGTATTTTCAATGGGAAACTCCCGACTTACCACCGCAACCAGTCTTACACGACGTAAATTCAGGTCCATTATTTCTTTGACCGGACTGGATGGGAACTGGGCAAGATGATCAATCAGCCAATCTCGACCAGTGATAGCAAGGTCAAAGTTGCCATTGGCGACCTGTAATGGCATGTCCTGTGGACGTATAACTTTAACCGTTACACCATCAATATCGATCTTAGGTCTACGATTTCCAGTAGCAGAGGGATAGTCGTCGATTCTAATTCCAGCTTTATTTAACAATTCAGCAGTCTGCTGCTGCTGATGCCCATCGGGCAGAGCCAAGCGGACGATATTCTTTTCTTTCCCAGAAGCTATAATATGGGGTAATATCGCGGGGAGCAAGCACTCTTTTTTCTCTGATGCGCTTTTTGTTGCTTCTGGTACAACTTCAAAGATAGAGTCTAAGATTTTATTAAATTCTTTGGTTTCCCATTTTTTACGGTTGGCTATAAGGAAGGTGCTGAAGTCCAGCACCTTGTTGATTGGTGACAAGCCGTTGTTAGTTATATCGTCGGCGGAACCAGCGGATAGTAATACCATATCCGCATTCTCTGGAGGATAGACCTCAGCGGCACCCCAAACCGGGAAAATACTGAAGCGACTCATACGCTTTTTCAAGGCGAAAGACTCCGCCAGATTGGGATATTCAGTAGCGATGCGTAAAGGCACCCCATTCTGACGTAAATCTTGGGGTAATTTAGCCGCTGCTATATATAATGCTCCTTCCCCGTATGAAAGATCCTTTACCTTAACGATATCGCTACTGGGGTATTTGACCAATAGCTCTTCTACCCAGTCCAGGCCGCAAATCCCAAGGTCGTAATTACCCATAGCTATCTGGATGGGGATATCCTTCTCATGGAAGACACGGATAAGAAGGTCCGGGAATGTAGCCGATTTGGGCCGATAAAAGCTCATGCTGGAATGATATTCATCCAGACGCCAATCGGCTTTCTGGAGGAGAGCGGCTGTCTTTCTTAATAAACGCCCTTTAGGCAGGGCAATTTTAAACAGCACCTTTCTCCTCCAGAAGCTTAATAACAGCTTCGACCGAACTGACTGCAGTCTTTTTATTCTGCGCCTTATTAACTAAAGTCATGGCCGAGGCGCTTTTAATTTCTAACATCCAATCGGCTTTATATCCATCCAGGTCTATTTCAGCGATGTAGCCAGCTTGACGTAAGGCATTAGCTATCCTAAAGGCTTCTTTAACGTTAACACTGGATGATACTTTTATTAGTATCCTTTTTACTACAGATAATTTTATGGATTTCATTTTTATCCGGTTCATCACGCGGTCAAGGTAGATAGCAAAGCCGGAAGCTGGCACATCGCCGCCGCCCATGGCTGAAATCAGGGCATCGTAACGGCCGCCCCCGCCGATTTTTTCTTCAGCCATAAACAGTTGAAACATTATACCAGTATAATATTCAAAGCCTGTACCCGAGGCGATATTAATCTGATATTTCAGCCCAAGGTCGTCAAGAATGGAGATGGTCTGGAGAAATCTATCGAGAGGGGCGCGAATTTCAGGGATATTGCGACATAAAAGCCTACGTCGGTCCCGGAGAAACCCGGTCGATTGTCCTTGTATACTCAATAACGGCAATAAAATTTCGCCGAGTTTTGGAGATTCACGAGTGACCTTCGCTAGCAGGTTTGTGTCGCCATCGAGGATACTATCGAATATCCGATGCTGCTCCTCGGGAGTTAACTTGAGTCTTGATAATATGGTTTTAACCAGACCAGCATGTGATAATCCTAATTCAACGCCTTTTAAGCCCAGTTTTTTTATAATTTCCATAGAGAGCGTTATTAATTCAGCGTCAGCTATAGCCGAACTAACACCAATAAGCTCGGCGCCGCACTGCCACCTTTCCCTATTCCCTTCCTTGGACTCAAAGGAAAACATATTGGCGGTATAAAACAATCTTGCCAGCCCCTGCATGCTTTCAATGTAAAAGCGGGCAACCGGTATTGTGCCGTCAGGTCGTAGTACGACACGCTCTCCACTCCACCCATCCCAGTCAAGAAACGAGTATACTTTACCAAGCATGCCGGGTGTCAACGTACCAGCTGAGGTAAACAGGTGCAAGTATTCTATAGTAGGCGTACGGACCTCGCGGTAGCCCCATTTAGTAAAGCAATCGCGGCAAATCCCAGCTACCCGACGAAACAATAGCATCTCGTCCGGTGAAAGGTCTCGCATACCTTTACAGCGCTGAATTTTCATGTTTTACCCTTCTTTGAAAATACAAGTATAATTTACACTAAATTACGTTTGGATTCAATTCTTTATCTCCTAACGCGACTTTATGGTAATATCTAACTATATGGAAAAAGAGCTTTCAGCAGTAGCTGTGATGAGAGGACTAAAGACCGAAAGCATCGGGAGGAAGGTCATATATTTGCCGAGCGTGGCTTCTACGATGGATGCTGCGCGAAGTGAGGCTTTAAAAAGCGTACCTGAAGGCACAGTCGTTATCGCCGGGGAACAGACGGGGGGGAGAGGAAGACTAAAGAGAAGCTGGATTTCACCCAAAGGTAATATAGCATTATCAATCATTCTTTATCCAAATCTTAAAAGTCTGCCCTATTTGATTATGATAGCATCGCTGGCAGTAATTAAGGGCATTGAGTCGATTGCTGGAGTAAAGGTTGTGATAAAATGGCCCAATGATATACTCATGAAAGGTAAAAAGGTGGGGGGTATCTTAATAGAAAATGAGATAAAAGGCGAGAAATTAGCCTATTCCATCGTTGGTATTGGTATTAATGTAGCTTTAGATGTTAAAGACTACGCCGAGATAGCGGATACGGCAACCAGCTTGAAAAATGCGTCAAATAAAAATAACTTACATATAAGAATAATAAGGTCGCTATTGAGAGAGTTTGATAGACTGTATTTAAAGCTCCCTAAAGGCAAAATGATATACGAGGATTGGCGGAGTAGGCTGATAACATTGGGCAAGAAGGTAAAAGCTTCATCCGGGAATAAGGTTATAGAAGGCGTGGCGGAAGAGGTGGATGAGGATGGGGCATTATTAATAAAGGGAGAAGGGGGGAAGGTAATAAAAGTGGTAGCGGGAGATGTTACGCTAAGATAAAAGTAGCAAAGGGGAGGGGAAAAAGCCACCCTCCCCTATTTATTGATATTATTGAAATGTTTAACTTACTTTTTTTCCTTCTCTTCTTTGCCTATACCGAAAGCCCGGAAGAGTTCGATGGGGATGGGGAAGAGAATAGTGCTGTTCTTTTCGCTGGCGATTTCTGTGAGTGTTGACAGATAACGTAACTGGATAGCCGCCGGTTCTCTAGAAATAACGTGGGCTGCCTGCGCAAGTTTTTCTGATGCCTGAAGTTCACCCTCGGCATGGATGATTTTAGCGCGGCGTTCACGCTCAGCTTCAGCCTGAGCAGCCATAGAACGCTTCATTTCTTCAGCAAGCTCGACTTCCTTAATTTCTACGGTGCTGACTTTGACGCCCCACGGGTCGGTGTGCTCATCGATAATCCTCTGAAGCATCTGGTTAAGCTTTTCGCGCTTGGTAAGGAGTTCATCAAGCTCGGACTGACCCAATACGTTTCTTAAAGTAGTCTGGGAGATTTGTGATGTTGCCCGAATATGGTCGAGCACTTTGACCACCGAAGCTTCAGGGTCGACGACGCGGAAATAGACGACGGCATTCACGCGGACGGTTACGTTATCCTTGGTAATAACTTCCTGTGAGGGAACGTCCATTGTGACGACACGCAAATCGACTTTAATCATGCGGTCAATAAAGGGAATGATGACAAAAAGTCCGGGTCCCTTAGCGCCGACCAGACGCCCCAATCGCAAGATGACGCCGCGCTCCCATTCAGTGACAATCTTGATAGCCATGAAAATTAATATTAGAATAACAGCGCCTAAGATACCAAATCCAACAGCCATATTTCTACTCCTTTCTTATTTTTTAGTTACTGTCAGTTTTAATCCTTCGACGGAGGTAATAATAACTTCTTCTTCAGGTTCAGCTTGGCCTTTATCGATAACAGCAGTCCAGTGCTCACCTTCTACAAGAACTATCCCTTTTGGATTCAAAGAAGCCTTAACCACGGCTATTTTACCGACGAGTTCTTCTCTACCAGCGAAGATTTTCCTTTGATGGGCCCGGACAACCCAGAGTACCACAAAGTACAGACAGATAACAACAATGATGATGACAACAGCTAATAACCAGGGGTCAATCATAAGAACCTCCACTTGTGTTTTGACTTTATTTCGGGAGGCATATCTTGTTTTTTCACCACATATAATACCAGACCATCCATCCTCTTGATAACTACCTCCTCGCCAACTTTTATCTCACCGCTTTCGGAGATAGCAGTCCAGCGTTCGCCTTTAAATAAGATTATGCCTTCTGGATTTAGGTCTGCTTTGACCGTGGCGGTTTTACCGATGAGTTCCTCACGGCCGGTATACGCCTGTTTGCGATGAATTGCGATGGCACGCTGAACAAGAAAAGCCATGAACCCAGTAATGAACAGACAGACTATAGCAATGAGCCAGGGGTCAATCTGAAATTCCGGCGATGCCCCTTTAAAGAGGATTAGAGAGCCAGCTACTAGTGATGCTAAACCGCCGATGGTAAAGATACCGAAGGAAGTCGTTAATACCTCCCCGATAAAGAGACCAATTGCCAGGACAATTAATAGTATACCGGCATAATTTACAGGTAATACTCCCAGAGAATAGAAAGCCATGAGTAGACTGATAGCGCCGATAATACCGGGAAATATAAGCCCGGGGTTGAATATTTCCGCCATGATACCAAGGGTGGCGATACTTAACAAAAGGTAAGCAATATTGGGGTCGGAGATAGTATAGAGAAAGTTTTCAATGCCCGTCATGGGAAAGTCTACGATGGCAATATTACTTGTATCCAGTGTTATGACCTGGTTGTTAATCATGGTAACCGGCCGTCCATTAAGTTTGATAATGAGGTCATCAAGGTCGGTGGCTATCAAGTCGATGACATTTAGTTCCAGGGCTTCGCGCTCGGTGGCAGAGACGCTTTCACGTACGGCTTTTTCTGCCCATTCCATATTGCGGCCGTGAGATTCGGCAATACTGCGGATATAGGCAGCAGCATCGTTGACGACCTTTTCCTCCATCGTCTCGGACATCGCCTGTTCGCCTTCCTCGCCGATAGAGACCGGGTGGGCAGCACCGATGGCAGTATTGGGCGACATAGCGGCAACGTGGGCAGCCATAGTAATAAAGACTCCAGCGGAAGCGGCGCGGGAACCTGACGGCGAAACATAAACTACCACTGGCACACGAGAACTGACAATGAGCTTAACAATATCGCGCATGGCAGTATCAAGTCCGCCCGGGGTATCCAATTGAATGATGAGAGCGCGGGCATTATTATCTTCGGCTTCCTCTATGCCGCGTTCGACGTAATCAACGAGGACTGGATTAATAGTACCCTGGATAGTGAGGACATAGACCGATGGCGCCTGCGCCTGTACGCCGGCAGCCATAAAGACTGCCAACAGCAGGACGGCGAAGAGGAGTATTAAGCGAAGTCTTTTTTTCATAGCGATGCCTTAGAAATTCTTTTCATTATAGATGGTAGCACAATATCGATGCAATTGGAACTAAATGATAGAAATACGGATGTAAAATGTATGGAAAATCTGTTGACAGCTTCAGCTATGTATGGTATTATTAAACTTGTGCTCTAGATGAGCACTTTTTGCACCTTAACAACTGGATAGCGGAAGGAAAGTCAAGTTTAAAACCAAGTCAATAACTTTTTTATGGAGAGTTTGATCCCGGCTCAGGATAAACGCTGGCGGTGTGCTTAATGCAGGCAAGTCGAACGGGCTGCCGCAAGGCAGTCAGTGGCGGACGGGTGCGTAACGCGTAAGTGACCTGCCCTAAAGTGGGGAACAACTCTGAGAAATCGGAGCTAATACCGCATGTGGTTCTTGCTTTAAATAGTAAGGACTAAAGCCGTAAGGCGCTTTTGGAGGGGCTTGCGTACGATTAGCTAGTTGGTGAGGTAACGGCCCACCAAGGCGACGATCGTTAGCTGGTTTGAGAGGACGACCAGCCACACGGGGACTGAGACACGGCCCCGACTCCTACGGGAGGCAGCCGCAAGGAATATTGGGCAATGGGCGAAAGCCTGACCCAGCGACACCGCGTGGGGGAAGAAGACCTTCGGGTTGTAAACTCCTTTTCTTGGGGACGAATAATGACGGTACCCAAGGAATAAGCCTCGGCTAACTACGTGCCAGCAGCCGCGGTAATACGTAGGAGGCGAGCGTTATCCGGATTTACTGGGCGTAAAGCGGGCGTAGGCGGCCTGTCAAGTCGGATGTGAAATCTCCCGGCTTAACTGGGAGGGGTCATTCGAAACTGACGGGCTAGAGTGCAGCAGAGGGAGATGGAATTCCCGGTGTAGTGGTGAAATGCGTAGATATCGGGAAGAACACTAGTGGCGAAGGCGGTCTCCTGGGCTGTAACTGACGCTGAGGTCCGAAGGCGTGGGGAGCAAACAGGATTAGATACCCTGGTAGTCCACGCAGTAAACGATGGATACTAGGTATGGGAAGTATCGACCCTTTCCGTGCCGAAGCTAACGCTTTAAGTATCCCGCCTGGGGAGTACGGTCGCAAGACTAAAACTCAAAGGAATTGACGGGTGCCCGCACAAGCAGCGGAGCGTGTGGTTTAATTCGATGCAACACGAAGAACCTTACCAGGGCTTGACATGTTGGAAGTAGTGAACCGAAAGGGGAACGACCTGTTAAGTCAGGAGCCATCACAGGTGCTGCATGGCTGTCGTCAGCTCGTGCCGTGAGGTGTCGGGTTAAGTCCCATAACGAGCGCAACCCTCGTTGCCAGTTAAATTCTCTGGCGAGACTGCCCCGCAAAACGGGGAGGAAGGCGGGGATGACGTCAAGTCAGTATGGCCCTTATGCCATGGGCTACACACACGCTACAATGGGTGGTACAGCGGGTTGCAATGGAGTGATCCGGAGCTAATCCTCAAAACCATCCCCAGTTCGGATTGTAGGCTGAAATTCGCCTACATGAAGTTGGAGTTGCTAGTAACCGCGTATCAGCTTGGCGCGGTGAATACGTTCTCGGGCATTGTACACACCGCCCGTCACGTCATGAAAGTCGGCAACACCTGAAGCCGATGTGCTAACCCTTCGGGGAGGCAGTTGTCTAGGGTGGGGTCGGTGATTGGGACGAAGTCGTAACAAGGTAGCCGTAGCGGAAGCTGCGGCTGGATCACCTCCTTTCTAGGGAGATGATAAATGGTGTGAAACCAATTCTCCTAGGTCGGTACGTTAACCAAAAAGTTAGCGTTATCTTTCCCTCCGCTATCCAGAGGTTAAGGTGATTTTATTTGTAAGCTTGATTTTTCTACTATCTTCATCGTACAATAAATAACGTTTGCGGGCCATTAGCTCAGCTGGTTAGAGCACAGTCCTGATAAGACTGGGGTCTGTGGTTCGAGTCCACAATGGCCCACCATGATGCCCCACCCTGCCATATAACCCCAAATCCTAATTTCTAAATTCTAACGGGAAGTTGCGGGGTCAGTTTTTCTACCCAGCCAGGTGGTGGTATGCTCATGGTTGAGGCATATAGCCGTGAAACTATAGGGTTTTTCCACTTTCCGCGTGATTAACGGACAATGAACAAGTCCCCTGGGGGCGATGACAACGGTAGGCATATTGAAGATATGCTTTTCCTGCTCTTCACCCATAAAAATTTCCAGTTCCGCCCCGAGGTAATCCGGGTTATCCGGATCTAAGCCAACGAAGACAAGAGCCTCATCGTTGGGGTGAACGTGCGGGTCGTTGTCGTGCCAGAGACCTGTCCCTCTATGGAAAGCCCAGGTGAAATGCAACTTAAAGCCTGGAACATTCGTACTATCCCAGAAACTTATAAAGTCAGCATTACCGCCCTTTTTCCGCTTCATGTCCCGTAGCTCCATACGGGTGATCATATTACCGCATTTATTTACAAGTACAAAAGCTTTTTTGCGTTCGGTGAGATGAATAGTTTTTTCTCTAGCGTCGCAGGAAATTGCTAGGAAGCCGAAAGGTTTGGACACTTTTCTTGTCACAATCGGTAGATGCGGTACGCCGGCAGGTATAGTGACTATTGAAGGTGCGGCAATGATATGCTCTTCAGCTTCTTCGCCCAGTTGTAGGTCAAGTTCCGCCCCGAGGGTATTGGGATTATCGTAATCCAGACCGGTGAAAATAAATACCTCACCGTAGGGATGGACGTGGCCATATTTCCCACCGACATCCCAAGGACCTATCTTATGATGGTATCCCCAGATAAAACTGACATTCAGCCCTTCCAGGTCAGTGCCTTTACACCATGTGATATATTCAGGCTTGCCAACTCCAGGTAATTTGCTATAAACCAGCCTCTTAACCAAGTGCCCGTATTTTGTTTTAGCCATAGCTTCTGTTCTCCTTCTTCAATCCCAGTGATGATTACCACCCACTTTTTCTCAATGCCCCTGCCCTTTAAACTTCCAGCCTGCCGGTTTGACCATATTAGGGTAGCCAACACTCATAGCATCGTCATGCCAGAAATTCCAGTCCAACTTTACCCGCTGCTCTTTAGTGAGGAGCTGTGGATAAAACTTCTCCGTATGATGCAGCCCCTGATTAATTTCAATAAAAATCCATGGTCGAGTAGTCTTTAGGGGATTCCAGGGGGCGTGTATAAAATTCGGGGGGATAAAAACGACAGTTGTTTGAGTGATTATATGCCTTTCCAACTCGGGACCCATATATAATTCCACCTCCGCTCCAAGGTCATCAGGGTCATCCGGGTTAGTACCGATATGTATCAATAACTCTGCTTCACTGTGGATATGAGATGGATGACCTATTGTCATATTAGGCTTATCGTGGGGCAATACCCAGTGGATAAAATAGAAATTACTCCCTTCGATAGTCTTAGAATCCATACGCTGTATAATCGGTCCCATGATAAAATTAAACTTTTTCCATGGGCTATCTGTTAAAAAATATTTATCGTATTTGTGAGTAGTCATGGTCAATTATCCTCCCGTATTATGATGTATTTAAACCTTAAGGCTTTTCAGGGGAACCCGATTTTTTATGTTGCCAATATACTATAACTCGAAGATATGCAATGTCAAAACATCCCATAAAAAATACACGATTTTAACATATTTTACACTTTGAATATAAAATCGTTTTTAATCAAAGAAAATAAATGGTATAATCAATCAGTTGTCACTCTGATAACCGCCGCCATGATAATTGCTTTATATTCGTTCCTTGAGGAGGTAAAATGGCCAGCGTTCTAGAAGGAATTAAAGTACTGGATTTGACACAGATATATGCCGGCCCATTCTGCACATTACTCTTAA
>DAOUCO010000012.1:0-29453 GCA_034432135.1 Dehalococcoidales bacterium | reverse complement strand
TCTCGGCATAGAATCCTTCTTCACTAATAAAGCCAAGGCGGCTATGGCGCTCGAACTCTTTCAGAGAGCCGTCTTCATAGGCTGCCCGGCTTAGTGGATGGGAGGGGTCGGGGGTAACGATATAGCCGCGCTTTTGCAGTTCCAGTGCGCGTTCCAGGCTACCGACTTTAATCTCGCCGCCGATACATTTGGCGCCCTGCCCCCATTTAAGCTCGATAGTGTCCAGGCCATGCTTTTTAATAACGTACTCGGCGACACCTAGCCGGGTATCTTCAACGTTCATCTGCACCAGTATTTCGCCGTAACCCTTGTGATAACGTTTATAAATTTCAATACGGCGGTCCATGTCCGGCGCCGATGTAATCTTGCCATTTTTATCCAATTTCAGTTGCGGGTCGATACCGCAGACATTTTCACCGCAAACGAGCGTGATGCCGCTTAAAGCCGCACCGACGGCGAAATGCTCCCAGTTCTTGCGGGCAATTTCTGTGGAGCCCAGCGCCCCTGTGAAGATAGGTATTCTCATTTTTACCTTTTTATCCCAGCCGTACTCCGTTTCCGTATTGACCGCCGGGAAGATAGCGGAGTCTGAATCGGCGGCAACACCTTCCGGTAATCCTTCAGCGCCCAGCGCATATCCCTGGATATTGAGGTGTGAATAATCTACGGGATAATCCTTATCCCCACCGGCGGTTATTTCGCCAAACGGTCCGGGGTAAATTAGCTCGCGACTGCGAAAAGTTGCCTTGAACACCTCGCAGTTTCCCGTGCATCCGTCGATACAGCGCGAGCAAATGCCGCTTGAAGGCGCGACATTCCGGGAACGGTTTGCGGTTCTAGTAGCATCATCGGAATTTGGTCTTTGCAGGTTCATTTTTTCCTTTCTCCTCTTTATTTTTTATTTTAATGCTTCGCTTATATCTAAGAAGCAGATAGCTTCCCGAGTCTGCAGGTCGGCAACAACTTTTGCCATAGCGCCGCCTGTCACCTGCGGCACATTGATAACACGGATAATATCCTCGTAATCTTTGAACCTGGGCAAAAGGTCTTTAAAAACATTACGTGACCGGGTGAAAAATTCATGGTTAAAATCGGCACCGGCTTCATCAGGATAAACGGGCAGATAGAGTATGTTGGACTCTACCAAATCCTGGAAGAAATGCGTGCCGTAAGAAACTTCCGGGGTGTGGCCAGCTTTTTCAAAGGCAACTTCTACCAGTATTGATGTGCCATCAATATCGGCATAGCCAACATTGACGCCAAGTTCAATATTATTACTGCCCCACCGCCCCGGTCCCATCATCATTAGTTTGCATTTCTTATCACGCAATTCGCTGTTCAGTTGACCGATGATGCGTCCCAGATTTTTCTTCATTTCAGTCGTGGCAGCTTCCGCATACTTTTTGGGGTCGACGTAAATAATATAGCCGATATCGCTAACGACACCAGCATTAATTGCTCGGCGGGAATGGAAAAGTATCTGTTCTTTAGGTAAATTTACCGGCAGGCTGGTACGCTGTTCTAAGAGTGTTGGGACACGCAGGGTACGGCATTGGAGTAAGTTGATCTTGACGTTATTTTCATTGTCAATATAAGCGGTGAACTCGATATCCACCGGCTGGCCCCAAGCCTTTTCCAGTTTTTCCAATAACTCGCCGATGATATTGACCAATGCAGTATTGCTAATAAGGTTATTGAAAGTCAGCACAGGTTTTTTATCCAATCTGTCTCCTGCAAGCAAAGACCAGTCCTGCGGATAGCCATCAGTCATATCTGAAACCATCAGGCTTAAAGAAGGGTAGTTATTGCCCTTGATGACATCAACGAAAGGCTTGGTCTGTAATGTGTTTTCTTCCAGATTGAGAATATCTACCAGACGCTGGGAATACTTGGCGATTTCCGTACCGATTTCCGGGCGGATATCCGGATTACTCACGGCTATCATCCTGGGATAATCACCGCTGACGCGGTTGACGGCCCGGGTACCAAGACCAAATACCAGCCTTATCATTCCTTTTTTGGGGTTAATGCGGTCCGTCCAGGCATACAGGTTCCGCGAAAAAGCCACACCGGCCAGACCCGGGAAGAAGTATCGTTTGTAGGGTGTACCGGAAACACGCTGCACTAGTATCGCCATCTGCTCATCACCTTCCGCCATACCGCGACGGTGACGGTAGGCTAAAGCATCCGGGTTCAGGGCACTGGCATAAACCAGCTTAATGGCTTTCAAGAGTGCTTCCAGGCGGTTCTCCGGACTGCCTTGGTTGGCGCAGAACTCGCTGCGGTACTTGCCAGCAAAGGCATCCGTAAAGCCATCCTCGAGCAAGCTGGAGGAGCGGACGATAATAGGCGCCTGCCCGTAGTAGTCAATCATGCCGCGGAACTGCTCCATCGTTTCATCCGGGAACCTGCCGGCGAGAAATTTTTGTTCTAATTCGGCGAATTCATCACGGGAAATCTTACCTGTTTTTGATAGTTCCAGGCGGATTTCAAAAAGGCCGTTATTAACGAGGAAGGTAAAGAATACATCGGCGCCAATATAGAAAGAGTCGTGTTCTTCCAGAACCTGGGAAAAATCTATCTTGCCTTTTTCGCCCAGCAATACGCTACGGGCTAGAATCATGCCAGCGGCTTTCCCACCTATCCTCCCCGAACCTATGAGACGGTTCCGCACCTGAAGCAAGTCGCCCAGCGTCAGATAGCGGTCAGATAGCTGAACCAATTTCCTGTGGTTACCAATCATCATACGGGATAATGCTTCCTTAAGTCCGATTGTTTCCTGGCTCAGTTCCGGGACATTACCAACCTGACTGCGGTTCTGTAACAATTTGCGATAGACGGCATCCCAAGGGGCGATAGAATCGATGCTGGTACCCAGAGGACTTTTAACGGCCGTGGCTAATATCTGGGCGGCATCGCCGCTACGGGAAACAGGCTCCCATCCATCGTCGGTGATACGGTGCGGCAGAAACATCTGGGTAGAATAGCGAGACCAGACTTTCAATGGCTGGATATATGTATTTTCGCCGACATGGTAAACATCAATAAGGATTTGAGTGGTATCACGGATGCGAGCAATAGCGCTATGTCCGTGTTGTCCACGTCTTAGGGCGAAATAAGCCACGGCGCCAACCTGAAAAAGATAAGGGCATGTTACCTGAAAGAAGTTAGCGAGAGATTCGTCAGTAGCCCACTCATCTACAAGGTCGGAAAGATTATCAAAGATATAGCAGACTTTATTGCTCCGCTTTTCAATGATGCGGTGAACCTCTCCAGAAAAATAGTCGAAACCAGGCGAGGGGTCGATTCTTACAATTTGCAGACCCGGCCGATGTTCAAGTATAGCACCATGCTCAGCGAAGCTTAAATAAACGCACTCGAAGCCGTTTTTAATCGCCTGTTCGGCAAAAGCACGGGCAAAGAAGGGGTAGTCTTCAAGGCGGTCAACCTGCCAGACGACATTATCGCCAGAGCGCAGTCCCTGCAACAGGACATCTAGTTGGGGGAGTCCACTCGATATTTTTTCAGCGATAGTATTTTGAACTTCCATGGTTCTCCAGGCTCCCTAATCACAGGTTAATATTATACACCATACGGCAACCGATTGCCGTATCTTTTAAATAATAACACGAATGTTTGAGTTTGTCAATACCCTAGAGGAATATTTTTTAAAAAAAATTATTATTGCTTTATCCGTTTAAACCGGCATCTCGTTCTTATGAAAGCGAACGTCTATTCAAGTGGCCATTCTATTTGGTTAAGAAGTAACTCCAGTGTTATTTGTTTAAGCTTTTAATGTAAATAAAAATTTGTCTAAAAACTATTGACTTTTTAAAATTTAACTTGTATTATTATACAAATATCCAAATGTACCAATATACATAAAGCTTAATCGCATGACTGAAGAATATCGAGATATTCATATCAGAATCCCTAAAGAACTGTATACCAACTTAAAGGTGAAATGCGTCTATAACGGCACTTCTATGCAGGACTATATCATTAAATTAATAAACCAGGATATTCGCAATCCTTCGGGTAAAAAGAAGTCCGTCTTAATAGTCGATGATGAAAAAGTAATGCGTGAGTCTCTCCGGGACTGGCTCAAAGATGATTATGATGTCACCATAGCTGAAACAGGTGAGGAAACTATTAAACTCATAAAAAGTAGCGATTATGACGCTCTTATTATGGATGTTAGATTAACGGACAAGAGCGGCATCGATGTATTAAAGGAAGTAAAAAAAATAAAACCGAGTATCAATTGTATTATTATCACGGCTTATCCATCGGTGGAACTGGCTGTCGAGGCAATAAAGGCAGGCGCCATAGAATTTATCGTGAAACCTTTTAGCCCGAGCCAGTTAGAAAGGTTGATCTAACAGGTTAATAAAATGTACGTATATATCAGCATAGTAAAGGTCAAAGAATAAAGATGTATAAGAAAGAAGTTATAAATCTGCCGAAAAGGGTGAGGTGTTTGATCATTCTCACCTTTTTTATTATATGAGATTAAAAAAATACCTACGCGCCATAACAATTTCTTCGATTCAGATTATCAGGAGGTAAAACATGGAACCGAAAATAGGAGTGTATGTCTGCGATTGTGGCTCTAACATTTTAGGCATGGTAAATGTTCCTAAAGTGGTAGAGTTTGCTAAAGGTCTTCCCAATGTGACCATAGCCCGAGAATATAGATTCATGTGTTCCGGTCCGGGTCAGGAGCTTATCGAACAGGATATAAAAGAAATGGGACTGAACCGAGTTGTCGTTGCTTCATGCTCGCCGCAGATGCACGAACCTACTTTTCGCCGTTTAATGCAAAGAGCGGGTTTGAATCCCTATCTCTTTGAGATGGCGAATATCCGTGAACATGCCTCCTGGGTGACAGATAAACCTGAAGATGCTACAGAAAAAGCCAAAGCCCTGGTAAGCGCTGCAGTAAGACGAGTTTATTATCAGGAACCGCTCGATACCAAAGAAGTACCGGTTAATCCGAACACACTAGTAGTAGGCGGCGGCGTTGCCGGTATCCAGGCCGCTCTGGAAATCGCCGATTCAGGACACAAGGTATACCTGGTGGAAAAAGAACCGAGTATCGGCGGGCACATGATTCAGCTGGATAAAACCTTCCCTACCCTCGATTGTTCCGCCTGTATCCTCACGCCTAAGATGACACTGGCAGGTTCGCACCCCTTTATTGAATTAATGAGCTATAGCGAAGTGACTGAGGTTTCCGGGTTCATCGGTAATTTTACAGTTAAAATACGTAAAAAGCCGAGGTACATTGATGTCAAAGAGTGCAATGGCTGCGCCGAATGTGAAAAGGTCTGCCCGGTAACTGTGCCATCAGAATTTAACATGAAATTGAGCACCAGGAAGGCTGCCTATCGCCCATTCCCGCAGGCTGTACCCAGCGCTTTTGTCATAGATAAACAGGGGAAATCGCCGTGTTCGGTAACATGCCCGGCCGGTGTTAATGCCCATGGCTACGTGGCCCTAATTTCACAGGGTAAATTCAAAGAGGCACTAGAGGTTTTACGCCGGACAATGCCTTTCGCCGGGGTATGCGGTAGAGTATGTACCCATCCTTGCGAGACTGAATGCGAGCGGGGAAAAGTTGACCAGCCTATAGCCATCAGAGCCTTGAAACGGTTCATGGCTGATTACGAACTGAAGAACGGACGAGAAAAAGTCGCACCAGTTGAAAAAACAAAAAAAGATAAGGTCGCCATTGTAGGTTCAGGTCCTGCGGGTATCGCCTGTGCTTACGATCTGGTAAAAGCCGGATATCCTGTGACTGTCTTTGAAGCAGCCAGTCAGGCCGGCGGCATGCTGCGTTACGGGATTCCAGAATACCGCTTGCCTAAAAAGATACTCGATAGCGAGATTGAATATGTCAAAGAGCTCGGTGTTGAGATAAAGACCGATACTGCCGTTACCAGTCTGGATGAACTTAAAAAACAGGGATACAAGGCTGTGTTTTTAGCCAATGGTGCCTGGGTCAGCCAGAAAATGAATATTCCCAATGAAAATTCTAAAGGTGTAATGCATGCCATCGATTTTCTGAAACAGGTAAGCGAGGGCAAAAAGGTAGAACTCGGCGGAAAGGTTGCCGTCGTTGGCGGCGGCAATGCCGCTGTTGATGCCGCCCGAACTGCCCTACGACTGGGTGCTAGAGAGGTAAGCGTTATATACCGCCGCTCCCGCGCGGAGATGCCAGCAATTTCCAATGAAATCGATGAAATGATAGAGGAAGGCGTGAAACTCCGCTATTTGACCACTCCCACCGAGGTGATTGCTAAAGAAGGTAAACTGAACAAGATAAAATGTATCAAGATGGAGTTGGGTGAGCCTGATTCTTCCGGACGCAGGAAACCCGTACCAATAAAAGGGTCGGAATTCGAACTGGAGCTTGATACCCTGATTATGGCTACCGGTCAGGCGGTTAATAAGTCCATGTTACCTAACAATATCGAGTCTTCCGCGTCCGGCACAATTAATGCCGACCCCATCACCTTTCAGACAAACATTAAGGGCGTTTTTGCAGGCGGGGATGTAGTTTCCGGGCCGGCAACCGTTATCGAAGCGATTGCCGCTGGAAAAGAAGCCGCTATCTCGATAGACAGGTTTATACAGGGTAAAGACCTTAGAGAGGGAAGGCCGACGGAAAGGGAACGCGTTAAAGATGTACCTAAAAAGGGTGTTGCGAAGAAGCAGAGAGCCGACATGCCTTTATTATCTGCGGCAGATAGAATTAAATCTTTCAAGGAAGTGGAGGTGGGGTTCGATGAAAAAACAGCTATCGAAGAAGCCAACCGCTGTTTGAACTGTGCCGTCTGTTCCGAATGTCTGGAGTGTGTCAAAGCCTGTGAGCGTAACGCCGTGCACCATGAGATGAAGGAGGAAATAGTAGAAGTTAATGTAGGTAATATTATACTGGCAACAGGCTATAAAGAGTTTGACCCTTCCGTTATGCAAAAATACGGTTACGGACGACTTGATAACGTTATTACAGGATTGGAGTTCGAGCGGATGGTCAACTCCGCCGGCCCAACTGGCGGTAAAATATTACTTAAGAACGGCGAAGAGCCAAAGAGCGTCGCTATAGTTCACTGCGTCGGCAGCAGGGATATTAATCACCACGAATATTGCTCGTCGGTCTGCTGCATGTACTCGCTTAAGTTTTCCCACCTGCTTAGAGAGCATTTGCCTAAAGCCGAGGTCTATGAATTTTATATCGATATCCGGGCACCCCGTAAAGGCTTCGAAGAATTCTATAACCGCATTCTTAAAGAAGGGACGATTCTTTACCGGGGTCGTCCCGGTGAAATAACCGACGTAGCGGAAACTCCCTACGAAGAGGGCAAGTTAATCGTCAAGTTTGAGAACAGCTTAATCGGCGAAAGGGAGCGGTTGCCAGTAGATATGGTTATACTTGCCGCCGCGCTGGAACCCCAGAAGGATGCGCGAGATGTCGCCAGGATATTCAATATCAGTTGCGGCACGGGCAATTTCTTTATCGAAAGGCACCCAAAACTCGACCCTGTGGCGACGATGACTGAAGGAGTCTTTATCGCCGGCTGCTGTGAAAGTCCCAAGGATATTCGTGATAGCGTCGCCCAGGCTTCGGCCGCGGCCGCGCGGGTGCTGGCATTGATAAGTAAAGGGGCTGTGGAAACAGAAGCCACGATAGCAGAAATCGACGAGGAGCGGTGCTCCGGCTGCAGGGTATGCAATTTGTTATGTCCTTACGGAGCTATAACCTATAATGAGGAGAAAAAGGTATCAAAAATCAATGATGCCATCTGCAAAGGTTGCGGGGCTTGTGTGGCTGCCTGCCCGAGCGCGGCTATTAAACACAAGCACTATACTTCAGAGGAAATCATGGCACAAATCGAAGGAATTCTGGTTTAATTCTGGTCTTGAGACCGGGAAAGGGGATGTTATATGGAAACGATAACCATTAAAGAAGCCAAGACATTTGTTGATGAGGTGGCCGCCGAGCCCGGCGGAGAAAAAATTAATGAGTGTATACAGTGCGGAGTATGCAGTGGCTCCTGCCCGACTGTTGAATGGTGGGAATACCCACCCAGAAAAATCATTGCTATGATTCGCGCCGGCAAGCGGGACAAGGTGCTATCGAGTACATCTGCGTTTAACTGCGTCACATGTTATGCATGCACGGTACGCTGTCCCCGGGGCATCAAGCCTTCCCAGTTGATACATGCCGTCGAAGCTATAGCCGAACGTGAGGGATATAAACCAAAAACTCCGACTCTCATCCTGCATCGAGGCCTGCGCGACGCCATGAAAGGCGGACGTGTCTGGGAGTTCAATTTGGCAATGCTGTTTTACTTTAAGACAAGTCTACTACAAGGGTTAAAAATGATGCCGGTGGCCTGGGACCTTATATCTCGCGGGCTTATGCCGCTATTCCCACCAAAGAGAACCAAGAAGGGTAGCCAGGAAGTCACAGCTATCATAAAGGCGGTCGAGGCAATGCAGAAAAGCGGAGGTGTCAAATGAAACAATATACTTATTTCCCTGGTTGCGCCATGGCAAGCACTGGAAAGCCCATTCAGGCTTCTATAGAAGCGGTTTGCAAGGTGCTTGATATAGAGCTTAAAGAGCTCGATGACTGGACTTGCTGCGGTTGTCCCGGTGAATCCATCAACGAACTGGCGGCAACGGCCATCGCCACGCGCAACCTCGCCATCGCTGAGAAAATCGGCCTGGATATGGTTGTTGCCTGTAGCTGCTGTTATCGCAACCTACTCGCCGGACATGTGACCTATGCCGATGACCCCCGTATCAGAGAGCAGGTGAGGAAAGCTCTGGCAGTGACAAACCTTGAATATAAAGGAACGTTGCGCGTGAGAAACCTAGTTGATGTTTTCATTAACGACATCGGACTCGATGCAATTGCCTCGAAAGTCCAAAGAAAACTAACCGGCATGAAAATAGCCAATTATTATGGCTGCCACCAATCACGGCCTTACGGACCTGACGATTTTGAATTTCCTGTCTGGCAAGACCAGATAACGGAAGCCCTGGGCGCCGAATCGGTCTTCTTCCCTTTGAAAGCCCAGTGTTGCGGCGGCACACAGCTTTTCAGCAACAAGGAAATGATTTATCAGCTACTGTACAGGATACTAGATAATGTAGAGAAGCACGGAGGTAGATGCATTTCCAGCACACTCTGTCCGCTTTGTTTTACCAACCTGGACGCTAACCAAGGGAGAATTAAAAACCGTGACGGCAAGAAATTTGAAATGCCCGTATTAGCCCTCACGCAGTTGATGGGTATTGCTTTCGGACTGAAACCTAAAGAAGTGGGACTGGATAAAAACATTTCTCCAGCTCTGAAGGCAATTGAACCATATTTAAAGGTAACGGCGCAGGAGGTATTGAAATGAGCTGGGAACCTAAAATAGTTGGATTTTTATGTAACTGGTGCTCCTATCGCGGCGCTGACCTGGCGGGAACTTCACGGATTCATTTTGCGCCTAATGTAAAGGTAATCAGGGTGCCCTGCAGCACCAGGGTAGAGCCGACTTTTATAATTAAAGCCTTTCAGTCCGGCGCGGATGGCGTGCTTATACTGGGCTGTCATCCGGGGGACTGCCACTATATCGAAGGCAATTATAAGACCATGCGGCGTATACCTTTATTAAAGAAAATGCTAGCGCAGTTCGGCATTGAAGATGAAAGAGTGCGTCTGGACTGGGTATCTGCTTCTGAAGGCGAAAAGTTCGCCACAGTAATCAATGAGATGACGGAAAAAGTAAGGGCGCTCGGCCCTTTTAATAGAAATAATGGGGAGGGTCAGCATGGCAAAGATTAAACTGGCGCTTTACTGGGCATCGAGCTGCGGCGGCTGTGAAATCGCCCAGCTCCAGATAGGTGAAAAACTCTTGAAGCTTATCGAGGTTGCTGATATCGTTTTCTGGCCGGTGGCTATAGACGTGAAGTACAAGGATGTCGAAGCCATGCCAGAAAAGAGCATCGACGTCTGCCTGTTCAACGGCGCTATCCGCACCTCGGAACAGGAACACATGGCGAAGATGCTGCGCGGCAAATCAAAAGTCATGATTTCTTATGGCGCATGCGCTAATTACGGTGGTATTCCGGGACTGGCAAATCTATATAATCGCGATATGATTTTCCAGAGGGCTTATGTGGAAACACAGTCCACGGATAATGAAAAGAAGGTATTGCCCCAAACGAGTTTCGAAGTTCCCGAAGGAAAACTTTCGTTGCCTGAATTTTTTAATACAGTAAAGAGTTTACCACAGACCGTTAATGTAGACTTTATTATTCCCGGCTGTCCGCCGGAAGAGAAAACAACCTGGCTGGCCCTGGAGGCATTGATAACGAATAAATTGCCGCCTAAAGGCTCGATTATTTCTCATAATGTTAAGGCGGTGTGTGATGACTGCCCGCGTAAAAAGAATGAGAAAAAGGTGAAGAAGTTCTACCGCCCGTTCCAGATAATCCCTGACCCTGAAGTCTGTTTGCTGGAGCAGGGAATATTATGCGCCGGTGTAGCTACTCTGGGGGGCTGCGGGGCGCCGTGTCCTAAAGCTAACATGCCGTGTACCGGTTGCTACGGACCCGTTAAAGGTGTTACCGACCAGGGGGTACATTTCTTAAGCGCTGTAGCTTCTATTATTGACTCTAACGACCCCGAAGAAATAGCCAAGATAATTAATGATATCGCTGACCCGGCCGGTACGTTTTATAGATATTCTATGCCGGATTCGTTAATAGGGAGGGCAAGGATAAAATGAAAAAGATAACGATAGACCCGATAACTCGCCTTGAAGGCCACGGTAAAATCGAGATATTTCTGGATGAAAAAGGTGGAGTAGCTAATACTTATTTTCAAGTGCCGGAACTTAGAGGCTTTGAGAAATTCGCCGAGGGGCGCATGGCTGACGATATGCCCCAGATTACACAAAGGATATGCGGCGTTTGCCCGGAAGCGCATCACCTGGCTTCAACTAAAACGCTTGACGCCCTGTACCATGTAGAACCGACGCCGACGGCGAAAAAGCTCCGTGAACTTCTTTATAGCGCCTTCTATGTTACCGACCACACCACGCATTTCTATATTTTAGGCGGGCCGGACTTTGTCATGGGGCCTGATGCGCCGGTAGCGGAACGAAATATTATCGGCGTCATCGGCAAAGTGGGACTGGAACTGGGCAGTGCCGTCATCAAAACCCGCATGCGTAATCACCATATCATCGAGATGATTGGTGGGAGAGGCGTACATCCTGTCTTCGGTCTGCCTGGCGGCGTCAGTAAAAGTCTTAGTGAAGAAGAAAGAAAAGAAATTGAGGAGATATCCAAGGAGTCAGTAGAATTTGGCAAGTTATCTTTAAAAGTTTTCGATGATATAGTTCTTAAGAATAAAGCTTATGTGGATATGATTTTAAGCGATGCCTATACACATAAGACTTACTACATGGGTCTCGTGGATGAGAACAATAAAGTCAATTATTATGACGGCAAGGTAAGAGTCGTCGATCCTGATGGGAAAGAGTTTGCGAAATATTCTCCCGCCGAATATCTTAACCATGTAGCCGAACATGTAGAACCGTGGTCATATATCAAGTTCCCATTCCTGAAGAAAGTGGGGTGGAAAGGCTTCGTGGACGGCAAAGATAGCGGTGTCTTTCGCGTGGCTCCGTTAGCCAGGCTTAATGCCGCCGACGGTATGGCCACGCCGCTGGCGCAGGAGCACTATGAGAAGTTTTACGCCACGCTCGGCGGCAAGCCCGTCCATCATACACTGGCAATGCACTGGGCGCGCCTTATTGAACTACTTAATGCCGCCGAACGCATGGTTGAATTGAGCCGAGACCCTGACATCACCAATCCCAATATTCGCAATATTCCCGATAGAACACCAGACGAGGGCGTGGGTATTATTGAAGCGCCGCGCGGAACTTTAACGCACCATTATATTACCGATGAAAAAGGCGTTATTAAGAAGGCTAACCTCATCGTGGCTACAGTCAATAATTCGGCTGCCGTTAATATGTCGGTTGGCAAAGCCGCTAGAGCGGTTATCCGGCCCGGTAAAGAAATCACTGAAGGTATCCTTAATCGAGTAGAGATGGCCTGGCGCCCCTATGACCTTTGCCTTGCCTGCGCCACCCATGAATTAAGCGGACCTTCACCGATGCCGATATATATTTACGATTATAAGAAAAATCTTGTAAAAAAGCTGGGAGGTGGCTAATTAATTATAATAAATGTATTAGCAACCATTACTATTATATAATAGAGAATCAACTAGGTCGGTAATATAAATTTAACTGGTTGTTAATATGTTTTATCGTTGGTTAAAAATTACTAAAAATCCCCATTTCTGGGTAGTTGTAGGGCTGCTGGTGGTGGGACTTATTCTTCATTACCCGCAACAGATATTGGCATCAGGTTCAACATCATTATTTTCTTTCCTGGGTCTAAGTCGCCATGCCATAGAACGTATTTTCCTGTTATTACCCATCGGCTACGCCAGCTTTTTTATCGGCAACCGGGCAGGAATAACCACTCTAGTACTAGCTACTGCTATTATGTTTCCACGTGTTTTTCTGATATCCGAATATTTGCCTGATGCTTTATTTGAGACTATTCTGGTTGTTATCATCGGTGGTTTGATAATCTTCTGGTTCGTTTATTACAGAAAAGAAAAGGAACGACGGCAGAAAATGCTCATAAATCTTGAGGAATCTAACAAACAGCTTGAAACAATATTAAAAGCTCTGGAAACGAGCCACCGTCGGCTTAAAGAAAGCCAGCAACAGGTAATCCAAGCAGAAAAGATGACTTCTCTAGGACAACTTGCGGCATCTATCGCCCATGAAATAAATAATCCTCTATCGGGTACTCTCGTTTATACCAAATTGCTGATTAAGAAAATAGCAAACGCCGAAGCCGATAAGGAAGTTACTCTCGATTACCTGTCTAAAATAGAAACTGAACTCATCCGCAGCACCAAGCTGGTCCAGAACCTCCTTAATTTTGCCCGTCAATCGCCGCCAGAATTACAAAAGGTTAATCTAAATACCGTAGTCAACCATGCCTTAGACCTGATATCGCACTCGGTTAAAGAAAATAATATACGAGTATTTAACGAACTTGACCCCTCTCTACCTGAGATAACAGCTGATGCCAATCAACTGCAGCAGGTCTGCATCAATTTAATCCTCAACGCTATTCAGGCTATGCCTCAAGGCGGCAGGTTAACTCTACGTACATATCTTCAAGATGTACAAGTAATATTGGAGGTTCAAGATACTGGCATAGGGATTCCTCCGGAGAATATAAGCAAACTTTTTACGCCATTTTTCAGCACCAAGCCGGAGGTGAAAGGAGTTGGATTAGGGCTACCAGTAGCTTACGGAATTATTCAGCAACATAAGGGCAAGATAGAAGTGCGAAGTAAAGCGGGCGAAGGTACAACCTTCACTGTCACTCTACCATTACATATTGACCAGGTCGGGACTAAATAATGTATATATACCGGGTTTTACCAAGTAAAAAATTAGTTTTAACCAAGGTCCAAGTATAGAATAAGCCTCGACAACCAAAAAACTAGCCGAAAGGGAGTGGCAGCCTTTAATAGACAGAATAATAGTTAAGCGCCAGGGGCTTCGATGGTCAGTGCTTAACCTTTTACATGGAAGATTCTTTAAAAGCCTGAATAAAATCAATGAAGGAGATTCTTATAAAATGGCAGCAAAAAAAGATAAGACCAAATACGGGAAGTACCTGATAAAAGACCCATATATAAAATTCTACCAAACAGATTCATTTACCGTGGGGCCTAAGCAGTTAGGCTGCGATTGCGTTATAACCTCTCAGGGCTTCAATAAGCCGATAAATGGTGTGGGTAAGGAACCCCATAAACATGACTTTCATCAAATTCTTTGTTTTGTGGGGGGCGACCCGAATAATATACACGACTTTGGTGCTGAAATCGAGGTCTTTTTAGGTAAAGAAATGGAAAGACATCTTATCACCACCAATACAGCTATTACTATTCCGCCCGGTTTATACCATTGTCCAATAAACTTTATCAAAGTCGATAAACCTGTGGTATTTTTAGAGGTCATGCTTGTACGCGAATACAAGAAAGAGGTATTGAAAAAGTAGTTCTTCATTCCCTGATTTTGGTGAGAAAATGAATCTCTACACCAGAGTCCGCAGGGATAGCTGAGTTCTATCGCTCATTCCCTTTTTATGGGGTCATCTTTTTTCACGAACAGGTCTTTGGTCTTGCGGGGGTGGTTTAAAAGTAATGGTGGTAACAAGTAGATTTCCTTCGACTATATTCAGGACAAGTGAACTGACGACCAAGGGTTAGCAATTCACCTCTCACTTAATTAATACAACATACACTACCCGATTTTCACTGTGCAAACAATCCATTATGTGAAGCTGAAGTTGCTTCAGGAAGAAATTTCAGTTATCGTAAATATAGTAAAAAATGGAAATATTATATCAAGGAGCAACTACTATAATGAAAGTAAAATTCATATTCGTTCCGTTATTGAGCGCGGCGCTAGTTATTGTCGGTTTGCTTAACGGGTGTTCCCAGGATACACCGATACCAAGTACAGAAATCGACCAGGGAATCACACCGTCCTCTAATGGACCGCCAACGTTATTACAGGCAGCCCCAGCAACCGATGACGGTGTAAGTGTAGGTTTAGTTTTACCCGTCCCGCAAAGAATTAATGATGAGGCAGAACGTATTATTAATAATGTTTCCGTCACTTCATACCAGCATACTACGGAGGTCGATGAGGACAAGGGGATATATAAAGTTGACTGCTCCGGCCTGGCGGATTATGTACTAAAAAGAGTCGCCTTAGAGAATTATCAACAGATACCACACGATGGCGAGCCCCGTCCTTATGCGGAACATTTTTACCAGTTTTTTAAATCGCTTGATTACGCCGATTCCGCACCATCCGGGGGCTGGTGCCAGATTAGGAACCTGGCCAATGCCGGTCCCGGGGATATTATCGTATATGAGTATACCGAAGCTTATAAAAAAGAAAAGGGTACAACTGGCCATGTTATGATTATCCAGTCCAAACCAGTTCAGCAGTCTAACGGAGAATATATAGTCTGGGTAATAGACTCAGCCAATTCCGGGCACGGCAGCGACACCCGCACGGGGAGTGGTGTGGGAAAGGGTAAGATGTGGTTCGGGGTTGACAGTAACGGGTGTCCTGTTTTTTACCGATGGAGTAGATCCGATGGGGAGAAACACTATGAAGGATTGTTAGGAATTACAATTGGCCGCGCCGGATAACCGTAAAAACCCCGGTCTGGAGAAATATATATCGATAGGGCTCACTCTTGGCGAGGTTGGGAAAAAATAAGACGAACGGAATCGCTTACACAATTCCAGGGATTTTAGATTTAAAAATTTTTAGTGGTGGTAGCGGGTGGATTTTACCACCCGCTCAAGTTTAGATCTTAATAATGCTATAAGGTCGATGCGATACCGATTTTGGCAGTGTTAGTGGTTATTACCACGTTCCGGATAAAGCCACTGTTTCTTTTCTCTCATGTCAATGATCGTGGAGCCCACATCATCTCCTATTATAATACCTATCATTACAGCATCAGGATTAACCATACCACTAAGGTCAGCCCTATCGATGCAGATTGTGAACTCCCCGCTCTTCCAGTTGATGGTCATGTGTTTGATATTGCTTGTATTATTTTGGGGACGATTGTAAACCCACATCTTTTCTTTTTTACCCCTGTCTTCCATCGTAATCGTCTCGGTCAAGGTACCTATGTTAACCTTCACTCCCTCAGAGATATTTACACCATTGCCATTGCCGAGCGCCATCATTCCCTGTACGTTTATCCTATCTTCCTCTTCCTCGTCGGTAAAATTGATATAAGCGCGTTTTATTTCGAATTTTGCCATATGGGTTACAGGATTATTTAGTGCCGCTATTTCTTGGGCGCTGAGAGCTCTGGACCATATGCCTACCTCATCAAGGAGACCTTTATAAAATCTCTCGGCGGAATTATATGTCCCAAGGTAGGCGTTTCCCACCCCGAAATCCCCGAATTCATCTGCCTGCGTCTTTACTTCTATCCCGTCATAGTACAATCGGTATACATTGTTTCCATGCGTTACCGCTACCGAGTGCCAGTTGTCATCGTAATATACTGTATTATGTTTAATCCAGAAATGCGTGGCACCATTGTGATAAAGCAGGCCTACTATACCCTGTTCCAGGTACAGAGCCAGCGCTGAAGTGGAGGTGTTATCAGGGTTTAATCTATGTAGATTCACCATCCTGCCTTCACCGGAGCCATAAACTGGGTGATTATAGGCAGTTTTAAACCAGGTAAAAACCGTAAAATCATCAACGTTTAATATCAGATTTGACTTAGGCAGTTGGACGTAATCATTCACACCGTCGAAGCTTAAAGCACTACCATATTTGCCCGCAACCCAATTAGCCCCGTTGACAATGCCATGATTGCCTTTACTGCTACTATCTCCTGCTGTTACACCGCTTCCTTCATCTAAATGCCAAATCCCGGCTTCAGTCCCATCAAGGTTCGCCGCCACCAAAGACGCTGGTATAACTAACGAAAGTGCCACCACCAGTACAAATGTTATGAGAACAAACTTTTTCATTCTTCACCTCCAAAACAACTTCTTATACGATTTTTATGACTAATTTGCAACAAATATTATAATGATATCACATTTATGTATCGGTTATCACAAGGTAAAGTGAAAATAGGTTTTCTAGAGGTGGCCTGTGTGATAATACCAATAATATATGGTGGTAGCGGGTGGATTTGAACCGCCGACCAAGGGCTTATGAGTCCCCTGCTCTACCACTGAGCTACGCTACCAGCCAGAAAAAATATAGCATTATCTCAAGCTAGCTGTCAACGCCGGCCAAGGACATGGATACTCACGGATTTCACATTGGCATAAACCTGTATACCTTTTTTTAATCCCATCTCCTCGGCCGATTTTTTAGTGACCAGAGCTATTAGCGGGAATCCACAGTCTATTTCAATTCGGCAAAGCGGCCCGCTAAATGCCGTCCAATTGATTAACCCGACCAGTGAGTTACGAGCGCTGCTGGATACCCTTTCAAGAGCTATGGTAATATCCTCAGGGCGAATGCAGACCGATACTGCTTGTCCAGCCCCAAAATTGGTTATCGCTTCGATTAATTTACCATGGATATCAATGACCGCCATGTTACCTTCGTTGGAGATAACCACGCCGTCAATGATATTTTCTATGCCTACGAATTCTGCCACCTGCTGGTTTCTAGGAGATGTAAATATCTCGTGAGCGTTGCCGGTTTGCACAATTTCGCCATCAAGAAGGACGCTGATTTTATCAGCCAGGCGCTGGCCCTGTTCCATATCATGAGTCGCCATTATTACCGTAATAGCATTCTGCTTGATAATGCCGGTTATTAAGTCTTCAATCTTCGATGACGAAATAGGGTCAAGGTTGGCAGTAGGTTCATCCAGCAATAATACTTCCGGTTTGGTTACTATCGCCCGGGCAATGGCGACCATTTGCATTTCGCCACCGGAAAGCGTCCGCGCATTTCTTTTACGATAATTAATTAACTCCATAGTTTCTAAAATATTATCGACTTTTTCACGAATCTGGCCTCTCTTCACGCCGCGCCATTTAAGTCCATAAACCACATTTTCATACACGCTTAAATTAAAGACAACCGGTTTTTGCAGCACGAAAGCCATCCGACGGCGTACTTCTAACCTTGCCTTTTCAGAAGAAGTAACATTAACACCATCGATAAGTATGTCTCCTGTAGCAGGTTTATCCAGCATATCGATAAGACGTAAAAGCTTGGTCTTGCCGGCTCCCGTAGGGCCAATCAAGGCATAAATTTCGCCACGTTCAAACTTCAGGTTGACGTTCTTGAGAATATCACGTCCCTCCCGTTTTTGCCCAAGATTAATAGTCTCAATAAATGCCATTATCGCCTCTGCTGTATCCTGTTCATTACAATATTAACGACCAAAGCGATAAAAATAAGAATAATACCCAACGCTAAGGATAATTCAATATCTCCTTTTGAAGTCTCTAGAGATATGGCGGTGGTAAGTACGCGCGTAAATCCCTTAATGTTACCACCAACCATCATGGCCAATCCCACCTCTGATATCGCTCGTCCAAAGGCAAGAATCACCGCCGCCGTGACGGCAAACCTGGCTTCTCTAATGATAACCAACATCGTCTGCCAGCCACTGGCACCCATGGAACGGGCAGTATCCGTTATCGTTCTGTCAACGCCATTTAAAGAAGAAACAGTTAACCCTATAAGTATAGGGAAAACCAGAAATACCTGACCTATTATCATTACCGTCGGGGTGAACATTAGGTCGAGTCCACCTAGCGGCCCAGAGCGGGAAAAAAGAATGAAAACAAACAGTCCGACGGTTACGGTGGGAACACTATAAAAGGTCTGAATAATACTGATTAAGATTCTTTTACCGCGAAAATTGTTAAAGTGGATAAGACTTCCAAGCGGTATACAAATCACAGATGCTATGACAATAGAGGTTAAAGCAATCCGCAGGGAAAGCCCGGCAATGGACATTACCTCCGGGTCGAAGGTAAAGATCAGCTGGAAGGCTCTAACAAAACCATGCCAAATTTCTTCCAATATCCCTGCTCCTAATTTAGAAAAGCTCTTTTTTTAGGTTGCCGGCGGGGTATAAGGCGGAACGGGTATCATATAGTCCTCAACTGGTGGGAATCCGGGCATATTGATACTGCCATCCTCGGCTCCCCGCGCGATAGGATTGAAAAGCGACCGCCCGTATTCTTCTTTACCGTAGGTTGCGAGAATATTTTGAACCTCTTCCGACATCAGCCAGTTAATAAATTTTATAGCAACATCAATCTTGGCGGTCGGTACCTTGGCCGGATTGATGGCTATAGCGGCATACACATTAAGGAATATTGCATCCTGTTCTATCAGCGAGACTATATCAAGGGGATTGGCTTTTGTGTAAGATAGGAAAGTTGAGATGTCAGTAAAAACATAGGCTTTCATCTCGCTAGCCATCAGCAAGGTAGGGCCCATACCTCTGCCGGCTTCAACATACCAATCGCCAGAGCCCTGGATATCCGCAGTGTAATTGAAACCGACGGCTTTCCAAATTGCTTTTTCCTTGGAATGGGTGCCGGAATTATCGCCGCGGGATATAAATTTTATTGCGCTTAAGTGACTTAAGCCCATATCATGAATTTTCTTAAAAGCTTCAACCGCGGTTAAACCTTTTATGCCTGCAGGGTCGTTCTCCGGACCGGCAATCAGGAAAAAGTTATAACCTAAATTGCGACGGTCAATTCCATAGCCTTCCGCGATAAATTTATCTTCCGCGGCTCTATCGTGCACGACAACGGCATCAACATCACCCCGCTTCCCATATTCCAGGGCAATGCCGGTCCCGGCATAAATAATATCTAATTCCACGCCGGCATATTCTTCAAAAATAGGTTCTAAAACATACCAAAGACCGGTATCATACAGACTCGTAGTTGTAGCAATTTTAAACCTTACCTCCGGATTATGAACGGCATATTTAGAGACACCGCCACAACCTGGAAAAACACCCATCAAACCAACCAATAATACCAAGACCATTGCCGCGCACAATATTTTATTTGTACTTTTTGCTATCATGTACTATAGATGTCTTTTTTTAATTTTTTTTAATAATCAAAATTAATAAAATATTTAGCAACATAATAAAGCTATGTTATGTTTTCAATATAACATATATATCATATCAAATCAAAATAGTAATTTTACTTTGACGTAATGGCATCCTTATGATAAAATTACAGCAAGAATTTTCTTATGTTTACTCATAAGTGAGGTAAAGAAAAATGAGTATTAAAGAAAAAGTAGCTCTAGTCACAGGCGGTTCGGGGGGGCTGGGAGGAGTGCATTGTATATCTCTGGCGGCCGCGGGTTTTAAAGTGGCCGTGGCTGCCCATAATCATTTTGATAAAGCTAAAGCTGTAGTCGAGAAAATCAAGAGCATGGGTAAACAGGCTATGGCAGTAAAAATGGATGTATCTAATGAAGATGAGGTAGAGAGAGGCATTCAAGAAGTAGAAAAGACACTGGGGCCCGTTGATGTTCTAGTCAACAACGCGGCTACGGGTATCGTGCGTGCCGCCACCATAGTAAAAACGAAAATTCAAGACTGGGCGGGAGATTTATCAGTAAACCTGACCGGACCTTTCAATACCATTAAACGTTGTCTACCGGGCATGATGGAGCGCGGCTGGGGTCGTATAATTAACATTTCTTCAATCACGGGTAAAATGGGCGGGGCGGGGCAGTGCAGTTACGCTACCACCAAAGCCGGACTTATTGGCCTGACCAAAACAGTAGCTCTGGAAGGCGCGCGCAAAGGCGTGACCTGTAACGCTCTTGTTCTCGGTCCTATTGATGCGGGAGCCTTCCACGAAGTAGCTCCCGAATTCCAGGAACGTATCATTAAGACCATAGCTTTGCGGCGAGCAGGCACTCCTGAAGAGCTTAGCCATATGGTCGTCTTCCTGGCTTCCGAAGAGTCTAGCTATATTACTGGTGAAGCTATTGAAATCAGCGGCGGCGCGGGGCTATTTACTTTCTAGAAAAGAAGACCTTTTTTATCTATAACCTCCCCGATTTCGCAGAATATATCTGTCAGAAGGAGCAATTTATGAATGAAGCTGTGATTGTTAGCGGCATCAGGACAGCGATAGGTAATTTCGGAGGGGCATTACAGGACGTGCCGGCTACAAAATTAGGCGCCATTGTAATCAAAGAGGCTCTGAAAAAAGCTGGTTTAAAACCGAAGGGAGACCCCAGCTATGCGCCTGAATCACTAAAAAACGAGGGACAGATAGAACTTGAAAAGAAATATGATACCTGGGATAGCTCTTTGCAAGGGGTCCTCATAGACGAGGTTATCATGGGTAATGTCATTCAGGCAGGGCAAGGACAGAATCCTGCCCGCCAGGCAGCTATTTATGCCGGTGTCCCCAAGGAAGTTAATGCTTTCACGGTAAATAAAATCTGCGCCTCCGGAATGAAAGCGGTTGCCTTAGCCGCTCAGTCTATTAAAGCCGGTGATGCCGAGGTCGTCATCGCAGGCGGGATTGAAAACATGAGCGCCGCCCCTTACTATCTGCCTAAAGCGCGGTGGGGAGCCCGGATGTTCAACGCTGAAATGATTGACGGCATGGTGCATGATGGACTCTGGGAAATTTTTTACAACTATCACATGGGCATGACCTCGGAAAACATTGCTGTAAAATATAGCATTTCGCGCCAAGAGCAGGATGCATTTGCTTTAGAAAGCAACAACCGTGCTCTGGCGGCTATAAAGAACGGTATTTTTAAAGACGAGATAATACCGGTAGAAATCAAAGTCAAACGGGAAACCAGGATTTTCGAAGTAGATGAACACCCTCGGGAAACGTCCATGGAACTCCTGGGTAAGCTACCTACTGTGTTCAAAGCAAATGGAGCTGTGACTGCCGGCAACGCTTCGGCTATCACCGATGCCGGAGCGGCTCTCGTAGTCATGTCCGAAAAGAAAGCGAAGGAATTGGGCGTTAAACCGGTCGCTTCCATCCGCGCCTATGCTACCGGCGGCGTCGACCCCGCCTATATGGGACTCGGCGTTATACCAGCTACCCGTAAAGTCCTTAAGCTAGCCGGGCTGACCTTAAAAGATATCGATTACATCGAGTTGAATGAAGCGTTTGCTTCACAATCTATTGGTTGCATCCGTGAGCTTAATTTCGATATGAGCAAGACCAACCTGCATGGAGGCGGCATCTCGCTAGGGCATCCCATTGGCTGCACCGGCGCCAGGATTATCGTTACTCTTATGCACGAGATGAAGCGACGTAACCTTCAATTCGGCCTGGCGACTCTCTGTATCGGCGGCGGGCAGGGCATGGCAATGATTATTGAGAGAAAATAAAAAATAAACTGCAATTTTTGAAAATTAATATACACAAGGGGCATGTCTTTTAACGATATGCCTCTGATTTTTTACCTAGTTTAAACCATTACTAAATAAATTAAATAATTATATAAAAATGTGTCCCTTTTAACGTATAATGTGTTAAAATACTAAATAACACTATTCAAGAGGTCGAGATCATGTCAAAAGTGTTTAATCTGAAAAAAGTCAATGATAAGAAAAAGGAAGTAGCAAAAAAACAATTACCCGATGAGCCATTGAATATTGAGACAATAACATGGGGCGATTTAACCTGGGTTAATATTGAAACAGCGACCGAACGAGAAACGGCATGGCTGGCTGACACTTACCATTTCCACCAACTTGCTCTGGACGATTGCATCAGTCGGAAGCAAATTCCTAAAATAGATAGCTATCCCGGATACCTCTTTTTCGTCTTTCACTATCCGCTATATGATGTCAAAACCCGCGTCGCTAGCAAACGCCAATGGTCAGCATTCATCGGTGAAAATTACCTGGTTACGATACATACAGGTGAACTAAAAACCCTCGTCGCTCTCTTCCGCGAATGTATGTCTAATGAAGAATCCCGCAAAGAATATATGAGTTGCGGTTCCGGCTTTTTACTTTATCGCATACTCGACCGGGCAATCGACTCCTATTTCCCCGTGCTGGATAAAATACTAAGTCTGATGGAGGATGTCGAAGACTCCGTCTTCGACGAGGAAGTAGAAGCCGCAAGGGAAATAAGCGTACTGCGGCGCGACATTATTACCCAGCGCGCCGTAATGTTTCCCGTCCGTGAAATCTTCGTAGAAATGGAAAATAAACTCAAGCGCTTCAGCAAGACGGACGTCACCGCCTACTATAACGACCTTATGGACCATACGAATAAAATCTGCAGTACTCTGGATGAATGCAAAGAAATAATTGAGGTTTTCAGCGATACCGATTTCCGGCTGGGTACAGACCGGGTTAACAGGATTTTGCGTGTTTTAAACATTTTAGCTACTATTGCACTTCCGTTTATCCTGATAGCAAGCGTTTATGGGATGAACGTTTTCATGCCAGGTAGTATAGAACAAGGAGAACATCACGCCTTTTATATCATAATAGCTGTTTCAATATTTATAACCTGTGTAATGCTGTACTTCTTCCGCCGTAAACGCTGGATTTAAGATGAAGATTACCCATCGTCTGGTGATAGTTATCGCCGTATTTATCACCTGTCTTATTACGGCCAATATCATCGCCGTTAAAGTCATCAGCCTAGGACCATTTACTCTGCCGGCGGCTATATTCGTGTTCCCTATCAGCTATATCTTCGGCGATGTTCTGACGGAGGTATACGGCTACCGAGTCGCCAGGCGAGTTATCTGGCTCGGTTTCGCCTGCAACTTAATTTTTGTATTTTTCGCCTGGATAGGGCAGATATTACCTTCGGCTTCTTTCTGGGGAGACCAACAGGCTTATGAAAGTATACTGGGCTACACACCACGCTTACTAGCTGCCTCTCTCTGCGGTTATCTTGTTGGGGAATTCGTGAATTCGTTCATATTGGCTAGGATGAAAATATTAACCGGAGGCCGCTGGCTGTGGAGCCGGACTATCGGCTCAACTATACTAGGGCAAGGATTTGACACATCCATTTTTATTACGCTGGCTTTCATCGCGACAGGTGCTGATGTACCCACGATGATATTAACCCATTGGATAGCTAAAGTACTTATCGAGGCTATTTTTACTCCGGCTACCTACATAATCGTTAACTGGCTGAAACATAAAGAGGGCATTGATACCTATGATTATCAAACAAGATATAATCCCTTTACCCTATCGGAGAAGGAGCAGGTTTAATGAAAATCCGCATTCTCGGTGCGCATAATATCGAGTCGTCTAAAACGGGTTATGTAAGTTTTCTCATCGATGATGTCCTGGCAGTCGATGCGAGTTCTCTGACCAAAAAACTTTCTTTTGCCGAACAGCAAAAATTAGGAGCTATCCTATTAACTCACCAGCACTTTGACCATACTAAAGATATTCCATCATTAGGGATGAATTTCTTCCTTTTACAAAAAGCATTAGATATATATGTAACTAAACCCATTTATGAATCCTTGGTAACATATCTAATTAACGGTGTACTCTATCCAGACTTAACAAAATTTCCCCCAGAAAAACCCGCATTACATATTAATATCATTGAACCTGGCAAAGCGTTCTCGATCGGAGATTATAATGTGCTTCCTATTACGATGAATCATTCCGCCCCTACAGTAGGCTATCAGATTACCTCGTCGAATGGGAAAGAATTGTTTATTTCATCGGATACCGGGCCGGGTTTGGAAGCTTGCTGGCATCAAATATCACCGAACTTACTGTTTATCGAAACCACATTGACTAATAAAGATGAAAGGTCTGCGATTCAGCACGGTCATCTTACTCCAGCCCTTCTCCAAAAGGAATTGGAGTCTTTCCGGAAGATAAAGGGCTACCTGCCTCAAATAGTCCTCGTACATATGAACCCTCTAATCGAAAAAAATATCAAAACAGAAATCCGCGAGGTTGAAAAAGCTATGGGTATAAGAATAGCTTTCGGTTATGAGGGCATGAGGATAAGTATTTAGTCGGGGGAAGAGCCGATCAGCACTTTACGCTTTATCGTCGACCAAAATGTAGGCAAGCTGACAAGATGGCTGCGGATGATGGGGTTCGACAGCCTATTTTTCAATGGCGAAGACGATTCTCAAATGGTCAGGCAAGCGCTGGCTGAAGGCAGAATCTTGTTAACCCGGGATACCGGTATCATGAAAAGGAGAGTTATCACCACTGGGCGACTTAAAGCAGTCCTGCTGGACAGCGAAGTAGCCGAGCAGCAGATGCAGCGACTCGTGTCGATCATGGATATAAAGAGCCAATCCCGCCCATTCACTATCTGCCTGGAATGTAACCAGCTACTGTTCGATAGGAGTCCGGAGGAAGTCAAGAATAGAGTTCCACCTTACGTGTATAAAACACAGCGGCAGTACATGGAATGCCCAAAATGCCATAGAATTTACTGGCGGGGCACACACTGGAAGGCGATGCTAAACAAACTGCAAAGATTAATCGGTTTTTAAACCGCCAATCCACAGGGAGGGAAGTTTATGAAGGTATATGAAGCAATATTAAAACGACGTTCGATAAGGCGTTTTAAAGACAAAGCGGTGCCCGACGAAGTTCTTGAGAGGTGTATCGATGCGGCGAGGGTAGCACCGAGCGGCCGTAACCAGCAGGTCTGCGAGTACATCGTCGTTAACGATGCTAAAGTGCTACCTGGGGTATTCGAGAACATAGGCGGGTCGGCGAAGATGCCGCCGGAGAAAGGCGGGCCGCGACCAGAGCAGACACCGAAGGCATATACCATCGTCCTGATTAATAAAGCGAACGAGGGAGATGCCAACCGCCGGAGGGTAACGCTTATCGATGTGGGACTGGCGGCGGAGAACATCATACTGACGGCTTTGGAGCAGGGCATAGGGTGTTGCCCGATACTGATGTTCAACGAGGGCGACCTGAAGCTACTATTGGAGATACCAGATAGCTATGACATCGCGCTGGTGATAGCGATGGGATACCCGGACGAAAGCCCGGTGGCGGAACCAGCTAAAGACTCACTGAACATATGGGTGGACGATAAGGGATTGAGGCATGTGCCGAAGAGGAAGCTGGCGGACATCATCCACAAGAACAAGTTTTAGCCGAGGTTTAAAATAACTTTATAGCTACGGACGACAAACCAAATATTTTTTAACGGGAAACGACTCAAAGTTAAATAGCTTCAGCGAGTCGTTTCTAGAGTTATGTTAAATTAGCTTCAAAAACCTATTTATTTTATTTTATAATGTTATGGTAAGTGGAGAGGGGGTCAGGGAGATTCTCCCTCTTATCCCTCCTTTGTAAGGAGGGATGATGTTTTACCGTAATCAGTGAGATTGCCACGCTGCACTCGCAATGACAGAGGAGGGGAAGGCTGGATTCCCGCCTGCGCGGGAATGACGTTTCGCCAAGGCACAAACTGCACTACTACTCCACTGGATTCCGGCTTACGCCGAAATGGATATTATTAAAAACGGGCTGTGAGATTACTTCACCCCGATTTCATCGAGGTCTCGCGATGACAGGGCATCTCTTGACCGTAGTCACGAATATTGCTACACTCAATGCATCGGAGCAGTGATAAATTGAGATGAAGATTGTAACTGCCGAACAGATGAGGGAAATAGATAAGGAATGCGCACGGCGGGGCAAACCAACGAACGTTTTAATGGAGAACGCCGGTAAAGCCGTAGCCGAAGCGACGCAGGATTACCTGGGCGAGATAAAGAAACAGAATATCATCTGCCTGATAGGCGGGGGGAATAACGGCGGGGATGGACTGGTGGCAGCGAGGTATCTCAAGGGGTGGGGAGCTAAAGTAAGCGTTTACCTCTGCGCGGACCGACCTGCCAAAGACGCCAACCTCAAGGTGGTCAAGGGAAACGGCATTACATGCATAGAGACTAAGGCGGATAAAAACCTGAAAAAACTGGATAATCTACTAGCTAAAGCGACATGTGTGATAGACGCGTTGCTGGGGACAGGCAAGATGCGTCCGCTAGAAGGGGTCTTTAAACAGGCATTAGAGAAGGTAAATGCAGTTAAAAAAATAAAAAATTTAAAGATTATTGCGGTGGATTTACCGTCGGGGATGGACGCGGACACAGGAGCAATTGACCCCGCCTGTCCTTATGCCGACCTGACGGTGACGCTGGCTTTCCCTAAAGCGGGGCTGTATAGATTCCCGGGAGCGGAAAGAGCAGGCAGAATAATAGTGGCAGACATCGGCATACCGGAAGAACTGGCGGATAAGACTAACATCGAGCTTGTTGATAATAAATGGGCGGCGGAGACGCTACCAAAACGCCCTCTAAACAGCAATAAAGGCACCTTCGGCAGAGTACTAATCAATGCGGGGTCGATAAACTACATCGGTGCGGCTTCTCTAGCCTGCGGCGGGGCGCTGCGGGTGGGAGCAGGACTGGTCACTCTAGCCACCGCCGAAAGCCTGATACCGAATATCGCGGCTAAAGTAACGGAGGCAACCTACCTACCGCTGCCGGAATCGAGGGCAGGCATAATATCGGTCGAAGGGGCAGAAATCATCCATAAACAGTGCACGCAGTACAGTGTATTATTAGTCGGCTGCGGTCTGGGGCAGAATCCAACGACCGTGGAGTTTTTAAACTGCCTGCTATCGAAGAAAGGGCTGCCGCCGCTGGTAATCGATGCCGACGGACTGAACATACTCGCGAGGATACCAAAATGGTGGCAACAGATACCGGATAACGCCATACTGACGCCGCACCCCGGTGAAATGGCGAGGCTCACGGGACTGACCATCGACGAAGTGCAGACGGACAGAACAGGCGCGGCGCTCAAGTACGCACAAAAATGGCAAAAGACGATTGTTTTAAAGGGCGCTTTCACAGTAATTGCTTCGGCGGACGGGAAATGCGGGATAAGTCCCTTCGCCAATGCGGGGCTGGCATCAGGAGGAACGGGAGACGTACTGGCAGGAGCCATCGCGGGGCTGGCGGCGCAGGGGCTAAAGCCTTACGAGGCGGCATCGCTGGGGGTCTACCTGCACGGGGCGGCCGGTGATAAAATTAGAAATGAAATGGGCGACGCCGGTATGATTGCCTCCGACCTTTTACCGGCCTTGCCACTGACGATAAAACAGCTGAAAAACATGGGTTGAAGAGGAGGAAATATGCTACTGGCGATAGACATCGGCAATACGAACATTACACTGGGCGTTTTCGATGGGAAAAAGCTGCGCGACACCTACCGACTGGCGACGCATGTCAACCAGATGCCGGATGAATATGCCATCTTTATACTCAACCTGCTAAAACAGAGCGGCATAGATCCTAAAAATATTACACAAGGCGCAATAAGCTGCGTCGTCCCGCCCCTAACAACGACGTTTACCGAACTCTTTAAAAAGTATTTCGACATCACGCCGCTGACCATCGGTCCCGGGATAAAAACAGGCGTACGCATCCGCTATGATAATCCGAGAGAGCTGGGTGGAGACCGCATGTCTAATGCCGCCGGGGCTTTAAGCTTGTATAAACCCCCGATAATCGTGGTAGCTATGGGGACAGCCACGGCATTCGACACGATATCCAAACAGGGGGACTATCTCGGCGGGGCCGTCGCTCCGGGCATAGCGATTGCCGCCGAGGCACTATATACCCGCACAGCCGCCCTGCCCCGGGTGGAACTAGTACGCCCTAAAAAAGCAATCGGACCCAATACTATCGCCGCGATGCAGTCAGGCATCATCTTCGGCTACGCAGGACTCATTGACGGGGTAGTAACGCGGATACAGGCAGAGCTGGGCCAAAAAGCTAAAGTGGTGGCGACTGGAGGTTACGCGAACATCATCGCTAAAGAGACGAAAACAATCGACGAGGTGAATACAAACCTGACGCTGATAGGGATTAAAGTGATACATGATTTAAATAGGGAGTAAGACCTTTCCTCCTAACCCCCTCTCCGCTGGCGGAGAGGGGGAAATAAAGGGGGTGAGGTTGCAGAAAAACCCCCTTAATCCCCCTTTACGAAAAGGGGAGACAGGAAAGGGGAGACGAAGATGCTAAAAGATAAGACGATAGTGCTGGGGATTACGGGCGGTATCGCGGCTTACAAAGCAGTAGACCTTGCCAGCAAATTGACGCAGGCGGGAGCCAAGGTAGAAGTCATTATGACCGAAGCGGCGACGAAGTTCGTGACACCGCTAACGCTGCGCAACATCACGCACCGACCGGTGGTAACCGATATGTTCGAATCGACTTCAGAATGGAGCGAGGAACATATAGCGCTGGCGGAAGCTGCCGATGTGATAATAATAGCCCCAGCGACAGCCAATACCATCGCCAGGCTGGCAGCAGGCATCGCCGATAACATGCTGGGGACGGTGGTACTGGCAACCAAAGCGCCGGTGTTAATCGCGCCGGCAATGAACGACGTGATGTACGCCAACGCAGTAACACAGAAAAACATCGCTACGCTGAAAGCAAGGGGCTTCAGTTTTATCGAGCCGGAGTACGGGCGGCTGGCATCGGGTAAAATGGGGAGGGGGCGGCTGCCGGATACAGCAACACTTATTCAGGCAATCGAAAAAGCGCTGGGACAGAAGCTGGACTTAAAAGGTAAAAAAATCGTGGTGACGGCGGGAGGCACAAGAGAACCAATCGACCCGGTGAGACACATAGGAAACAGGTCGTCGGGGAAGATGGGTTACGCTTTAGCAGAGGCGGCGCGGGACCGTGGGGCTAAAGTCACGCTGGTATCGGCGAACGTAACGC
>DAOUCO010000011.1:0-5713 GCA_034432135.1 Dehalococcoidales bacterium | reverse complement strand
CTTTAATACTCAACTGCCTCCAATTTTGCGGTGAAAATACCGTGATTGTTTTGTGTATTCTTTTACCATTCCTACAAGATACTGTCAATATCATTTTATAGTTACCTGGCTGAAGGATTGCTTGATCGTCGCTATCTGGATTAGCCAAAACACCTGATACTGCAATACGAGCATTGTCATGATTCACTTCTGTAAATACAATATCCAAGCGTCGATATGCTTCTCCCCATATATCTACAGGTTCCATCACATTATTACCTATCTTCGTAGAAGTATCAGCCCAGTGAAGTGGATATCCATGTTTATATCTTGGAGCAGTTTCTAGGTGTGGAATAATATCCGCTTTAGCGATACACCCGATGGCTTCTTTTTTATTGGCAACACCTATATCAATACACCCATAATATCTTGAACCTGGTCTGGCATTGTCATCAAATACATGGATTTCAGGCTTTCCTAGAAATTTCAATTTAGGTTTGGCAAAAAAGTCATAAATACACTGAAATACCAATACTAAAGAGGATAAACCACCTGCGATAGCACCAAAGATAGAAACCCAGCTGATGTCACTCATCGCCTAGAGTTTAATTATACACATTACATTTGTCAATATTTATGCCAATCCAATAATTGCCACTAAATAATACAGAATGTATTGGGTTTTAAAAAGATAGTAAAGACAAGTAATGCAAGACGTTAATCGGCTAAAGCCCTAGCCACAATTTCCGCCACGTCAAGCACTTTTACTTTGTCCGAGGCTTGTTTATCTTTAAGTCCGTCATCGAACATGGTCATGCAATAGGGGCAGCAAACACAGACCGTGTCCGGTTGCTTCGCCAGCGCTTCTTCCACACGAGCGACGTTAATGAGTGTGCCCTCTTTTTCTTCCATCCACATTCTACCGCCTCCGGCGCCGCAACAGAAACTTTTATCGCGGTTACGTTCCATCTCGCACGGGACGGAGCCGGTGGCGGAGGCGATGGTATGGCGGGGGGCATCATATATTTCGTTATACCTGCCCAGATAACATGAATCATGAAAGACAATTTTGCCCAGGTCCGTGGTGGACTTAAGCTTTAATCTGCCTTCTTGAATCAGGCTGTTAATCAGTTCGGTGTGATGGACGACCTCCAGCTTGAGTCCATACTGCTGATAGTCGTTCTTAAAAGTACTGAAGCAGTGGGGGCACTGGGTGATGATTTTCTTTACGCCTTTATCCGTGAACATCTTGACATTCGCCTTTGCCATGCGGTCGAAGACATATTCATTGCCGAGGCGGCGGAGGCTATCGCCGCAACATAACTCATCGCGACCTAAAGTGCCCCAGGAGATGCCAGCTTTATCGAGAATCTTCGCCAGGGAGATGGTGGTATGGCGGTTGCGGGCGTCTAAAGCGCCAGCGCAGCCCACGTAAAAGAGATATTCCGTTTTACCGGCTTCAAAAGGCTGAACAATTATATCCGCCGCCCATTTAATACGTTCCGCAGGCGCGATGCCCCAGGGATTGCTGCGCTGTTCCATGTTTTCGAAGAATGTTAATAGTTCCGCCGGGAACCTGGCTTTCATTTCCACCAGGTGGCGGCGCATATCGACGATGCGTGGTACGTGCTCGATAAAGACCGGGCAGACCTCCATACAGGCGCCGCAGGTGGTGCACTCCCAGATGACCTCTTCTTTAACGCTCCCCTCCCCTTCTTCTCCGATAAGCGGCACTTCTTTATGCCTGTCTTTACCGGCGTTTTTCAGCAGGTTCATCTTTATATCGTGGATAACAAGACGGGGCTGTAAAGGTTTTCCTGTAAAAGTAGCGGGGCAGGAATCTGAACAGCGGCCGCACTCGGTGCAGGAATAGGAATCGAACAAACCCTTCCAAGTAAAGTTTTCCACCTGCCCCACTCCGAAGGTGTTTCCCTTTTTGAACTCCTCGCGGGGCTGGGTCTTGACCTTTTCCAGGCTCTTGAAGAAGCAGTTGGGAATCGATGTAAGGATGTGCATGTGCTTGCTGTAAGGGAGATAGTTGAGAAAAGAAAGCAAGATGAGGGCATGGAGCCACCAGAAAACTTGAGCCGCGGTATCAAGTCCGGCGGCGCCGGGCGTAAGCCACGAGGCAACCCAGTTAGCGACGGGCATATAGGACGCTGCCCTTTCCGTCCCCGCGGCGATTTCACAGGCATGCAGACCAAAAAAGGCAATCATCAAGCCGGCAACCAGTCCGAGGATTACGAAGGCATCCCGGCTCCTGGCTTCGGTATAGGGAGGAGGAAAAGTAAAGCGCCGGATAACGGCTAAAATAACAGCGAGAAGCGCCAGCAACGATACGATATCGAAAATACAAGCTAGAGTAAAATAGGCGCCGTCAGGCAGGCGGGAGAGACTGATTGCATCCGGGGCAAGTCCATGGAGTAAAAATTCCGTGTTGGAGATTAAAAGAATCATGAAAGCCCAGAAAAGGACGAAGTGGTTAATGCCGAAGACCTTTTTAACCACGCGCCGCTGTCCGAAGGCGTAATAAAGCATATTCCAGAAACGTCTGAAGAAGGCATTGAACCTGTTTTCTGGCCTGCCTTTAAAAACGAGCCTGAAACGCCGGTAGCAGCTGAAAGCAAAGAAAGCCACAGCGAGGATAAAAACGATGATAAATGCTATTACTGTTGCCGTCATAACTTATTCCTTTAAGACGCTTTAGCGGCTTTCTGTTTACGCCTTTCTCTGATGTAATTGGTAATGGCAGGTATTACCTGAAAAAGGTCGCCGACGATGCCGAAGGTGGCGACTTCAAAAATGGGAGCCTGTTTATCGCGGTTGATGGCGATAATGGTATCCGAGTCCTGCATGCCGACCAGGTGCTGGATAGCGCCGCTGATACCTACGGCGAAATAAATCTTGGGTCGGACGGTTTTGCCAGTCTGGCCCACCTGCCTTTCGAGTGGCATCCAGCCGGCTTCCACAGCGGCGCGGGAACAGGCGACGACGCCGCCGAGTTCATCGGCAAGCTCCTGGAGGATTTTATAGTTTTCCGCATTGCACATGCCTCGCCCGCCGGAAACAATAATGTCCGCGGCAGCGACATCAACGCTGTCAAGTTTCTCATCGCCGATAATTTCCAGGACTTTGGCAGCAATATCTTCTTCCCTGATGGGAGCTTTTTCACGGATAATCGTGCCGCTACGGGAGGGGTCTTTAGCCGGGAGGGGCATAACGTGAGGTCTAACGGTGGACATCTGGGGGCGTGTGTATTCCGTTAAAATAGTCGCCATGATGTTGCCGCCGAACGCAGGGCGTGTCTGCAAAAGAAATCCCTTATCGTCGATGGAAAGCCCGGTACAGTCGGCGGTAAGGCCGGTCTGCAATTTAGTAGCAACGGCACCCGCCAAGTCCCTGCCCAGTCCCGTAGCTCCGACGAGCACAATCTCCGGCTTGTATTTTTCAATCAAATAACACAGCGCCTTGTAATAGGGCTCGGTTCTATAGTAGTGGAAAATGGGGTCGTCAACTAAATAAACTTTAGAGGCGCCGTAACTGAAGGCTTCGCTACAGAGGTGCTCGACTTTATCGCCGATAACTATGGAGCAAAGCTCGACGTTACGGGCTTTAGCAAGGTCGGCGCCGACGCCTAAAAGTTCCCAGGAGACTTCGGCCGGCTTGCCCTCGGTATGTTCGACAAATACCCAGACACCCTTATATTCCTTTAGCTTCGCCAGGCGGGGGTCTTCGACCACGGTTTCGGGGGCGGGTTTAGCAGCTTTTTGTGCCGCCAGTTCATCGAGGATTTTCTGCTCTTCCGGTGTGTAATAGATTTCAATTGCCTGGACCGGGCAAATTTTCAAGCAGCGCTGGCAGCGCGTGCATTTCTCAAGGTCGATAACCGGCTCGCCCTTATCGGTCATGGTAATAGCGTCGAACGGGCATTCGGCCTGACAGCGTGCTCCGCAGGCGATGCACTTACCAGGTATAAGCCGTGGGGTGCCGCGGGGACGTTTTATTTTCTTAGGTTCTTCCGCCATATCTTTTATAAAGCCAGCAAGTCTTTTTCGACCAATCTATCGATGAGCAATTTAGCCGCGTCTTCCGGCTTATCGGATTCGTGCCCGATAATTTCACCTTTTGCTCTCTGCGGCGAAAATATTTTACGGACCCAAGTCGCCGAGCCTTTGAGTCCAATTTTATTCTCATCCATTTGCATCACTTTATTGTCCCATAGGGTGATGGAGGCTTCCTCCGCCATCAGGCGCATGGGCACGTTAGGATAGCGCGGTGTGTTTATTTCACGCAGGACGGCAATCATAGCGGGGAGAGGAGCGCTAACGACTTCGTGGCGGCCTTCCAGCTTGCGTCTGACCCTGACCGTTTTTGCCTTTAAATCGACTTCTTCTATGCGGTCGACCAGCGTTAATTGAGAGCAGCCCAGTCGGGTAGCGATGCCAGGGCCTACCTGCGCGGTATCGCCGTCGATGGTCTGGCGGCCGCACATAACGATTGCCAGCTCTTCTTTCTCCGCCAGTTTTCTAATAGCGCCGGTCAATACCATACTCGTAGCCAGAGTATCTGCACCGCCGAAAGCGCGGTCGCTCAAGAGTATGGCTTCGTCGGCGCCCAGGGCGAGGGTTTTCCTTAAAGTTACCTCTGTATTTGGGGGACCCATGGAAATAACGGCGACACGCAAGCCGTACTTATCTTTAAGCCGCAGGCTTTCCTCAAGGGCATGGGTATCGTAAGGGTTCATGATAAAGGGGACGCCTTCCCTGATGAGAGTACCGGTTACAGGGTCGACCTTGACCTGGGTAGTATCCGGTACCTGCTTGACACAGGTGACAATCAGCATATATAGATATTATACCTGAAAAACGTTTAAAACCTCCAAGATAATACCATATTAAAAGAGATGGGGCAAATGAAGTTAAGAAAAGGTAAATATTGCTTTTTGCCGATAAACTGCTGACCGTGATAAACTACAAGCGTAAAGAGGGTCTATGAAAATACTAGTCACTAACGACGACGGCGTGCATGCCGACGGGCTCTGGGCGCTGGTGCGGGAGTTGAAGAAAACCGCCAATGTAACAGTAGTGGCTCCCGATGGAGAGAGGAGCGCCATCGGCACGGCAGTAACGCTGTTCGAGCCTCTACACGCCAGTGAAGTCCGCGGACCGGAGGAAGGCGTGACCACTTACGCTATCGACGGCTCACCTTCCGACTGCGTTATCCTGGCGCTGGGCAAACTGATTACAGAAAAAGTGGATATGGTTGTTTCCGGCATTAACCCCAGTCTCAACCTGGGAGAAGACGTGTATATCTCGGGGACGGTGGGGGCAGCGATGCAGGGCTACTTTAGAGGACTGCCAGCGCTGGCTATCTCGGCGGCACCGGGGAGCGCTACCAGCCTTAAAGTCGCCGCGCGGACGGCTACCGCGCTGGTGAAGAAATTGTTAGCTAATAATCATGACCGTATTTTCTTAAACATGAATGTACCGGACCTGCCGCTGGAGGGACTCCGCGGCGTTAGAATCACCCGTTTAGCCCGTTCCAGCCACATCAACTCCGTGGCTGAAGAAAATAATGAAAAATACAAACAATACCGGCTGGTACGGGAAAGGGTGGAGGAGTCCGGAAGCGACGGCACGGATATACAGGCTATCGTGCAGGGATATATTTCCATCACTCCGCTTTATACCAGCCTGCTGGATAAGCCGCCGCAGCGCCTGCTGAAAAAGCTTAG
>DAOUCO010000010.1:0-47835 GCA_034432135.1 Dehalococcoidales bacterium | reverse complement strand
CTGCATGGAAGATATCGCCCCGTCTTTCATAAAAAAGGTAAAGCCCGGCGATATTATTGTTGCCACCACTAACTTCGGCTGCGGTTCATCAAGGGAGCATGCCCCACTGGCTATCAAGGCATCGGGCATTTCCTGCGTTATCGCCAAGAGCTTTGCCCGCATTTTCTTCCGTAATGCCATTAACATCGGGCTACCTTTACTGGAATGCGCTGAAGCTGTAGATAATACAGCCTCTGGCAATATACTGGAAGTTGATTTAGCAAAAGGTAAAATCAGTAACATAACCAGCGGAAAGACTTTTACCGCCAAGCCATATCCCGACTTTATGTCCGAGTTAATAGCCGCTGGCGGATTGGTTGAATATACCAAAAAGAGAATGGCGCATACGCAAATTAACGATTAAAGGATTATTCAGGAGGACTTAAGTGAATTTTAACCTTGTTGTTTTACCCGGCGACGGCGTTGGCCCGGAAGTTGTCAACGAGGCGCTCAAGGTATTAAAGGCAATCGGGAAAAGGTACGGCCATCAATTTAATATAGACAGCCGTCTCGTAGGCGGTGCAGCTATCGATGCTGAAGGAACAGCAGTATCCAGAGCTACTCTAAATCTATGTAAAAAAGCAGATGCCGTATTACTGGGCGCAGTGGGAGGTCCTAAATGGGACGACCCTCTTGCTAAAGTCCGCCCTGAAGATGGACTGCTAGCCCTACGTAAAAACCTGGGGCTTTTCGCTAACCTGCGTCCTGTTCATGTACATCCTGTATTAGTGGATTCTACCAATCTCAAACCGGAAGTGATAAGAGGGGTGGACTTCATTTTCGTACGTGAGTTGACCGGGGGACTATATTTCGGGAAGCCAAAAAAGCGCTGGCAGACGGAAAAAGGGCGTAAAGCCGTCGACTCCATGCTTTACTCCGAACAGGAAATCGAGCGTATTGTTAGAGTAGGCTTCGAACTTGCGCGCCGCCGCCAGAAAAAACTAATCTCGGTGGATAAAGCCAATGTACTGGAGTCCTCCCGGCTATGGCGCCAGGTAACGATAGAAGTTGCTAAAGACTACCCCGATGTCTCCCTGGAACATATGCTTGTCGATGCCTGTTCCATGCGGATTATCCAGAACCCTAAATACTTCGATGTACTTGTAACGGAAAACACCTTCGGGGATATTCTGACTGATGAAGCTTCAATGTTAGCCGGTTCATTAGGCATGCTACCCTCGGCAAGTATTGCGAGCATACCACAGTCCGGAGAAAGGATATTCGGTCTATATGAGCCAATACATGGCAGCGCGCCGCGCCGCGCCGGACAGAATCTAGCTAACCCCATTGCTACGATACTTAGCGCTGCCATGATGCTACGTTATTCTTTTGCTCTGGAGAAAGAAGCGGAAGTAATCGAAAAAGCGGTCGAGGATGCCTTGAATGAAGGTTATCGTACGTATGATATAATGAGTGAAGGCAAGACCAAGCTGGGTACAAAAGAGTTGGGCGATATTATCGCCGGTAAAGTGGGAGGATAATAATTGGCTAAAGTTAAGCTATATGATACTACTCTAAGGGACGGCGCTCAAAGCGAGGGCATATCCTTTTCAGTAGTAGATAAACTGCATATTGCCCGCAAGCTCGATGAACTCGGTATTCACTACATCGAAGGCGGCTGGCCCGGCTCGAATCCCAAAGACGCGGAATTCTATGAAAAAGTCAAAGGCCTCTCACTAAAGAACGCGCGATTAGTTGGTTTCGGCAGCACCAGACGCCATGACACCAAGGTAGAAGAAGATAATAACCTAATTATGCTAGTCAAAGCTGGTGTAAAGATAGCTACTCTGGTGGCTAAAAGCTCGGACCTACAGGTAATCCGGGTATTGAAAACCACATTGGACAACAACCTCGATATGATTGCCGACTCGATACGTTATCTGAAGTCGAAAGGAATTAAAGTATTCTTTGACGCCGAGCATTATTTCGACGGATACAAGTCCAATAAGGAATATGCACTAAAAACGTTAACGGTAGCCGCTAAAGCCGGCGCCGATTGTCTCGTGCTTTGCGATACTAATGGCGGCGCTTTACCAGGTGAAATAACAAAGGCGGTCAAGGCAGCTTTAAAAGTGACCGATGTGCCGTTAGGCATTCATTGCCATAATGATAGCGGCCTGGCCGTGGCTAATACTTTAGCGGCGGTAGCGGCTGGCGTAACACAGGTGCAGGGCACTATTAACGGCTTGGGTGAGCGTTGTGGCAACGCCGACCTCTGTACTATTATCCCCACTCTAAAACTCAAGATGGGCATAAACTGCATCAGCGATAAACAGCTAGCCTCATTGACCGAGGTCGCTCATTACGTCAGCGAACTGGCTAACATAACTCCTGACCCATTCGCTCCTTATGTCGGTGCCAGCGCTTTCAGCCACAAGGCTGGCTATCATATGGATGGCGTCACTAAATGGCCAGATGCTTATCAGCACATCGACCCATCTAAAGTGGGCAACCAACAGCGGACGGTAGTATCTGATCAAAGCGGTAAACGCAATATCATCGCCAAAGCTAAAGAGTTAGGCATCGACTTCTCCGGCGCGGAAAAGGAAGTGAAATATCTTTTGGAGCAAGTCAAACAACTGGAGAGTCGAGGGTTCCAATATGATAATGCCGAGGCATCCTTTGAGTTGCTGTTACATAAAGCTAAACCCGACTATAAACCGCCTTTCGAGCTTGTAGACTTCATGGTAGTGGTGGAAAGTCGGCGGCGTTCCTCAACACGTAAGACTGCAGAAGAAATGCTTTCCGAGGCTATGGTCAAGGTTAAGGTCGGCGATAAGATAATACATGAGGCTGCAGAAGGCGATGGTCCCGTTAATGCGTTAGACCTGGCGCTTCGTAAGGCGCTCCTTAAGTTCTATCCAAGCCTCAAGAAAGTAAAACTGATAGACTACAAGGTGCGTATCCTTGAAGAAAGCACAGGAACGGAAAGTCAGGTACGGGTATTAATAGAATCCAGCGACGGCGTCAACGAATGGCGCACAGTCGGCGGTTCAACAAATATCATCGAGGCAAGCTGGATGGCTTTAGCCGATGGTCTTGAATGGTGGCTGCTAAAGAACAAGAAAAGTCGCTGAACCACGTGAATCGTGCGGTTTAAACAGCAGAAATCTTCCTGCCGTTTCCCTATTGTAGTATAATAATTATTGTAACCGTATATCACTTTTGATTATTCGGAGTACTTTAATGGGCGAAATAAAAAGTGCAGCGGAAATAGCCAAAGAAAAGCTGGCAAAAATAGGCGAGCCGACGGAAGAAGAGCGCTTGAAATGGAAATACGGTCCAGAGGGTGAAAAACTGGCCGCTACCTACCTAAAAGAGGATATCAACCTCGTAAGCGAATTGAAAAAATACGATGAAAAAGCCAGGCAGGTTATCATCGCCGGCATTAATGATATCCTCCTAAGGAACATTAGTTTACCCCGCACAGAAGCTATTCGGCGAACTAATAAAAAGGCAATGGACGGCTTGAAAAGCCTGAAAAATGATAAAGTTGCCATAGAGAATATATTCAGCCGTATACGGCATGTCTTCGACCATTACGTGCAGGAAGGCGCCAAACAAAAGAGACAGGCATACGAGTCCCTCAAAGCCGATTTCGAGGCTAAACTGCAGGAAGCCATCAGAAAGCAGACCGGCGTAAATGCAAAGATAAATATAGACGTGGAAAAACAGCCGCAGTTTCAGGAAGAGTGGCAAAGAATACAAGCCCAAATGGAGGGCCAGTACCTGAAACTACTGGATGAATATAAAAAAGAACTGGCGTCTATCAAATAAAAACAGCGATGGATACGGAAAACGAAAGAATCGAATACGCAGCCCGCCATACGGAGATAATCAAGTATCCCCGGCAACACTTGGCGACCTTCGGGGTGACTAATATCTATTATTACCTGGTTACAGAGCCTACTTACTCCGAAATATCCGACGATACTAATGAAACGGTCATCAGGGAAGGAAGGGTCATCGCCGAGAGGCCAAAAATCGTTACGCCATATTATCTGACTCATCTCGAAGGATTCAGCTACGATGCGCGGCAGTATTTCCAGAAGCTATTAATAATGCACGGGCCCAACGCGCCCGGACTTTTTTATACCTATAAGAATGAACCCCGGGGACTTAATATCGTGGCAGATAGATGGCCGGCAGTAGTGGAAAAATTGAAAGCCGAGATCGATAAAAAGGACGACCCCTTAACAACCATCATCAAAGGACAAGATGACCTCTGGGACGTATCGCTACTAAAGTTCATCTATGAGATTACCAGCAGGTCGGTTCAAGATAATATAGCGCAACTGGGTTCGAGGGGAATGCTGGAGATGAGCCACGGCGGTATCCCGGTGGGAGCAAGGCAGGTTATTGAAGAGATGTTCCAGCAAGCCTGGCGGGGTGAAATAAAGGTTTATGAACTGGAACGGGAATTAAACCACTGGGGTGCCTTCGAGGAGTATCAAGATAGATTCTTCGCGTTAGTAAAGGGTAGAAAGTAAGAAATTGAATATATCGGTCATCAAAGCCCGCGACCTTTCCGAAGCCTGGTTCATGTGCCTGTGCAAGACCCTTGATGTAGGATATGAATATAAAATCGACCGGGGGAGCTATGCCGGGCAGCGGCGCAAAGAACTTGACCTTGTCGTCGTGCAGGTAGAATATCCAGGTACAAGACCTTTAATACCGGACGTACCGCAGGGTGTGCCGCCGCCAAGCACCATGGAATACGTAGAAAGCTACTTGCCTTATCTGATGACATCGCACAAGAGAGTTGAGGAGCAATATACCTACGGGCAGTACCTGGAAAAGCAAATAGCCAAAGTAATCAAGATGTATAAAAAGGACGGCTATAATACAAACCAGGCCTACATGTCTGTAGGAGATGAAAAGTCGCTCGATTTACCCGACCCGCCATGCTTAAGAATGATAGATACCAGAATACGCTATGGCAAGCTAAACTTCATTGTTTATTTCCGTTCTTGGGACCTGTGGGCGGGCTTTCCATCAAATCTGGCGGCAATACAACTACTAAAAGAATATATGGCAAGCGAGATAGGTGTTGATGACGGCGAAATAGTGGCGATGAGCAAGGGCCTGCACCTTTACGAATATGCCTGGGACCTGGCGAAAGCGGTGGTGAGGAAGGGGCAATCCGAAATGCCGATTTAATGAGGTAAAGATGGACCATATTGAAGTTGTGGCGGACATTATTATTGCATCGAAAAAAGTAGTAGTTTTTACCGGGGCGGGATTCAGCACCGAGTCCAACATTCCTGATTTTAGAGGTCCGCAAGGAATCTGGAGCAAGTTCGATCCCGGTGAATTGAACTTACCCAACTTTCTGCGCAGCGAAGAGACAAGAGAAAAATACTGGCAGGTACACCGGATGTTCTGGGAGGCAGTTAAAGACGCCCAGCCTAACGGAGGACATTATGCCGTTACCGAGCTCCATAATATAGGCAAGCTGGACTGCGTTATCACACAAAATACCGACGGACTTCAACAGAAAGCCGGTACACCGAAAGAGAAAGTGCTGGAACTCCACGGCACGATGCACTGGGTGGACTGCCTGGAATGCGGCCAGAGATACCCCAGGGATTATGCTCACGAGAAAATGCTCGCTGGCGAAAAAGTACCCCGATGCGGCAGCTGTAAAGGCATTTTAAAGCCGGCTACCGTGGCTTACGGGCAGTCAATGCCGGAGCGGGAAACGAGAGAAGCCGCAGAACGGTCAGCCGCCTGCGACCTTTTTATAGCCGCGGGGTCTTCACTGGTAGTCTATCCCGCCGCACAGATGCCTCTGTTAGCCAAACGGGGAGGCGCCAAACTGGTAATATTGAACATCACCGAAACGCCCCACGACCATTACGCAGATGTAATCATTAACGAAAAGACTGGCGAAACCATGGCTAAGATTGTGGCGCGGGTCAAAGAAAAAGCCAAACAGGTTTAATAATATAATACAATATCAATTTTTTATTTTCTCTCCAAGCACGATATAGAGATAGCCGCGACGAACTGCTTGTATCTATTGCCATCTCGAAAGCTTTCAATTGTTACAGATTATTTAGATTTATCGTTTAAATATTTATAAAAGTTTTATTTATTACGTGCCAAAATAGTTCAGATTATAAGTGTTAACAGGTACATTTATCGTCAGGAAAAGAAAATGCCGAATCTTCAAATATTAGCGGAACAGGCTAAAGGCAAACAACTTGATTTGCTTGATAAAATCTGGCTGAAGGTCAAGCCGGAAGATAAAGAAGACAAGATAATCGCTAACGTAGTTAACCTCACACAAAATTCTTTATATTCAGTAGCATCTACTTTAATTCTACTGGACGTCGATAATAAAGGGGAATTATATTTTCAGACATCGGATGGGCCTGCGGCCGGGCAATTGAAACGCCTGCATATCGCGCGTCAATCAAGTATCGCCGACTGGGTAATGCGTAACGGTAAACCCATGATAGTTAACAACCCGGAAAAAAACAGCGGTTTTTATAAACTTCTCGACGACGCTACCGGTTTCAGGACAAGACATGCCATCGCCGCCCCACTAATCAGTGGAGGAAAAGTCTTCGGAGTAATCGAGGCGCTAAATAAACCTACCGGGGCTATTTTTTCAAAGCGAGACTTAAATACGATACTGGATGTCGCCGATATTAGTGCAACCGCTTTCGAAGGGCATAGAACCAATAATGGCTTGATTCACTCTTACAAGAGTACGGTGAAAGCCCTGGTATCACTGGCAGACGCCAAAGAGACAAGCGGCGGCGGCCATTCCAGACGGCTGGTGGAATATGCGCTGATGGGAGCCAGAGAACTAGGTCTTAGCAAACAGCAGCAGCAGAACATTGAATATGCCGCACTGCTTCATGATATCGGTAAACTCAGCATCGCCGATAATATCTTAAACAAGGTAGAACCTCTCACCGATAAAGAATGGACGATGATGAGAAGGCACCCAATCGTAGGTTACGAGATATTAAGAGATATACCCTTTTTGAAAGAGGCGAGTTTACTGATACTATATCACCATGAAAGATACGACGGTAGCGGTTACCCGCAAGGACTGCACGGCGACAATATACCTATAGGGGCCCGATTGATAGCTGTAGTCGATGCTTTCGATAACATGACCACGGAACACAGTTACCGCCACGCCATGACGCAACAACAGGCGTTCGCCGAGCTGGCTAATAAAGCCGGTGAACAGTTCTGCCCGATAGCGGTAAAAGCCTTTAATACCGGCTTTGTCAGAACCCGCTTAACAAGAAAAAAGCGCCCGGAGTATTAGATTTAACTGATTTCTTAAACTTTACTTCGCCTGTCATAAAAATTCCTGCATTATCTTTCGATGGCTAAAGTTGTTTCCCTGTGGTATTATTTTTAGAGTATCGAATTTCCCGCTCCGCAAAGCTTAATCTTAAAATCATATGATTCCTCGAATAGTCAGCTTTATTACCAGGAGAGAAGGACGTAAATTCCGCCGCCTAAAACCAATCGATGACTCATTGGTGAACGTCGAAAGGCTGGGGAAAGGTGAGGCTGCGATATCGCTTTACGTACATATTCCATTTTGCCATTCGCTGTGTCCCTTCTGCTGTTTTAACCGTTATCTGTTCCAGGAAGACCTGGCACGCCGCTATTTTACTGACCTGAAACGAGAATTGGATATTTATAGAGACCGAGGTTTCAATTTTAAAGATATCTACTTTGGCGGCGGTACACCCACAGTGCAAATGGATGAACTTGGCGCATTAATCAGGCAATTACGTGAACAGTTTAATGTAAAGCAGATTTCCCTGGAAACAACGCCTCGAGAATTGACGCCCGCGAACATCGAACTCTTAAAGCAATTCGGAATCAACCGGCTTTCGGTGGGGGTACAGAGCTTCGATGAGCAGGTTTTAAAAACAATGGGTAGGATTAACGGCACGGCTGAAGAGGTGAAAAATCGCCTGCTTACGGCCGAAGGACAATTCGATACGCTAAACGTGGATTTTGTTTTTAATTTCCCCGGCCAGACAATAAAACAGTTTACAGCCGACGTTATAACATTCAAAGAACTAGGCATCGACCAGGCAACTTTTTACCCGCTCATGACTTCGCCGCATAAAAAAGAAGCCATGGAGCGCCGGTTCAACCGGGTGGATTATTCCCGAGAAAAGCAGTTTTACGATGTTATTTTACAAGAGCTTTATCACGGAGGTTATAATGCTTCGACGGCATGGTGTTTTTCCCGCGGCGAACGTATGATTGATGAATACATTATAGAGTCGGACGACTACATCGGTGTAGGCGCCGGTTCGGTAAGTATTATACAGGGGAATTTCTACGTCAATTCCTTCTCTCTGGAACGTTATCATAATTTAGCGGCTTCAGGACGTCTGCCGATAGTCGGGTGGCGAAAGCTATCAGAGAAGGAGGAGCTACATTACTACCTGCTGACAAAACTCTTCGGGCTCAAACTGGATAAAGAAACTTTCCGGCAGCGTTTCGGGGGAGAAATTAAAGACAAGCTTCAGCTCGAAATAACTTTTTTGCAAGCCTCTGGGTTGGTGGGAGGGAACGGCATTTTACGCGTCACAGAAAAAGGTATGTACCCGATAAGTGTAATGATGCGGGAGTTTTTCACGGCATTAAATTCACTAAGGGAATATCATATCGAGCACCAGATTTAGTCATTTAAGAACGACATGTATTCCGGCCGCGCCAAAGAAAAGGGGTCGGTAGCGGATATCCCTAAAGCCCGCCGCCAGCATCATATCTCTGATTTCCGAAGGAGAATAAAAACGCTTAATTGACTCTGACAGATAGCGGTAGGCGCCCGGGTTACCGGAGAGTATTATGCCCACCGGGGCCACAAAAATACGCAAATAAAAATGGAATAGCGCCCTTATCAAACGATTTTCCGGCTGGCTCGATTCCACGATAACGTAACGCCCGCCGGGTTTTAATACCCTTTTTACCTCGGCGAGATGGGCCAGAGCCAGAGGATTTTTATAAGTTAGATTGCGGAAGGCAAAAGAAATCCCTACACAGTCGAAATGAGCGTCGGGGAAAGGGAGTGAGGTAGCGTCACCGTTTATAAAGCGGATTAGCTTCCCAACACCGGCTTTAGCGGCTTTCTTTTGTGCCTTATCCAGCATCGGCTGGCTATAGTCAATTCCTACGATTTCCGTATACTTTCCTGCCAGGCGGGCAATACTGATAGCCAGGTCGCCGGTACCACAGCCGAGGTCGAGTATGGCTTGCGGTCTATTCTCAAGACAGGTTTGAGCAGCTAGCCGGCGCCACCGTTTATCCAGCCCCAGAGTGATAACATGATTAACCAGGTCGTAACGGGACGGGACGGCGTTGAACATGTCGTAAAGCGGTCGTGGTGTTTGAGGAGTGGAAATACTTTCCATAAAGTTTACCCGATGATATGAGCAATGACATATCCGATACCCATAAAAAGTTGAGTTAAAAGGACAGATAAAACATTGGCCGCCATTCCAGACATCAGCTTGGGTGTATTGTTATGGTGGATAGCACCGTCGATGGCTTTAAGAGCAAGCGGCAAAGTCAGTAACCCCAGCAATGTCCAGACGGGCATTACTTTCAAGGCAACCCAAACAATAATCCAGATATATACGCTTATGTTCACGGCGGTGTAAAAGATTGCGGCTTTATCTTTACCTAGGGTGATAGGTACTGTTTTACGGCCAGCCACTTTATCAGCTTCGACATCGGGAAATTCGTTTAATAGAAGGAGATTGTGTACCAAAAGAGCAGAAGGAATACAGGCAACGACAGCGTGAGAGGTATAAGACCCGGATTGGATAAAATACATACCCAGAATAGGCAGTGCTCCGAGCCCGGTACCGGCGGCCCACTCCGGCCAAGGACGTTTAAGGATAACCGGACTATAAAGTAGAATTAAAAAAACAGCAAAAATCAACAAAGGGAGCAACAACCAACCGCGGATAGCGATAAAGTAAATTCCTATCGGGACTGCTAGAAGTAAAGTAACTATCCCCAGGCAGAGGACCTGGCGGGACGTCAGGAGATTGGCGGGGAGAATGCCACTGCCGCCGCTGAAAGGGGTTCTTCTGGTAGCTAAATCTATCCCGCTGCGAAAATCGAAATAATCGTTGAGGATATTGACGCTGGCATGAGCAAGCACCAGCCCAAAGCCAGCCAGCGAAGCATGCCAGATGCTGATATTGCCATTATTTTCAAACCAGGCAATAGCCGTGCCAAGAAAAGCCAATATAAAAGAAAGAACGAGGAATTGAGGGCGAGTTTCAAGAAACCAGACTGCTATTTTCAAAGAGTTAACTCCTGAAGTATTATATCATGTTGTTTATTAATAGTAATACCAGGTCGCGAGAATTCATCTAACGTCTAGCTATTGCTGTCCAAATTTCTGATGTAATGTGTAAAAATAAACAGAATAAAGAATAGCGGCAAACATGATGGCACACAAGCAGTTAAAAAATATGTTAACAGGCATTGTTAAGAATAATAACAGGTAATTAAAGATTTTTTAAAACACTTATCCTAAAGCACACAACTATCTGAAAAACAGCCAATCTTTTAAATAAGAAGCATTCGCTTCTTAATATTCCAAGCGGCCAGTTATTGTGCTGTTATTAAAATTTATAACCTGAAAAAGTCAGGAGTTATTTGCTCTTGAAGAAAGGAGACTGCTCGATATGCTTATTTTTAAGAGTCAGGAAAGCTTCATCCAGAGCGATAACTTCTTGCTTAACCTTATCAATAAGACTATCGAGGTTTTCTGTGACCTCGTTTATTCTATCGCTCAGGGCATCAGCTCTTCTGGCAGCTTCTTCTCTTACCTTAGCGACGGCGGCTTCGGCAGCTTTTCTAGCAGCCTCGGCAGCCTTCTCGCCGCTCTCTCTCGCCTGGTCAGCGGCAGAACGAGAATCTTTAGCAGCAGCCTGAGCTAATTTCACCGCTTCCTCTACTCTTTGAATATAATTCTCCAGTTCATCGAGAATAGTAGGCAGAGGTTTGGTCATGATTTTTGGCTGTGCTTCTTCAACTCCCGACGCGGTACCAGTCGGTTTTTTAGGATTTTTATTCATTTAAAGCTGCTCCTTATATAGAATGCCTCAAGGCATTTCTTCATCAACTAATTATATCACAGAGTTATCAACACTATTTAAGATACATTTTAATTTTACAAGTTGGAAGGAAGGACTATCAAGCATCGAAAAAGTCCTTCCCCCGGGTTTTACTATTTTTGATATATCCCGTTTAGTTATTATAATCCGATATTAAAGCCAGATATACCGACGCTGATAGCTACCGCACCAAAAACCGCAGCCAGCATCGCGATGACGATAAACGTGATAAATTGCCAAGAGCCAAGTACTTTCTTAACCAGAGCGGCCGGTAAAGCTTCCGCAGCTTTTATTCCGGCTTCTTCAGCAGCCCTGGCGGCTTTTTCAGCAGCAGTGATAGCCTGTCGGGCAACTTCCTCTGCCCTGGCGGCAGCTGCCTCGGTAGCCCGTCTGGCCTCTTCCGCCGCAGCTCTGGCAGCCCGAGACACCTCTTCAGCACGTTTGGCAGCTTCTTCAGCCGCTATCTTCGCAGCTTCGGCAGCTTTCTTAGCTTCTTCAGCTTTTCCAGCGGCTTCGGCAGAGGCAGCCTTAACGGCAGCTTCTGCTTTACGGGCCGCTTCTTTAGCAGCTTTTTCAGCTTCTTCAGCTTTTTGTGCAGCTTCAGCCACGGCAGCCTTAACAGCAGCTTCTGCTTTACGCGCCGCTTCTTGGGCGGCTTTTTCGGATTGGAGAGATGCTTTCCTGGCAGCATCAGCTGCAGCTTCAGCAGCTTTGGATAGAGCTTCAGCCTGCATTACCATCTGGTGTAATGCCTGAGAAGCAGCCTCAAGAGCTTCATCACCAGCTATATCGGCCTGGGCAGCTTTCTTTCGAGTTTTCTCTACTACCTGAAGACCTTTTACGGCTGCATCTTTAGCTTCTCGACCGGCCTCTTCGGTCCTTTCAGCAATTCTCCCGGTAACCAAAGCAGCAGTATTAAGAGCTTCATCACCAGCAATATCAGCGGCCTGGGCTTTTATCTGGGTGGTATCAGCGGCTTGATAAGCAGCGGCAGCGGAACGCTTGGCTTTCCGGCCTGCCTGCTCGGCTTTATTAGCTGTTTCAGCCGATAGAGTTTTAGTAAGAGCGGTATGAGCGGCTTTGGCGGCTTTGGCATCTTCTTCAGCCAGCTTGCCAGCAGCTTCAGCCGCTTCAATAGCTTCCTGGACGGCTTGTGTTGCCAGTGTGGCTTTCTCTTGGGCACGTGCGGCAGCTTCCTGCGCAGCCCGTTCAGCAGCTGCTGCAGCGGCCTTAGCAGCTTGCTCCAGTTCTTCCATCTTACGAATAGCATCGGCGATAGCCTCTTCCGCAGCCTTGGTAGCCTGTTCGGCAGCGAGGCGGGCCGCTTCGCTCGCCTCGACGGCTTTCCTGGCTGCGTCTTCCGCCTTTTTAGTTGCATCAGTAGCTGCTTTCTGGGCAGATTTAGCAGCCGTTTCAGCGGCGGCCCTGGCAGCATTAGCTGCTTCCTGGGCTTTCCGGGCAGCTTCCTCAGCGGCTTTACGGAAAGCTTCTATAGCCGCCTTAGCGCTAGCATCAGCTTCTTCGGCTTTACGTCTGGCTGCTTCAGCGGCTAATCGAGCAGCCTTAGCAGTTTCTTCAGCTTTCAAGGCGGCTTCAGCAGCAGCCTTGGTAGCCGTCTCGGCTGCCATCTGTCCAGCCTTCTTGGCTTCTTCAGCACGTTTCTCGGCTTCAGACGAAGCTTTCGTAGCCGCGCCAGCTGCCTCTCTAGCCTCTCTGGCGGCTTCTTGAGCTTTTCGGGCGGCCTCTGCCGCTGCCCTGATGTTGTCATCCATCTCATCGAGAATCTGGGGGAGCGGTTTGCTCATAATTTTGGGCTTTGGTGCCTTTTGTTCGGCTTGCGGTACATTTTTAACAGCCATTTTCGGTCTCCTTCACTGCCTATCACTATTTCAAGAGCAGTATTTCACTGCTGCGAAAGGCTCAATAAAATAAATATTCAATGATTTCTAACCTTCCAGATGCGTACAATGGATTATTATATAACGAAATCTTTATTTTTTCCATAGTCCAAGTAATGAATTATACACCTTTTAGAGGAAAAATACACCCTGCAAAATAAAAAACTTGCAGTCTAAAAAGGAAATATGGTATATAAATGCTAAGCATGTAAAATCATTCATGAATAATTTTAACATTAATCATATACCATTTACAATTAAGAGTCAATAACTTCCGATAATAATTTTAAGGAGCAAGAATCATGCCCGGATGGACTTTTATTACCAGACATGCCGTAGCATTGAGTCTAATCGCCAAACATAAAATGATAACTGCCATTGAATTGGCGAATCAAATGGGGATTACGGAACGAGCAGTCCGTAAAATTATCGCTGATTTATCCGCCGATGGTTACGTCAGGAAAAAAAAGCAGGGTAGGAGAATAAGATACACTATTGACCCGACTTTACCGCTGCGCCAGGTCACACATCATGAAATAGCCGTCGGCGATTTACTCGCCTCCCTGGGATGGAAAAGGGAAAAGGTAGACAACAAGTAAAAGTATTCATAGACTGTATCCCTTAAACTTTAAAAGCTGTTACTTATTTTTACAATATCCCTATTTTTAGAAACCATCCTCATAATGATATAATTCCAAACATATAGTGCTAGATTAAGAACAGGAAAAATATAACTATGTCTCACGAAACAATCCTATGGATAGTATTCGCAGTTTTAATACCAACGGTGCTGGTGCTGGACCTGGGACTATTTCAGCGTAAAGCGCACGTTATAAAAACCAAAGAAGCGGTGCTGATGACAGTCGGCTATATATCACTAGCACTATTATTCGCCGTTGTAGTTTATTTTTTGCTGGGTACGGAGAGAGCCTTTACTTTTTTGACCGGCTATATTGTAGAGTTCTCTTTAAGTATGGATAATCTATTTGTCTTCATATTGATATTCACCACATTCTGTGTACCATCGGAATATCGTCACAGAGTGCTTTTCTGGGGCATTATCGGCGCGATTTTCACTCGCGGGATTTTCATTGCCACCGGTCTGACAATTATCGAGAAACTTGAATGGGTAATTTATATTTTCGGGGCTTTTCTGGTTTATACCGGCTTGAGGATAGCGACAAAGAAAGACCAGGAAGTGGAGCCCAGGAAAAATATCTTTTTTAAACTTGGCTGCAGATACCTGCCCATGACCGATGATTACCGTGAAGGCAAATTTTTTACAAGAGAAAATGGACGATTACTGGCCACGCCGCTCATCCTGGTACTCATCGTCGTCGAAACAACCGATATTGTTTTTGCGGTGGACTCTATCCCCGCTATCCTTTCAATCACTCTCGACTCATTTATTGTCTATAGCTCGAATATTTTTGCTATTCTAGGATTACGGGCGTTGTTTTTCGCCCTAGTCGGTTTGACCAATAAACTTGCCTATCTAAGCTATGGACTGGCGGCCATTCTAGTTTTTCTCGGTATTAAAATGCTGGGGTCACACTTTTTCCACGTTCCTGTTGCAATATCTCTTGGAATTGTGGTATTGATATTAGCTCTCGCCGCGTTAGCCTCATTTTTATGGCCTCCTAAAAAGAGCCTAATATCGGGCGCTAAAAACACGGATACTAAAAAATAAAAGTGATAATGAAAGTCTCCTAAAAAGATACCTCTGGCAAACCTTTTAGCTTTTATTCAGTCCCTTTTTGAGCAATTCATCAAAAGCCGCGAACCATTTCATTTTAAGTTCATCGCTCCATGAAACATCAAAATCGGGAAACTTGGATAAAAGCATGCCATGCCAAGATGAGGAATTTGGAATTTCCTCCCTGTCTTGTGGAATTATTGCGTTCCGTTTTGTCCTAATTCCAATTTTTTTTGATGATGCTTTAAGTCCAGTCGAGGAATACGTCGACCGGGTGCGTTTGGTAATAAATGGCGATAAATTTATGCCGGAATCTTTGGCTATGGCGATAAAGAACTTTACGCATTTACGGCTGACGTCATCGGTCAACTGAAAGGTATTGTGGAAGACCTCCTGCAATTGGGCATAAGTAGCGCTTTCAAGGTCAAGAGAACCCTGGCATACAAAGTCAAAAGCATTATAAGTAATATCGTAGAGAAGACGCCTTCTTGATTCTCCTTTAGCAGAAACAATCGGCTCGAGTTTCTTCGTAGGTTTTCCGTTAACATCGATAAGGTCCAGAAAGCGCATAGCCGCCATGAGTTGCGTGCCGGTACTCCCGGAGAGAATATCGCCCCAGTAACTGCGGTCAATGCGTGAAGGTATACGCTGTTGCAACCTTTCTAAGAAATTGTAGAAAGTGCGGTAAGAAACGTAAGGAGGCAAATGCTTACGAGCTTTTTCGGTGGTCACGGCATACCCTCACTCGTTTGTTTTATATTATATTCCAAAAAATAAAAAGTTACAAGATATTTTTAAAAAACGTTATGGAATTCTTTAAGGACACTTTAGAAATAGAAAGGACACTATTTTTAGTGTAATTATGGAACGTAGTACCATTTTACTAGTGTTTGCAAAAACAGGCACTAGTAGTACGGAAAAAATAAAAAGGAGGAGTAAATTCTATGTCAACCCCAATCGAGTATCAAAAACTAATGACGGAGATCGTGTACATCAACCTGCCGGGGCCCGAAGATTCGGCTCCGAACATGACCGGCGGCGAATTGCTGCATGGCTTTCTCGCCGAACTCTACCGGATACCAAACCAGGAGTTCAAAGAACACCTTCTGTCTCTATGCAACAAGTGGAACATCCGCTACCGTGACACTAAAGGCAAATAATCACTTATATATAAAAATAGGTAATAACGCATGACGCAGGCGGCTTAATGCCGCAAGAGGAGGAGAAAGTGAAAAGAGACAAGGTCGGTGCAATAGACGTTGGAACGACTAAAGTATGCACCATTATGGCCGATATTGATAATGATGGGATACGCATTCTCGGGGTGGGCGTAGTCCCATCGCATGGTCTTCACAAAGGCTTAGTGGTAAGCATCAACGAAGCCAGGGAATCGATTAAGGAATCGGTCAGGCTAGCGGAACAAATGGCCGGTCGCAAGATGGAATCAGCTTATGTAGGTGTTACGGGCAGACACATTACTGCAGTAAATAAAACAGGTGCTATCTCCATTACGCGCAACAACCAGATAGTACGAACCGATGACTTAAAACGCGTTCTCGATGTCGACCGCAGTGTTAAACTGGGCACAGAACAAAAAGTGCTCCATGTCATTCCCCGCTATTATACAGTAGATGGGCAGGCAGGCGTGCAAAATCCCGTTGGTCTGCAGGCATATCGTCTGGATGTAGAAACCCATATTATAACGGCAGCCGCAACTTCCATACAAAACCTTATTAAGTGTATCCGGAGTATCGGCGTTGAGGTAGAAGACCTTGTGATGGAACCCCTCGCCAGTGCCGAAGCCGTGCTGGAACCAGATGAAAAACAAAACGGCGTTTTACTGGCAGATATCGGCGGCGGCACAACCGACCTGGCCCTATTTAAGGACAGCACGATTTATCACACCTCTGTCCTGCCCGTGGCTGGTTATCAGGTAACCAGAGACATATCAATCGGTCTGGGTATCAATTTCGAACTAGCCGAAGAAATGAAAAAAAGATATGGTAATGTAACACCACGGGACAACAACGAGACGGGTGAGGAAGTTAACATCACCGGCGATGGGCATAGTATTTCATATAATGACCTTTCGGATATTATCCGCGTCCGCGTTGAAGAAATACTGCGGCTCATAATGCTGGAACTCCCGCAATCGGACTACCGCAAACTCATTCCGTCCGGGATAGTCATCACCGGCGGCGGTGCCAACATTACCGGTATTGCCGAACTGGGACAGAAGGTTACCAGAATGCCAGTCAGACTGGGCTGGCCGATGAGATTACCGGGCGTCTCGGACCAACTGGATAACCCGGCTCACGCAACAGGTGTCGGCCTTATCCTGTGGAAAATAAAGGGCAAGGATACCGAATTATCTAAAACTAAACGCAAAGGTTTGCAGGGCCTACTGGTAAAAATGCTCAGGCTTTTCAGGTAACTATCAGGAATTATTTAAGAAATATTTAATGGAGGGCTATAATGGCTAAACAAATTACTGCCGCCAACGGCGCGAAAATCAAAGTAATCGGCACAGGCGGGGCCGGATGTAACGCTGTCTCAAGAATGGTCCGTGAGCATTTACGGGGGGTCGAATTCATCGGCATGAACACGGACGGACAGGCTCTAGAACTCACCGAAGCCATGGTGCGTGTTCAACTCGGTGAAAAGACTACTCATTGTCTGGGAGCTGGCGGCGACCCAATTATCGGACATAAAGCCGCTGAAGAAAGCCGCGAAGCCATCGCCGAAGTAGTCGACGGCGCGGATATGGTCTTTATAACTGCCGGCATGGGCGGAGGTACCGGCACCGGCTCGGCATCAATAATAGCCGAGATAGCCAAGAAAGCTCACGCGCTGACGATAGCTATCGTAACAAAACCATTTACTTTTGAAGGCGCTCATCGCACCAAAAACGCCGAAGACGGCATTAGAGCACTGATGGGTAATGTGGATACATTAATCATTATCCCTAACGACCGCCTGCTTGAACTGTGCGACCAGAAAACGAGCGTCGATAGCGCTTTTAGAATGGCTGACGAGGTACTCCACCAGGGCGTACAGGCTATCGCCGAGGTGATTACCGTACCCGGTCTCATCAATCTCGATTTTGCAGACGTCCGGACAATAATGAAAGACGCCGGCCCAGCCTGGATGTCAATCGGGCGGGGGACAGGACAAAACCGAGCAGTAGAAGCCGCAAGGCAAGCACTATCAAGCCCTTTGCTCGATGTCTCCATGCAGGGTGCCAAGGGTGTACTCTTTAATATTGCCGGTAGCAATTTAGCTCTTTATGAAGTGAATAATGCCGCAGAGGTCATCCGCCAGGCAGTCGACCCGCAGGCTAACGTTATTTTTGGGGTGGTTATGGACCCCAACATGGGTAACGATGTCAGGCTTACCCTTATTGCCACCGGTTTCCACACAAGAGAAGAAATGCTCGGCAGCGATAAGGAAAAGGAATTGACTCGCATTCTAAAAGGGATACGTGACGATGAGCTTGATACGCCTTCCTATTTGCGGCAGAAACAAGCTTATAAGCCAATACATGTCCCTTCGGGCAGAAATAACTAATACGACAAGGTAAACTAGAGAAACGAAAGGAGCCTTAAATGACTGCCTCCGGGGTTATTAAAAGTAATAACCATTCATATATTGAACAAATGATGAAGAAATTCGTTAAGAATAACAGCTGCTTGGGACTTTTAAGATTCTTCGCATCTCATCCCAACGGCAGATTTAGTAAATTGGCTATCGTTCATGCCATCGATGACGAATGCAGCCGGCTGGAAATGGACCAGGCACTGAAGGAGATGGTCGCAGAAAAGATTCTGGATGTCGTCAGAGATAACGGCATTTGTTTTTATACGCTAACGAAAGAAGAAGTATTGCGCCGTCTAGTACTCAATATGGCCCTCTTTGAATGGCGCGACTGGCAGCTGGTACTGGAACATAATTAATGTTGTTAATACATATTTTTACCAGCTTAAAAGAAGACGTAAATTAGTAACAGATACACTGCTTAAGCTATAATGAAAAGAGAAAAAAGAAACCGGTAAAGGACTAGGAAAATGGGAAGAAAAGCGGAAAAACAAGCGCAGCGCCGAAGCTATAAAGAAGCTTTCAAACACGTCAAGCACGGCCATGGAACACGTGCCGTGAAAAAGAAGCAGGAATCTGCTCTCGGCAGATAATAAAAATATAGTAAAGGGGCTTTTTATCCTGAAGGAGAGGATATAATGACAACTGGAGTTGTAAGACGTCTGGTTGGTGAACACGGGTATGGTTTTGTCTCCAGCACCGCTGGGAAAGATATATTTTTCCATTATACCCAGCTACAGGGTATAAACTTTAAGTCGTTGAAAGAGGGGCAAACTGTAGCATATAAGGTAGGCCTGGGCGAAAAAGGGTTTATCGCTAAAGAAATAAAACCGGTATCAGGCTAAATAATATATACTGGCGTCCCTGGAGGGACTCGAACCCACGACCTACTGCTTAGAAGGCAGCCGCTCTATCCAGCTGAGCTACAGGGACGCATCGCTGTTTCTCTAAAAATGTAGCATGAATTGAGATTAACGGTCAATATATAGAATACAGCTAGGTGGTAAAAATATCAGCCACAGCCCATCCGAGAACGGTAGCACAGGTAACGACTACCCCGGCGATGAGTACCCCCAGAGCAATAGAAGAAAAAGCGTATTTAAATCTCATACCGAGAAGCGCCGCCAGTATCGAACCCGTCCAGGCGCCAGTAACCGGTAAAGGTATCGCCACAAATATCGCCAGTCCCAACCAACCGTAACGCTCAATCGCCTTTGACCTGCGCTTCGTCCAGGAAAAATACCATTGCATCACCTTATTCAGGAAGCTAATTCGATTAAAAAAAGGAATTACAGCATTAAAAAAAAGCAGTATAAAAGGGACAGGCAGGAGATTGCCAATGACGCCGAATAAATAAGCATAGTACCACGAGAAATGGTAAGTGCCGATAGCTAGGGGGATAGCGCCGCGCAGTTCCGATATGGGCAGTACCGCGGTGCCGATTACTTTCAGGATATCAACAGGTTCCATGCAAAAATCCTCTCGTGAGTGTAGCAAAATTCCATCCATAGCGTCAAACTATCTTTCAAGAACGTCCTTTTTCGAGTCTGTTAGCTTGACAATCATTCGTTAGCAAGGCTACTATTTCAATAGGTACTACTTTTAGCAACCATAAAAATATGCCGAAACTACTGGATAAAATCAATAATCCCACTGATTTGAAAAGATTATCTCCGGAAGCTCTGGATGAACTCGCGGCCGAATTAAGACAGGAAATTATCAACACGGTAACCACTACCGGCGGCCATCTAGCCTCAAACCTCGGCGTTGTTGAACTTACTATCGCCATTCATCGGGTATTCGATAGTCCAAAGGATAAGATAATCTGGGATGTAGGTCACCAGAGCTATGTACATAAGCTCTTGACCGGGCGTAAAAACATGTTCAATACCCTGCGCCAGTATGGCGGGATATCCGGCTTTACCTGTCGTGAGGAGAGCCCGCATGACCCCTTCGGCGCAGGACACGCCAGCACTTCTATCTCTGCCGCCTTGGGTATGGTCGTCGCCCGCGACCTCGCTGGTGATAATTATAATGTCATAGCCGTCATCGGCGACGGCGCTATTACTGCGGGGATGTCTTTTGAAGCCCTTAACCAGGCAGGTCACTTGGGCTCACGCCTGATTGTGATACTTAATGATAACGGTATGTCAATATCACCAACAGTAGGGGCACTGGCGAAGCTATTGAGCCGGGTGAGATTAAATAAACCTTTACGTAAAGTTGAAACAAGGAGCAAAAAAATCCTCGCGGCTTTTCCTCTAGGTATAAAGTTGGCTGACTTCGGTCAATTCCTTGTTAACCGATTTAAGGGTTTGTTCATGCCGACGCCTCTGTGGGAAGCGCTCGGTTTTACCTATATCGGACCAATCGACGGACATAATATACGCGACCTGGAATATTTCCTCACCCAGGTTAAAAACACCAGCCGTAAACCGACCCTCGTACACGTAGTTACAACCAAGGGCAAAGGGCTTTCTCCAGCGGAAGAAAACGCGGTCTATTTCCATGGCGTAGCGGCTAAAAACGGCGCCACTGCAAATGGCATACCAACCTATAGCGAGGTGTTCGCCCAGACAATGCTCCGCCTTGCTCGTGAAGAACCAAGGCTGGTGATTATCACACCGGCCATGCCAGAGGGCAATTGCCTGAATATCGTCGAAGCCGAATTCCCAAACCGTGTCTTCGATGTAGGTATCTGTGAACAACATGCGGTCACCTTTGCCGCCGGACTGGCGACCCAGGGTTATATACCAGTCGTGGCGATTTATTCAACTTTTTTACAGCGTGCCTATGACCAAATTATTCATGACGTATGCCTCCAGAACCTGCCGGTAGTCTTCGCTATCGACCGCGGGGGCATCGTCGGCGATGACGGCAAGACACACCAGGGAACGTTCGATATCTCCTATCTCACGCTTATTCCCAATATTATTGTCGCCGCTCCTAAAGACGAAAATGAGTTGCAACACCTGCTGTATACCGCTGTCAAGTCGGTAAGACCTATGGCGGTACGCTATCCGCGCGGCTCCGGTCTGGGAGTGCCGCTGGATGCTATACTGCATGAGATACCTTTGGGTAAAGCGGAGATGGTCAGAAATGGAGATAACGTGGCAATTATTGCTCTAGGCTCATCGGTAGACCCGTCTCTAGAGGCAGCGCATCAGCTGGCAAGAAAAGGCATCGAGGCGGCAGTCGTCAACGCCCGCTTTGCCAAACCTCTGGATAAACACCTTATCACCGACCTCACCAAACGGGTAAAAAACATTGTCACCGTTGAGGAAAACGCATTAATTGGTGGCTTCGGAGAAAGTGTTATAAAGCTACTGGAAGATTCAGGATTTTGTGATATTAAAGTAAAAAATATCGGGATTCCGGATGAGTTCGTCGAACAGGGTACACAACCCATATTACGTGCTAAATACGGCCTGGACGCGAAGGGAATCTACCGCCAGGTCATGGAAATGGTATCACCCCGCGTAGAGACGGATTTACCTTCAAACACTAAGAATAAAGCCAGAACAGCCTAGCATGTTAGACGAAATACTACGGCTTGATACGATAATCTTTAATCTGTATAATAGCACAGAAAGCTGATGTTGACTTTGTTAGAAGCAATGGGAAGTATCAGGTAGCCGGGTCGGCGCCTGATATTTTTTTATAGCCCGATTTTAAGGAGCCAAGAATCAATGAAGAAGATGACTATCAGGGACATTGAAGTTGTTGGCCGAAGGGTACTTGTTCGCGTCGACTTTAACGTTCCGCTGGATGCTAAAACCGGTGCTATAACAGATGATAGCCGTATTCGCGCCTCTCTACCTACGATAAAATACCTTCTGAAACGTAAAGCTAAAATCATCCTACTTTCACACCTGGGCAGGCCCAAAGGAAAAATCGTTGCTGACTTGCGGCTCGCGCCGGTAGCCAAGCGTCTTTCCGAAATTCTGCGCAAGAAAGTCGAGACAACACAGGACTGTACCGGCCCGGAAGTTGAAAAAACCGTGGCTGCTCTTAAACCCGGCAACCTTTTGATGCTGGAAAATCTCCGCTTCCATCCCGAAGAGGAAAAAGGCGATGAAAGCTTCGCCAAAGCGTTAGCCAGACTGGGCGATATCTATATTAACGATGCCTTCGGGACCTCGCACCGTGCCCATGCATCGACATCTATTATAGCCAAATACCTGCCCGCTGTGGCAGGCTTCCTGCTGGAAAAGGAAATAAACACCCTCGGTGGTTTGCTGGAGAGTCCGGCTCACCCGTTTGCAGCGCTTTTAGGCGGGGCCAAGGTCAGCGATAAGGTCGCCATGCTGAAAAATATTATCGGCAAGGTCGACTGCCTCTTAATCGGCGGTGGGATGGCAGCCACATTTCTAAAAGCCAAATCATACGGAGTAGGCACTTCTATAGTTGAGACCGAAATTATCAATATCGCTAAAGGACTGATAAAAGAAATTGAAAAGAAACATGATTGCCTCCACCTCCCGGTAGATGTCATGGTCGCTGATAAAATCGATAGAAACGACACGGGAAAAATTGTGTCCGTTGATGCGATACCGCCGGACAAAATGATAGTAGACATCGGACCAGGAACCATCGAATCGTTCACGAAAGAGTTGCGAAAAAGCCGGACGGTCTTCTGTAACGGACCTATGGGCGTTGAGGAAATACCGCAGTTCGCTAAGGGAACTCATGCTCTAGCCAGACTATTGCCCCGTTTGAAAGCCAAGACCATCGTCGGCGGAGGTTCTACCGCAGAGGTAATTACCGCCCTAGGATTAGCAGACAAAATTACCTTCGTTTCCACAGGCGGCGGCGCCTCACTTGAATTCCTCGGCGGTAAGGCTTTACCCGGCGTTGTTGCACTGCGTGATAAAATATAGGCATAAGATATAAGGAAATTGATGATGGACCTGCAATTAATTAAAGAAATTTCCATAACCTCCCCTGAAAAAATAGTGATGCTGATAATCGACGGCCTGGGCGGCTTACCAAATCCAATAACCTGCAAAACAGAACTTGAGACTGCCCTCATCCCCAACCTCGACTCTATTGCATCCTCGGGAATATGCGGTCTGGCCGAGCCTATTGCTCCCGGTATCACGCCAGGCAGCGGCCCCGGACACCTGGCGCTGTTTGGCTATGACCCCATAAACATTAGAATAGGCCGGGGGGCTCTGGAAGCTATGGGTATCGGTATTGAGCTTGGACCGAATGATATGGCTGCCCGCGGTAATTTCTGCACGCTAGACAATAACGGTGTCATTACCGACCGCCGCGCGGGGCGTATCTCTAACGAAAAATGTGCTGAACTCTGTAAATTGCTCGATGGCATGTCTATAAAAGGAGTTGACATAAAGATATATCCTGTCAGGGAACACCGTTTCGTGGCGGTATTTAGCGGCAAAAACATGCAAACGGAACTTACCGGCTCCGACCCTTCTATAACAGGGGTACCACCGGCTGAAATTAAAGCAACACATGCTATAGCCAGAACAACAGCAAATGTTGTTAATGAATTTGTAAATAAAGCCAGATTAATTCTCTCTAATCACCATCCCGCTAACATGATTTTATTGCGAGGCTTTGCCAGAAAACCCCGAATTACTACCATGCAGGAAATCTATAAACTTAATCCGCTGGCTATCGCCGCCTACCCGATGTACCTCGGCCTTGCCCGGCTGGTAGGCATGGAGGTGGCTAAAACAGACCCGACATTTGAAAAAGAAATTAAGACTCTTAAAGAAAATTATCAAAAATACGACTTTTTCTTTGTGCACGTAAAAGCGACCGATACTTCCGGTGAAGACAGCGATTTTAGCGGCAAAGTTAAAATACTGGAGCAAATAGATGCTGCTTTGCCAGCTTTAACCAGCCTTAACCCGGACGTATTAGTAATAACCGGAGACCATTCAACGCCGGCGGTATACGGCGGACACAGCTGGCACCCTGTACCTGTCGTAATATGTGCCAAATACTGCCGTGCCGATAGTGTTAAAGAGTTCTCCGAAAAGGCTTTCCTGGCAGGTGGCTTGGGCAGAATTCAAGCTACCGATATTATGCCCCTGGCCATGGCTAATGCCCGGAAACTGACTAAATTCGGAGCATAGGAGCTTAATATGTCACGTACACCGCTAATTGCCGGAAACTGGAAAATGAATACCAAGGTCGAGGAAGCTGTTAGTCTCATAAAGAGCATGCAACCCTCCCTCCATAAGATACAGGGTGTGGAAAAGGTGCTTTGCCCGCCTTTCATTTCCCTGGCGGTAGCTAAAGCTATTGTCAAAGGCAGCAGCGTTAAGCTGGGCGCGCAAAACGTTTATTTTGAGGAGAAAGGTGCTTTTACCGGCGAAATATCCCCTCTGATGCTGGTTGACCTCTGTGAATACGTTATCATCGGACATTCCGAGCGCCGGCAGTATTTTGGTGAAACTGATGAAATCATCAAGAAAAAAATCAAAGCAGCGGTTGCCGCAGGTCTTAAGCCTATCTTCTGCGTCGGTGAGACACTGGAAGAAAACGAAGCCGACCAGACCAGAGAAATAATTGGACGACAGCTTATGGCGGCTTCCGATAGGCTCTTCCTGATGAGCGGTATGGTCATTGCTTACGAGCCTGTTTGGGCTATAGGCACTGGCAAGTCGGCTACGTCTGACGACGCCAATCGAACCATCGGTTTTATACGCCAGTTTATTTCCCGGTTGCACGGCAGCGGCATCGCCAATACCGCCCGTATACTTTACGGAGGCAGCGTCAGCGCGGCTAATATCGCTGATTTTATGCGTAAGACGGAGATTGACGGCGCTTTAGTTGGCGGCGCAAGCTTAAGAGCCGATGAGTTCGTGAATATCGTAAAACAGGCTTCCGAAATTAAAGGCTTGTAACCCAGGCATGAAGCGTATCATCGCTATCGTTGGCCCCACCGGTGTCGGTAAAAGTCGTTTAGCCCTGCATCTGGCAAAAGTTTTTCTAGGAGAAATCGTCAGCGCCGATAGCCGCCAGGTCTATCGATACATGGATATCGGCACTGCCAAGCCATCACCGCAGGAGCTTGCCGCCGTCCCGCACCATTTGATAAATATCATCAACCCCGATGATGACTTCAGCCTCGCCGCTTATCAGGAAATGGCTTATAAAGCTATTGATGATATTCAACGGCGTGGCCGTCTGCCGTTCCTGGTAGGGGGCACCGGCTTATATGTTAAAGCTGTACTTGAAGGGTGGCAGATACCAAGAGTTTCGCCCGACCGAAATTTCAGGTATAATATTGAAAAGAAAGCCAGAGATGGAAAAATCGATGAGCTATATCAGGAACTTATCGCTGCCGACCCCGACGCGGCAGCTAAAATTGAACGCCGCAATGTGCGCCGTGTGATCCGGGCGCTTGAAGTATATGCCGCAACCGGGCAGGCGTTTTCCCAACTCGGACGCAAGAATCCACCTGCTTTTATCCCCTTTAGCATCGGCTTGACTGCCGATAGGTCGCAACTCTACCGTGCCGTTGACCAGAGAGTTGATGATATGATTAAGCGGGGATTGGTTCATGAAGTGGAAAACTTATTTAAAATGGGATATGATTTGAGCTTACCGTCGATGTCCGGCATCGGTTACCGGCAAATCGGGCAATATATAAAAGGTGAGTTAACGCTTCAAGCGGCAGTACAGAAGATAAAAACAGAAACGCACCGGTTTATCCGTCACCAATATGCCTGGTTCCGACTGACGGATAAAAAAATAACCTGGTTCGACATCGGGCGAACAAATGATTCTGAAATAGAAAGGACTCTACGAGAGTTCTTGACCGAATAATATGAAATGACTGGAGTGTAAAATAACAGAATGGAATTTACCAAAATGCACGGCGCCGCCAATGATTTTGTAATGATTGACGGACGAAAAATAAAGCGTGATTGGTCAAAGCTGGCAATAGCTGTTTGCGACCGGCACCTGGGCATCGGGGCAGACAGTCTGATAATATTATTACCTTCAGATAAAGCCGATTTCGGTATGCGCACCTTTGATACTGATGGCTCGGAAGCAGAGACCTGCGGCAACGGCATCAGGTGCCTTGCCAGGTACGTACTGGAAAAGGGGCTGGTCAGACCTGATATCGAAGAAATGACTATCGAAACGGTAGCAACGGTTAATAAAATAAAACTAGAGAGAAAAGACGGTAAAGTGGTAAAATTCTGGGCTAACATGGGCAAACCGAGATTAGCCGCAGAACAAATACCCGTAAACGTTAAGGCGGGTAGGGGAGAGGTTATTGACATAAAGTCGATGCTTGCTTACAAAATATCCGTCGCCGGCATGGAACTCATTCTAAACCTGGTTTCCATGGGCAATCCACATGCCGTCCACTTTCTTGATAAACCGGTAGCGGATTTCCCGATGTCCCGAATAGGTCCGTTGGTAGAAAACCTGTCTATCTTTCCTAACCGGGTCAACTTTGAAGTGGCACGTGTGCTGGATAAAAACCATATCGAGGCGCGGGTATGGGAGCGCGGTGTCGGCGAAACTTTAGCCTGCGGCAGCGGAGCCTGCGCCATAACCGTTGCCTCGAAGCTCAATGGCTATACCGAATCAAAAGTAGACATAAAATTACGCGGCGGTGTTCTTAACGCCGAATGGAACGGTGATGGTGAGGTAGTATTAGGCGGGCCGGCAGTTATAGTTTTCGAAGGAACATGGCCGGAGTGAGGTGCTATTATGAAAGTAGCCAGGCGTATCGATGCACTGAAGCCATATCTGTTTGTTGAAATCAATAAAAAAATAGCAGAAAAGAGAGCTAAAGGCGAAGAAGTCATTAGCTTTGCCATCGGCGATCCCGATATTCCCACGCCTTCTCGCATCATCGATAAGCTCTGCGAGACAGCAAAAGACCCGGCCAACCACCGCTATCCGGAATCGGAAGGCCTGCCGGAACTCCATGAAGCTATCGCGGCGTGGTATAAAAAGCGGTTTAACGTTACCCTTGATGCTGCTATGGAAGTGCTACCCCTTATCGGCTCCAAGGAAGGCATCGGTCATATAGCTTTTTGTTTCCTTGACCCCGGCGATATTGCTCTTGTGCCCGACCCGGCTTATCCCGTTTATGCTATCGGTACGCAACTGGCAGGGGGCAGGCCTTACTATTTGCCACTTAAAGCAGAAAACAATTTTCTCCCCGATCTGAAAAACGTTAAGAATTTTATCCTTAAAAACACCAAAATTCTCTGGATAAACTATCCCAATAATCCCACCGGCGCTGTAGCCGGTCTGGACTTTTTTCAGCAGGTCGTCGGATTCGCCAAGCAGAACAATATCCTCGTTTGCCATGACGGCCCTTATTCCGAGGTGGCTTTTGATGATTATCAACCGGTTAGCTTTATGCAGGCGGAAGGAGCTAAAGATATAGGGGTAGAATTCCACTCTCTTTCCAAAACTTATAATATGACCGGCTGGCGCATCGGTATGGTGGTTGGTAACGCAGACGCCGTAAAGGCTTTAAGGACGTTAAAATCCAACCTGGACTCGGGTATCCCGCAAGCAATTCAGTATATGGCTATCGAGGCGCTTAACGGGCCGCAGGACTGCGTGGCAGAGCATAACGCCATCTACCAGCGCCGCCGCGACCTTATCGTAGAGGTACTTACTGGAATCGGCCTGCAGGTAACTCCGCCAAAAGCGAGTCTTTATATCTGGGCAAAGGTACCTGAAGGCTATAATTCCATGGATTTTACCGCCGATCTGCTCGACCAGGTAGGCGTGGCAGTAACACCCGGAGTAGGGTACGGCCCCAGCGGTGAGGGCTACGTTAGATTATCATTAACGACCCCGGATGCTTCGCTCGTTAAAGGACTGTCCCGGCTATCCGGCTGGCGCAATACACGGAGATTAACCAAGAAAAGATAATTTTACATAATTATCATTAGGAGAACAATATCACCAAGACTACGATTAATACCGGCGCTGAACCGGAAAAAGCCCTGCTGATAGCTGTCTGCCAGAAAGGAAGTCGTGAAAGACAAAGCGCAACTAACTCCTTGGAAGAACTGTCGCTACTGGCGGATTCCGCCGGGGCGCAAATCGTGGGGAAAATCGTACAGCAACTGCCGGCGCCTTCGCACGATTATTACGTGGGACAGGGCAAGCTGCAAGAACTGGTAGCTTTAAAGGATAGCAAAGGCTTTAACCTCCTGATTCTCGATGATGAGCTTACGCCCAAACAGCAGCAGAATCTAGAAAAAGAACTTAATATCAAGGTCATCGACCGGGCGGCATTGATACTGGATATTTTTGCCAGACGCGCCCGCACTCACGAGGGACGCTTACAGGTAGAACTCGCCCAGCACCAGTACCTCCTACCCAGGCTCGCCGGACAGTGGAGCCACCTCGAAAGACTCGGCGGCGGTATCGGTACACGCGGTCCGGGCGAATCGCAACTGGAGACAGACCGCCGTCTGATTCGGCGTAAGATCCAGAGACTTGAAGAGCAAATTGAGGAAATCCGACGCCGACGTGTTTTATACCGGCGCCAGAGAGAAAAAAGCGGCATACCCGTGGTAGCGCTGGTGGGATATACCAATGCCGGTAAAAGCACGCTACTCAATGCCCTCTGCCGCGCCGACGTGCTGGTGGATAACCGCCTGTTCGCCACTTTAGACCCCACGACCCGCCGCCTCGTCCTGCCGGGTAACCAGGTAGTGCTGGTCACCGACACGGTAGGTTTTATCCGCAAACTGCCGCCGACTATCATTCACGCCTTCCGCGCTACGTTAGAAGAACTTTCCGAAGCCGATTTACTGGTTCATGTGGTCGACTTAACCGCCGCCGATGCTAGCGAACAGTATGACACGGTAGAAAAAATCCTGAAAGAACTGGAACTGCAGGATAAACCCAGGATTACCGTCATGAATAAGATAGACGCCTTGCTGCCGGCCGAAGGGGATTGGGATGAGGTAAAAGCGAATGAATACTATATCTCCCAATCAGGCGCCCCTGCCGCCGATACAGTGTTAATATCGGCGGTTAAGAAATGGGGATTGGGTAAGTTGCTGGAAACTATTAAATCTAAACTGCCAGAGGTCAACTATGCCCGAAGTATATGATAAAGAAAAAAGGCAGCAATCAAAGTCTTTAACCCTGAAAACGGCATTTGAAGCTAAATATGCCTTTTCCTCAAAGCTAGCACGCGCTAGAATCAAAATCTAAGCCCCTCAAGAGCTTTTTGAAGGGAATTATATCTTTAAGAAAAGTTTTTAACGCCTCTTTTTCCTTAAAATTCACCTTTTTTCCCGTTATTTTGGTGTCTTTAAGAATTACCCCCAAAAAACGTCTTTTAAAAATTGCGTGAAAATACCCACATTTTTTTATAGCGGGTATGCATTTAAAAACTTTCGGAAAGAAGGATAATAAAAGTAAGTCAATATTCATCGACTTACTCCTTATCTACCTTGGGGACAGGTCCGAGCAACCCCGCCGGGCCTGTTCTCTATTTTTAGGGGAAGCGACATTCGTTATTCGTTTCAAGATTTTTTTCTTATTTTTCACGAGTGATTAGCTTCAGGTGTTCGTTCCTGATTTTATGGTAAATCAGCTTTAAGTCCGGGTATTCGTTTTTTATGCAGTTATTAGTCGATAGTTTTTAGTATATAGATTTTCAACCAACATTATTAACTTTAGACCAAAAAGCGGCGAGAAGCAAGGGGAGAATGTCGCTGGTGAAAATCCCCCCGTATCAAGTACGGGGCAAGCCCTTAATCCCCCTTTTTCAAAATGGGAGACAGGAAAGGGATGGTTCGACAAGCTCACCACGAGTGGAGGGAAAAAGGGGGAATTGACATAAAGAGGGAGTGGGGTATAATGGGGGTATGAAGAACTTGTTAAAAAAGTATGGGAGATATTTAGTATTAATATTTGTGTCTGCCGTTATCATCATTGTTTTTATTGTTGTTCTTACTTACGTAATATCTAGCACATACAAAAGTGATCCACAGTCGTTAAATATTTATGTAGCAGTTGGTACTTTAGTTCTTGCCTTTTCTACTGCGGTTTTAGCACTAGTTAGTTGGTGGAATATTAGAGAAAATAAGGAAAAGGAAAATAGAGACCGTAAGGAGCGCTTATTAGGTGAAATAATTCAATGGGCAGAAATCTCGGCACAATCAGCAATATATCGACAGACTAAAGAAAAACATGAATTATATAAAGCAATTTTGAATTATAAGAATTGTCTAGCTAAAAGTGAGTATATAAAAGTTATAGCCAATATACAATTTAATATCTTAACTGATACGATAGTTAAAATAATTCAGAGACTTGATCATTTAATGCAAGGGACAAAATTATATTATGAATTCCACACAGATGAAAATCATAAATTGGTTCTACAGCAAGAAAACAACCTAACAGAGTCTGTTAAAGAATTATTTAAAGAAGCAGCAAAATTAAAATCAGAATTGAAATAAATAATTCAATAGATTATGTCAACCTTATTGGGGGCATAATTCTGGGGCGCACAATATATGTTATGTCGTGTAGCACTCGTAGAATTCAAAGCTTGACATAACAAAGTCGGTTAAGAGGGGATATCGCTTTTTCCTTGAGTCCAGAGGTTTATCTGAAACTTTATAATTTTTTAAATTATTTCACGCCAAGCTTTTTCAGCCAGGCGACGATTTCCTTGCCAGTAGCGCGACATTCATCCATCGCTGTCGTACCGATGCCCCCGCCGACGCCCTGCCGCACTTCACCCTTTTCCGGGCCATACCCTATCGCGCCCCTTAAAGCGACCATGCCCTGGGTGATAAACCATCCCTGCACCTGCACTCGGGTCTGCCCGGCGCCGATACGGCGGAGGGAAAGCACGGGGGCCGCCACTTTGCCCGCCAGCTTGCGGCTGAATAGATAGCAGAAAGTCCTATCGATAATGGCTTTAGCCTGGGCGGTAACATAGTTAAAGTAAACCGGGCTCCCGAAAGCGATGGCGTCAGCCCAGTCCATTTTCTTATAAAGCTCCTGCATATCGTCCTTGATTTTACAGACGCCGCCTGTTTTAGCGCAGGAATGGCATCCGTCACAGCCCTGGATGTTTTTACCCGCCACAAGGAAGATATCCGTTTCAGCGCCCTCTTTTTTTGCGGCAGAAAGCACTTCCTCAATCATGATTTGCGTGTTGCCGTCCTGGCGCGGACTGCCGACAATACCTAAAACTTTCATCGCCGATTCTCCTGAAACTAAAAACTCATTTTTATAGCTAACTTACCATAATACTATAAAATTTAAAAACCCGCGTTTTAAAGCTGATTTACCATAACTCCAAAAACGACTAATTGAAGCTATTTAGCTTTGAGTCGTTTCCTCAAAAATAAGAGTCTTCACCGCCGTTAAATGGTGGGCTCGGTAGGGATCGAACCTACGACCAACCGGTTATGAGCCGGCCGCTCTGACCGCTGAGCTACGAGCCCTGATGTATATTACCACCACTCCCCTACCGCCAAAGACTATTTTACCCCGAGAGTAAAGTAATAGCAAGCGTTAATTCCAATGTTTGAATTACGTTTGTATTCATAGTAAGATAAATTCTGAAATGGTCGATTGGGAAGTTACCGCTACCACCATACTGTGCGACGACGTCGACGACGAAGTAACCATCATCGTTTATAAAGATGGCACGGTAATCTGTACCGGCAGCCAGAAATATCTGAAACCCGATAAAGAAGCGACTAAGGAGCTTAAAAAGAAGAGACGGAAAACGGGTAAACCGCTAGCCTGTAAAGGCGACTCCTGCGCTAAAGTGCCCCGCTACCGGGACGAGCTATTGAATAAGAAGTGACAACATCAAACAACGTTAGAATAAAAATAGAAAATCTTTCGCTATCATTCGGCGGGGTAAAGTCCCTGACCGACGTCAGCGTAGACATCAGGGACAAAGAAATCCTGGCTATCATCGGGCCTAACGGGGCAGGAAAGACCTGCCTGCTCAACTGCATTAATGGCTTCTACAAGCCGCAGTCAGGAGAGATATATTTCGATGACAAGAAAATAACCCGTATACGCCCGGACAAAGCCGCTAAGATGGGGCTTGCCAGAACATTCCAGAACATCGAGCTTTATACAGGCTTGAGCACGCTGGACAACATCATGGCTGCCCGTCACGTTTTAATGAAGCAGAACCCTCTTGCCAGCGTTTTATACTTTGGCTGGGCGCACAAAGAAGAAATCAAGCACCGCAAAACGGTTGAGGATATTATCGACTTTCTGGAAATAGAGTCGATACGCAAGCAAACAGTCGGCATGTTACCCTACGGGATGCGCAAGCGAGTGGAACTGGGGAGGGCTTTAGCCCTGGAGCCAAAAGTGCTGCTCCTCGATGAGCCGATGGCCGGCATGAACCTTGAAGAGAAAGAGGACATCGCCCGATTTATCATTGACATTTTCGAGGGACAGGGCGTCACCTACCCGGATACGCCCGTTTTAAGGGACGGCGTGAGCTGCATCGTGCTGGTGGAGCATGACATGGGGGTGGTGATGGATATAGCGGACAGGATTGTGGTGCTGGACTTCGGGAGGAAAATCGCCGAGGGCACGCCGGAGGAGATTAAGAACAACCCGCAGGTGATAGCGGCATATCTGGGGGAGGAGAAGGGGTAACATTTATTCCCACTTACGTTCGTCTTTAATACCCTTTTCTTTATCAGAAAGGGTGCCGGGAGCAACAAATTCAATCCTGTCTATTTTGATGCGGCAAATATCCTGGAACTTGTTATTTATTTCTAGTGACAGCTTTTCTTTATCGATGCAGGTGTCTTTAAGCTCTACCTTAAGCGTCATTTCATCGCGGTGTTCACGGCGTCCCACCACCAGTTGATACCTGGCGACCTGACTAAAGCCCATTATTGCCTGCTCTGCCTGTTTAGCGACGATAAACATGCCCCGTACTTTAATGGCGTCCCCTGCCCTACCGACGATGCCAGTAATTCTGTACGCCGTACGACCGCAAGGACACGGCTCGGTGATATAAGAGGATAAATCACCCGTGCCAAAGCGGATAAGCCCCCAGTTTTTATTGTGGAGCTGGGTGGTAACGATTTCGCCGACCTCGCCGGGACCAAGTTGTTTCCCTGTCTCCGGGTCGACAATTTCTGTAACATATTCATCCATAAGGTGCATGCCGGATTTCTGGTGACATTCATAAGCTATAGCTCCACCAGGCTCAGTCACGGCGTAAGTTTGAAAAGTGCTAATATCGTAATTATCCTCGAGGGTCTTGCGTAAAGACGGCGGCAGCATCTCGCCGGTGAACCAGGCGCGTTTGATAAAAAGGTCTTTTTTTACGTTATGCCCCATTTCTTCCGCACGCTTAATAATTGTATTTAAAAAGCTCGGTGTTCCCACAAAGCCGGTAACTTTGAGCTCTTTCATAATCTGTATCTGGAGGTCGGTATTACCGGTGCCGGCGACGACTACCGTAGCGCCGCAATCTCTGATAGCTTCATGAAACAGGATACCTGCCGGGGACATATGATAGGTAAAAGTATTGATAACAATATCGCCCTTTCTAAAGCCCGCCGCCCAAAAAGCTTTGGCGAACCATTTACAGGCTGAAGGTTGTATCTCATAAATAGGGCCGGGGGAGATAAAAACCCTTTCAACATCTTCCCCGGGTAAGCCGATAATACCGCCATAGGGCAGGTTAGCTTTCTGCATCTCCAGAAGGTCAGTCTTACGGATAACGGGCAGTTTCTCTAAGTCTTTTACAGTCCTTATCTGGGTAGGCTTTACGCCTATTTTATCGAAGGCTGTTTTCACGGCGGGAGAATGATTATATGAGTAAACTAGATGTTCGCACAGCTTTTTATCGAGGTATTTCCATCGTTCAGCAGGCGACATTGTTTCCAGCTTGTTGTAAAACTCACGCTTACTTGAAACTAAAGCCATCTCTTTCTCCTCTTGTAATGCTTGACCTCGCGATAGCTCTTCTTGGTACCCAGGGCAGAAAGACCCATGTAAAATTCCTTCACGTCTTCATTGTTTTTAAGAAAGTCGGCGCTGCCGTCAAGCACCACTCTTCCATTTTCCATGACATAGCCATAATGGGCAATGCTCAAGGCGATACGCACATTCTGTTCCACGAGCAGAACAGAAGTCTTTTGCTCAGTATTGAACCTTTTAATAATATTGTATATTTCCTCAACCAGCAAAGGCGCGAGACCCAGCGACGGTTCATCAAGCATCATTAATCTGGGCATAGCCATCATCGCCCGTCCGATGACAAGCATCTGCTGTTCACCGCCGGAGAGATAGCCTGCCGTGTTGCGATGCAGTTCCTTGAGGCGCGGGAAATAGTCATAGACCATCTCGAGGTCATTTTTAACGGCATGCCGGTCGCTGCGATTATGCGCACCCACCAGCAGGTTTTCTTCGGTGGTGAGGTGCTCAAAGACATGGCGTCCTTCTAAAGCCTGAATGATGCCCAGTTTGCCGATTTGTTCGGCGTTTTTTTTATCGATTCTCTCGCCGTTCCATTCAATACTGCCGTCGGTTACCTCACCCTCTTCCACATGAAGCAGGCCGGATATGGCTTTTAAAGTCGTACTCTTTCCTGCGCCGTTAGCGCCAAGCAACGCGATAATTGCACCATCATCAACCTTCAGAGACACACCGTGCAATACTCTGATGACGTTGAGATAAGTTACCTCAATGTTTTTCAGTTTAAGCATATTCTATTAACTTTGAGGGGCGCCGCGGCGTTGGCGCCCCTCCTGTTCCAGTTATTTGCCCCACCAATCAAACTCTTCGTACTTTATCAATGGCATTGCTTGCCAATCACTAACGGCTACAGCCTTGCCGTTGCTTACTTGATATAGCCGCAGATAATTGTTCAGTCTATTATCGCCACCCCCAGCGTATCTCATCGGACCGCCAGCCAATCCTTCTGCGGTATAGCCCTGGAGTTTCTGGATTCCCTGTTCCTCTATAGCTTTCCATGCCACGGCACCGCCTTTTGCCAGCGTTTCATAACCAGCGTTTCTTACAGCCTGAATCAGGATTTCTCTCATGACAAACATAGTCATCCAACAGGAGAGATAGTCATCGTTATTAATATACTGCGGGTGGTTTTTCTGGCAGTATTCTTTGGCTTTAACGATACCGGATACATTGTCATCCCAGCTGGCCGTATGCGCTACGCCATAAACGCCTTCAACAGCAGCGCCGCCCAAGTCAATAAGCGCCTGGCCAAAGCTTGCCGCACAGCAGCCGATAGTGATGTCCATCCCGAGGTCTTTGGCGTTTTTAATGATAACCGCCGTAGGTGCCGGAGTACTGGAAATGACGAGCACATCAATACCCTCATCTTTCATTTTCTGCAGGCTTACCGTCTCGTCGATAGTGCTGATTTTATGTTCCGCGATATCCACCACATCTATGCCAAGCTCGGCTGCCTTGGCTTGAGCACCATGTTTCATACCCTGACCTGTCGGGTTGGCAAGTCCATGGAGACCCATTTTTGGTTTTCCTGGTCCTTTCCAGATGTTCTTTATATAATATTCAGCAAAAGCTATCCAGTCATCACCATAATCAGGAGTTGGACCATATACATGAGTTGGGGGATGCAAATTGATGGTTGAGATGAATGCCGCAAGACCGGGGAAACCGGCTTCATTAGACTTACCTGATGCCATTTTCATCTCCGATGAGGAATGAGTGGCAAAAATCAAACAACCGGAATCCATAAACTCCTGGATGATGGTCCCCACTTTTTCCATATTGTAGGCGGAATCACGCCAGATCAGCTCTATCGGATAACCATCGGCGCCGTTAAGCTCGCTATTAATATATTCGACAGCGTCTGCAAAGCCGTGTTGCCCCGGGATTCCTTTTTCGGGTACCGGGCCCGTTGACGGCGTCATTACACCTACCTTCAGCACCTGTCCAGGTTGAGCCTTTGTTCCGCCGCAAGAAGAAAATAACGGAATGATAAGCATAATTACAGTCAATACACACATCAGCAAAATCAATTTTCCACGTTTCATTTTTCTCCTTTCAGTATATTTAATTGTATTATTTTTCCTTTTAAGTTTATCGTTTTCACATAACAAATCACCTCGTTTTTTATTTAATAAGAGAAAGGCCAGAATCTATAGGCTGCTTTAAACAACTGCCAGCGATGTGCCAGCCCCCTGGGCTCGAATATTAAAAATAAGATGATTGCCAAGCCGAATAACATCGGGGCGATGCCCGACGTAAAGCCTGGGAGTATATTAGGAAAAGCATTTTGTAAAGCGGGAGATAATTGAGATATAAGTTCATCGAGAAGACGAATGAATAACACGCCCAATATAGGCCCTAATGTAGTGCTTAAACCTCCAATAATAATCATACCAACATAGAGGATGGAATCTTTGAACTGGAAATATTCGGGGCCGATTGTTCGACTGGTATGCGCCAGCAAAGAACCGGCAATGCCGGCGAAGAAACAACCGATGAAGAAGGCGGTAAGCTTGTAGCGAAAGATGTTAATGCCCATGACCTCGGCAGCGAGGTCGTTATCACGGACAGCAACGAAAGCCCTGCCAACTCTGGTACGGGCAATATTCTTGGCAGCAAAAATGGCTATAATGGTTATGCCTAGTATCAAGTAGAACTCGTTAGTGACACTCTTAAGAACGATGCCTCCAAATGAGGCGGGTTCTACGTCCATGATACCGTTAGGGCCCGTCATTGATGTCCAGTGCTCAATTACCCAGATAATAATAAACTGGGCGGCGATGGTAGCTATGGCGAGATAAAAACCCTTGACCCGCAGGGAAGGCATGCCAAATATAATACCAACAAGACCAGCCACAATGCCCGCGCAAATTAAGCCCACAATAAACGGGACATCGAACCTGGTTACCAGTATCGCCGAAGTATAAGCACCAACTGCCATAAACCCGGCGTGCCCAATAGAGAGCTGGCCGCAATAGCCAGTTAGTATATTCAATCCAGTAACGGCGATGATGGTAATGCCAATCCGATTAGCGATACTAAGCCAATGATTGCCGAACCACAGGGGAGCGGTGAATAAGAAAGCCAGCAGTGCGATGAGCAAAAACCATTGCGTTCTGGTACGGAAAATCGCCATATCTTCGGCATAGTTATAGTTTCTTGTTCCGGCCGGTAAATCCATCCTAAATCCTCTCTATACGCTTTTCCCCGAACAGTCCAAACGGTTTAACGAACATCACGATGATGATGATGATAAACGGGATGACGTCTTTAATGCCTTCCCATGTCAACTTAGTTAAATAGCCACCACCAATTGTTTCCGCAAGGCCGATGATGGGACCAGCGATGATAGCTCCAAGGAATGAATCAAGCCCTCCCAGAATAACCACAGAAAAAGCCTGAAGTCCAGTTTCGACTAAAGGAGCTTTACTGATATTGCCAATACTTGATACTAGAATACCGCCAACAGCGGCCAGTATACAGGCAAACATCCAGGATTGCGAGAAGATCCTGGTTACCGGTATACCACAAGCCTGTACAGCCTTCTGGTCATCGGCGGTAGCCCGCATCGCGATACCCATCTTGTGGTACCTGAAGAAAAGGGTAAGCAGTATAAATAGAAACAGTGAGATACCGGCGGCCCAGAGGAATTCCTGCTTGATTACAGCAGAACCTATATGTACAAGCTCCTGTGGAAAAATAGGAGGTAAAGGAGCCAGGCTCTTCGGCCATATAACGCCCACAAGCCCTTCGAAAAAATAAGCTAAACCCAGGGTGACGGCTATTACCGATAAGATAGGTTGCGCAATTAGCGGACGCAGTGTAAATCTTTCGATAGCCCACCCCAGCACTACGGCAAAAAGAATTACCAGTGGAATACCGATCCATACTGGGAATCCGGCTTGTTCCAGCATGCCATAAGCGAACCATGAAGAAAGAAGTACCAGCTGCCCTAATGCCAGATTCGCTACTCCGCTGGATTTCCAGACAACCACAAAACCAAGCGCAATCAACGAATAAATGACGCCGAGCGCCAGTCCAGTAATTACGTATTGTAGTAATTCAGCCATTAAATGTTACCCTTATTGTCAATCCATCGTGCCTAATAATTTTTCTTCCTTGACCGTCCTGATATGTATACTGGTGGCAACAATGCCTTTCCGTCCATCCCGGTAAGTCACAGGAGCCTGGACATCTATTTTATCCCGGTCGCTATATAAAGCGTCGATGAGGTCTTTATAACGCTGTTCCATATATTCTCTTCTTAATTTTCTCGTACGGGTCAACTCTGCTTCATCGGGGTCAAACTCTTTGTGTAACAGGACGAACTTACGCACCTGGGACTGTTCTGGCAAATAGCTATTAACTCTTTTCAGGTCCTGCAGCACCAAGTCGGCTACCTCTTTCTTTTGAGAAAGGTCGACAAAGGTCGTATAAGGGATACGGTGGCGTTCCGCCCATTTACCGACCATAGTGAAATCAATGTTTATTATAGCTGACACGTAGTCTTTATCTTTGCCGCCAATAACCATGGCATCTTTAATATAGGGACTGAATCTGAGTCTGCCTTCGATGTACTGCGGGGCATATTTGGCGCCGGACTTTAAAATACCCATGTGTTCCAACCTGTCCATGAATATCAGGTGACCTTGCTCGTTAAGATTAACGGCGTCGCCAGTATAACACCAGCCGTCGATGAGAGTAACGGCCGTTTTCTCTTTATTTTTATGGTAGCCGGTGAACATACACTCGGAGTTAACAAGGAGCTCGCCTTCTCTGGTAATCCTTACAGATGTGCCCAGTGCCGGCCGCCCTACACTCTCGAATTTTACTTCACCTCTTCCATGAGAGGATATAAGGCCGGCTTCGGTGCTGGCATAACATTGCCTAAGCTCAATGCCGATAGCATGGATAAGTCTGAAAGTATCCAGACTTAAAACCGAACTTCCCGTTACAGCGAACCTGACCTTGCTTAATCCTAACCTGTCTTTGAGAGGGCGGAACAGAGCCAGATAGGCGAAAAAGTGAAGGATACGCCAGAGTAAATTCGGGGTCTTGCCTTCGAACTTCATATCGGCTATTCTATGGCCAACCGGCAGAAACAACTTATAAGTAAGTCGTTTGAGCCAGTAGGCATCCAGCATTTTCACCTGTATTTCGCTGACCATGCCCTCCCACTGGCGAGGGCCGTAGATAACAAAATTAGGGCCTATCTCACGTGTATCTTCCGCGATAGTTTCCGGTTCCTCGGAGAAATTGAGTATCGCCCCCGTTAATAAATGAGGAATAGTGGCGAAAAAGCTATCCCCTACCCAAGCCGCCGGGAAGTTGGAAACAAGATTGTCCCTTTCATTGAGGGGATAGCGGCTAACAAATCCCTTAGCCGTAGTTATCAGAGCGCGGTGGGTGATAATTGCTCCTTTGGGCAGACCGGTAGTGCCTGAAGTGTAGTAAATAAAAGCTACATCATCACCACGACCCGAATCTACATTTGCCTCGAAGAGTCCGGGGTGATTTTTTTCGTATTCTCTGCCCAACTCTATAACCTCATTAAAACTAATGAGCATAGGGTCTTCATAGTTGCGCAGTCCTTTGGGGTCCCAATAGATAATTTTTTGCATCAGGGGCAGGTCTTTTTTAATTTCCAGGAATTTATCCGTTTGCTCCTGGTCGTTGACGATGGCGAATTTAGCGTCCGAGTGTTCGGCGATATATTTCACTTCCGACGGCACGGAGTCCACGTAAATGCCGGTAGCTATGCCTCCCGCAGCCTGCACAGCGAACTCCGCCCAGAACCACTGGGGTTCATTATCGCCGATGATACAGGCGACATCGCCGCGTTTAAGTCCGAGGCTAATCATGCCCAGGGAGAAATATTTAACATAGTTATAGTATTCCTGCCAGGTATATTTACGCCAGATACCGAACATTTTCATCGACATAGCAGTATTGGCGCCCCACTTGGCACAGTTACTCTTGATAATTTGCGGAATCGTCTCTCTTTTTTCCATAACTATAAATATGGACTTAAAATGAATTACCTCCCGCGCCGGGGAGGTAATTTTTGATATAGGCTATACAGTTAAAATAAGGCTACAATCTATCAGCGAACCCTAAAACCTCCCGTGCGCACCCCAGGTGCGCCCGATAAAGATGAACTTCGATTTCTCCAATTCACTACGACAGATTGACATGTATTGCATAATAACGAGACTAGCTTACCATATTAGTAAAAGGAGTGTCAATATAAATTGAAGCTGGAAAGGAAGTCTCAAGCCTTTATTCCATTACAACTGTGGTTCCAGTGGCTTTAGCGATAAGCTTGCCGTTCTGATTGGTAACGGTCATTTCGGAAAACCCAACGCGCCGTCCGCTCTTAAGAGGACGACATTCCGCAGTTAAAATATCACCTACAGCGGCGCTGGCAATAAACTGTATGTTAAACTCTGTAGCGATGGAGGGCATGACTAAAGAATTTATGCCATAGGCGAATGCCTGGTCGGCCAGAGCCATGATAATACCGCCGAAGACCATACCGTTAAAATTAAGATGCTCCGGAAGGACTTTCATTGTGATTTTAGCGTAACCGGGCTTAAGCTCTACCAGTTTCATCTTTAGAAATGAAGCAATCGGTTCTTCTTTTTCTTTAACTTTTAATAATTCGACGTTATCAGTAGAAGGCGGCATAACTCCCCTCCCCTATTGGTGATAATTTGGCTACATTATAACATAACCGAATACCTGCTAAAATTAACATCGGGTTGACAAACAGGGTAGCAATGCCTTCATAATATGAGCCAGAAACGATGACGAAAGGAGGTTGAGATGTCTGTCTATCTAATGCTGACAACCCTTACCGATGCGGGCCGCAAAGCTCTTCAGGAGGACCCGGAAATACTTAAAGAAATCAACAAAGAAGTTGAGTTTATGGGCTGTAAAATTCTCGTCCAATATGCGTTACTCGGCCAGTATGATTTCGTCAATATTATCGAGGCTCCAAGTAACGAGGCTGTCGCCAAGCTGGCGATACGATTAAGCGCTAAAGGCACCACACAGACCCTCACACTAACGGCAATACCTATCGACGACCTGATTCATACATTGAAAAATAAGGAAAATCCCTGGTAGATGTAAAAAGCAGTTTAATGTAAAAAGGGCAAGCTGGCAGATTATATTTCCGTTGAAACTTCTCTTTCGCGTACTGCCCTTTTATTTTTGATTTCTTTAATAGTGGTTATAATGCCACCCAGATTTAAATACCATAATAGAGCTATCGGGAACAATATAACAGGCAACGCAATAAGTATAGCTATAATTATCTGCCAATTCATCTTATCTATTTCTCCCGTTTAATTGTTAAGTTAAACAACCTTAAAAAACAAAACTATTATGTAAAGTAATTATTTCCCTCATATCTATATTTAGAATATCAAAAGAAGAGACTAATTAGCTTCCGTTTTGATGCCTATTGACACTTTGGGTTTTTACGTGAAATTGCTTAGCTTTTAAGAGTGGGCGCAGGTAGATTTACCAAGTGTATATTGCATCAAGAATATGATAAAATTGAATATAGAACTATATGGTAAAAATTAAAATATTGATTGCAGACGACCATGCCGTCGTTAGAGACGGAACCCGCCAGATACTGGAGCATGAAGCTGATATGGATGTTGTCGCCGAGGCAGCCGATGGCGCTGAAGCGATTAAACTAGCGGGCATTACCAAACCCGACGTGGCTATTATCGATATCGCCATGCCTGGCGTCGACGGCATCGAAGCCACGAGACAGATAAAGTCGCTCTACCCTAATATAGCTGTATTGATACTTTCTGCCTATGACGATGACCAGTTTGTTTTCAGCCTTTTGGAAGCCGGCGCCGCAGGTTATTTACTAAAGAGCGTACGGGGTCGCGAGCTGATTGATGCCGTTCGCCAAGTATATGCTGGAGAATCGGTATTGCACCCGGCCATCGCCAGAAAGGTATTGAATCGTTTTGTGCCCGCTGCCAATAAGTTATCTGGGCAGAAATCCGCGGAAACGTTGAGCGATAGAGAAATAGAAGTCTTAAAATTAGCTACACGCGGCCTGAGCAACCAGGATATCGCCGATGAGCTTTGTTTGAGTCTGCGTACCGTCCAGGCGCACCTCGGGCATATTTTTAACAAGCTCCAGGTAAGCTCAAGGACGGAAGCGGTCGTGCGGGCTTTGAAAGAAGGCTGGGTGACATTAGAAGATATCCCCTAAATTAATACTATTGATTCCGTCTGAGGTAGTACTTTGACTTACCATGGATTGACCGGCAGGATATCCGCAACACTACGTAAACCAGGGTTCTGGCTCATTCTGGCGGTATTGATTTTAATTTCCATCCCCCATTACGATAATATTCTGCAACATCCGGCGTTTTTAAAGCAGTTAATGGCCGACCTGAATATAACCCGCGATACCTTCGAGAGAATCCTTTATTTAGCACCAATCATCTGGGCCGGATTTTTATTCGGGTGGCGGGGGTCTTTTTATACATCTTTAGTCACCCTCGCCTGCATGGTGCCGCACGCCATCATATATACCAATCCCCCGTTACAATCTATTGTTGAGATAGGGGCAGTTATTATCATCGGCAATATTATTTCGTCAGGTATCGTGGCATTAAGACGGGAAAGACAATACCGCACACGCCTTGAGTCTATACAGCAAGATTTAAAGACATCAGAAGAAAGGTTCCGCAGCCTATTTGAAAACGCCATCGACGGCATCTGGATACATGATTTAGAGGGCAATTTCATTACCGCCAATAAAGCCACAGAGAAGATGATAGGATGCAGCCTAGAAGAACTATACAAGAGGAATGTAAAAGACTTTTTATCTCAAGAGAGCCTGGATTTAGCCCACCTCATAAGGAATAAGCTTTTAAACAATGAACCGGTGGAACAACCGTACGAGCAGCGCTTTTCCAGAACCGATGGTAGCGTCGTTTATATTCAACTGGCGACGAGCGTGGTCTGGGACAGGGGCAAACCAGTGGGCTTTCAGCACATTGCCCGCGACATCACCGAGCAAAAAATGATGAATGAAAACCTGCGTTTTTATCTGAAGCAGGCGACCATGGCCCAAGAAGAGGAAAGAAAACGTATTTCACATGAATTGCACGATGAGACTGTTCAGGCGCTAGTAGTACTATCACGACAGCTTGATGCTTTGTCAGCAAGCAGTGATGGATTATCCGAAGATACCAAAAGGCGTCTGGAAGAGCTCTGGCAACAGACCGATAATATTCTCCAAGGAATACGCCGATTAAGCCAGGACCTGCGGCCGGCAGCTATCGACAGGCTGGGCTTGCTGCCCGCGGTGCAATGGCTCGCCTCCGAAGTAACCAAATATTCTAATATTGCTACCAAGGTAAATATAGTGGGTGAAGAGCATCGTCTGCCGGAGGAAGTAGCCATCGCCCTATTCCGCATCATACAAGAAGCGCTGCGTAATGTGTGGCGGCATTCCAACGCAACCAGTGCGGAAATCACGTTCGAATTCACTAAAAATAAGACTAAAATAACAGTCAGCGATAACGGTAAGGGTTTTGTTCTGGCGGGAAAAATCGGTGAACTAGCCAAGCAGGGTAAACTGGGGCTGGTAGGCATGCAGGAACGCGTCCAGCTAATCGGGGGAACAATATCAGTTCAGACAAAGCCGAACAAAGGAACGACGATTATCGTTGAAGCACCCGGCTAAACAGACTTCTACTTAATTTGCCACGAACAGAAAAATAAAGGTAATATTTTTTCAGGAAACGACTCGTAGCTAATTAGCTTCAAGGAGTCGTTTTTAACGTTATGTTAAATCATATGTAAGAAAGCGATTTCTGTTTTTTGTGTTTATGTTAAATCCAAGAGCTTTTTTAGATGTCCAACCTCTGGTATGAGACGATGCCAGCCTCACCCATGCGACTTCGCTCAGGGCAAGCCCTTTTTATTCCTCTCACATCGGTGGAGAGGAGAAATAAGGACAGGGGGAGTAAAGGTGAAGGTTTGTATGGAGCGGGAGACGGGACTCGAACCCGCGACAGCCTGCTTGGAGGGCAGGAACTCTACCAACTGAGTTACTCCCGCGTTGCGTTTTAATTTTAGCGGGAAATACATGAGATGTCAAAAAAAGCAGGCGGCTTCCCTTGTTTCCACCAGCTTTTCAAGGTTATAATTAACCAATGCCTAATATTATCGCTGGCATGCCGGCTTTTAACGAGGAAAAGTATATTGGCACGCTGGTGTTACAAGCCCGCCAGTACGTGGATGAGGTGATTGTCGTTGATGACGGCAGTACCGACAATACCGCCGAGATAGCTAAACTTGCCGGCGCCAGGGTCGTCAAACACGAAAAAAACCGCGGCTACGGCGCCGCTATCCAGAGTATCTTCGCCGAAGCTAAAAAGTTAAATCCGGATGCGCTGGTCGTTCTTGACGCCGATGCCCAGCACAGTCCCGGAGAAATCCCTAATCTCGTAAAACCAATTCTGGACGGCTACGACTGCGTTATAGGTTCACGGCAGGAACATGCAAAAAATATACCTTTTTACCGACGCCTGGGGCAACGTTTGATATTACACTCCGTTAAAACTCTTACCAAGGATGAACTTACCGATACGGAATGCGGTTTTAGAGCTTTTTCCAGGAAAGCCGTGCAGACTCTGGAATTAAAGGAAACCGGCATGGCAATATCGGCTGAAACCGTGGCAGAAGCTTCCAGAAAGAGCCTGAAAGTCATACAGGTACCTATTTCCGTTACCTACGGTAAAGACAGCTCCACGCTACATCCGGTAAAGCACGGTTTGAGCGTATACGCCAAGGTACTGGCCTGGATATCGGAAAGGCGGCCTTTATTTTTCTTCGGGCTGGTCGGGTTGATACTCGTTACCATAGGGCTAGGTTTTGGAATCAGGGTGGTGGTGATGTTTACAGATAGCCGAGTTTTACCTCCCGGCAATACACTTGTGGCAGCGGCCCTAATCGTGGTAGGAATGTTCAGCATATTTACCGGTTTAGTCCTTGCCGCACTACGACCGGGTAAGCATGGTTTGAACATATTTACCAGGATATTAATGACGATATCAGAACAGCACCCGATGTTATTCTTCGGTCTCGGCGGACTGGTCCTGGTAATCGTGGGGCTGGTCTTCGGCGCAAGCGTATTGAACCTTTATGCTGATTCGGGAGTGATACCAATCGGCAACTCATTGATATCGGTAGTCTTGATAATAGTCGGTATGTTCAGTATTTTTGCCGGTCTGATACTCCGCGCAATGTCACAAGAGAAGAAGTAACTATCGTTGTCTCCTTTTAAAAAATGTTAAAAATAACACTGATAAATCCTCCGCAAGCCACCCGTTATCCCCAGCCTCCCATCGGTCTGGCATTAATCGGCGCTATTCTGGAAAAAGAGGGACATCCGATTAATCTCCTGGACGCCAACGCCATGAAGCTGATGCCGGAAGAGGTGAGTAAAGCGATACCCGCCGGCGATGTCGTTGGCATTACCGCCATGACGCCGACTATCGGTATTGCTTTACGTATCGCACGCCATCTTAAAAAGAATAAACCCGAAATTAAGATAATCATCGGCGGACCCCATGTCACCCTGCTGCCAGAAGAAACGCTGTCTTTATCTCCGGATGTTGATGTTATTGTTCGCGGCGAGGGCGATGAGACAATTAACGAGCTATTAGGCGCGATGGAAAGCGGCCGAGCATTGGATGGTGTTGCCGGTATCAGTTACAGAGATAATGGGAAAATAATCCATACAGCCGATAGGATATCAAATGTAGACATGGACTTACTCCCCTACCCGGCATACCACCTACTACCCTGGAAAAAATATATGCCCCACCCACCTCACGGCATAAAAATGCCATTCGGTGCTATGGTGACCAGTCGAGGTTGCCCGTACCATTGTGCCTATTGCTCCAAGCCAGTTTTCGGCAGCCGGTTCCGCGCCCAGAGCCCCGAGCGCATCGTAGAAGAAATGATTTACTTACAGCGGAAATTCGGCATCAAGGAAATAGCGTTTTATGACGACTCTTTCACACTTGATAAAAAACGTGTCCACGCCATCGCCGATAAAATCATGGAAAAAGGACTAAAGATAGCCTGGACATGCGAGACACGGGTGAACCTGGTAGATAAGGACTTGTTAGGTCATATGAAGCAGTCCGGCTGTTATTCAGTGGCTTACGGCATAGAATCAGCTTCACCGGAGATAATCAAGACCCTTCAGAAAGATATTACCCTAGAGCAGGTCGAAACAGCAGTTCGTGCGAGCCGGGAGTTCGGTTTGCAGGTTATCGGTTATTTTATGCTCGGTTCTCCCGGAGAGACACCGGAGAGCATCCAGCAGACTATCAAATTTGCCAAAGAACTGAAAGTCGACTTTGCCCAGTTTTCCGTCACCACACCTTTTCCCGGCACGGAGCTTTACGATATTTACAGGCGGGATAAAAAAGAAAGTATCGACTGGGAGAAATTCGTTTATGCCGGCACAGATAACCCCGCGACACCCGTTTTCGAGAGCGATAAGCTAAGTCGTGAAGACCTACAAAGCTGGATAAGCCGAGCCTACCGCGAATTTTACCTGCGTCCCGCTTACGTCTGGCAAAGACTGCGCCGCTGTACTTCGTGGGGTGAAATAAAGATGAATTTTAAGGGCCTGGGGATGCTGTTACATAGCCTCTAAATTACTGTTGAGACCAGCGCCGCTCTTTGACATATTTTATAGTATCGAGTTTTGCCAGTTTATTAAAGTTATGGCGGGCGTCTACCCAGCGGATTGTACCGGAACGACCGCGCATGGCGATGGATTGAGTCTGTGCCCCGCCGCTGAAATACCGCACCCCTTTTAATAAATCTCCGGTGCTAACCCCGGTTGCGGCAAAAAACACGTCTTCGCTGCTAATTAAATCTTCAGTCGTATAGACTTTCTTTAAATCTTCGCCTTTTTCAATAGCTGCCTGTCTTTCTTTTTCATCGCGTGGCCAGGCTTTACATTGTATTGCGCCGCCGATACATCTTATTGCCGCGGCGGAGAGTACACCTTCCGGCGTGCCGCCGATACCCATTAAAATATCTACGTCGGTATCCGGCAATGCTGCCTGTATGGCGGCAGAGATATCGCCATCGGTAATCAGTTTTACCCTCGCTCCAATGCCACGAATTTCGTTGAGCAATTTTTCGTGGCGCGGTCGATCAAGAACAATAACAGTTATTTCTGAAATTTTTTTGTTTTTAGCGGCGGCGACTCTCCGGATATTTTCAGTTGCCGGCGCCTCAATATCAATAACATCCTTTGCTTCGGCGCTGGTTACTATTTTGTTCATATAGACAAGGTTACGTGGACAGTGCATCGTTCCACGGGCAGAAAGCGCAACTACAGATATCGCGCCGGGAAGTCCTTTGGCTGTAAGAGTGGTGCCATCAACCGGGTCAACGGCGATATCAACTTTAGGCTCCGAGCCATCGCCGATTT
>DAOUCO010000009.1:0-5712 GCA_034432135.1 Dehalococcoidales bacterium | reverse complement strand
TTGAAATATGTTATAATTTTTACGTCAGCTTGGGGCCGTAGTTCACTTGGGAGAACGTCTGCTTTGCACGCAGGAGGTAGGGGGTTCGAATCCCCCCGGCTCCACCAAACTTCGCTGCTTGGTGATTAACGCGAGAGTCCCGATTCCATCGGGAAGGTGGGGGGTTCGCTCGTCCTGAGCTTGGTCGAAGGAAATCCCCCGGCTCCACCAAACTTTGCTGCTTAGTGATTAACGCGGGAGATCGCCCCGATTCCATGGGGAAAGTAGGGGGTTCGCTTGTCCTGAGCTTGGTCGAATGAAATCCCCCCGGCTCCATTGTTTATATTACTTTTACTCTACACAGGTGCTACTCTTGTTAACATTAAGAGGACCATTTCGCCATGATCGCCCAATTACACTAATTCATGTTCTTAAGACTATCTCATTCGGCGGCCCGTCCCCAGGTGCAGGAGCCTTTGACCAACCAGGAAAAACCATATTACTAAAAGTACATACCCGATGCCTATTAGTATGGCAATAATGCTGGAGCCAGAGTTAGCCGTTGTGCCGAAATCTCCAACAAATAGAAGCACGCTGGACAGAATTCCCACAAAGGCGTTTGCCTTTCTGAAGATGTTACTCCGCAACATTACGTAAGATATTACGAGCCCTGCGCCCATCACCGCACTGCGCCCGGCTAATGCCGTCACTGTAAAGAGCACTATCCCTAGGAATGGCTGAACTACAGCAACAACTGCCCAAATCCTACTGGTCCGTCTGAGTGCGGTATAGAGACCCAGATATATAACAGCTACCAGAGCTAAGATGACAATATCTAATGGATTTAGTCCATGCAATACATCAAAATTAATCGAATCGAAACCGGCATTCAGCTTGAAAAGTTTGATCAGCCAGTTATCCTGAAATAGCGAGAACCAAATATTTATGATGCCGACAAGAAAAATCAACCCCAATAAAAGGGCAACTACTCCACTGGCTTTGTACAGCACTTTCCGGCGAGGACTTACTACTTCGATATTACTGACCATCCCGTCCTCTTTTTAGTAATAACCCTTCACGGAACATTTAAGGAGAATAACTTTTACCGCGTCTTATCTTTGGCACATTTCAGTCCATTATATACCCAGGTTAAATGTTAAGTCGAAGTACTTGTTACTACCACCCATTAATACCCCGGCTCCACCAGGAGTACCAATAAACTCTCAAAAAGCGTTGACGTCTTAGGAATTAATAATATATCATGAGTTAAGACCTTGGGAAAGTTAAGGTATTATGTGGCTGGAGGTAGTTTATGGGGAAAAAGACGTTCGTTCTATCAACTGCATGCTTTTTTTTAATTGTGCTTGTGTTAATTAGCGGCTGCGGAGGTAAAGGAACACAATCAACCAGCCAAACTTACCCTCCGCTACAACTTGATACCACACAGTTGTTCAACTACGATTTGCCCGGAGGGAGCGGTAGCGTGGTGGGCAATGCTCTTCCACCCTGGAATTCAGGCGAATACAACAGCCACCAGTTGAGGATGACCGGTGGTTGCCCGCCGTATGAGTGGAAGTACCAGAACCCATCAGGGGGATCTGGCCCGGTCGCCCCTGGAAAGACCTCTGGGATAACCCTTGGAGGTGATGGCTTTGTAGAAGGCACGGCTGATGAACTACCAGCCTCAACTCTCCACCGCCAGATATATGTAAAGGCAATTGTGACAGACTCATGTAACCCTCCACATTCGGTAGAGCTGACACTGCGGCTTGATATCATCGACAATAGAGCGGAAATCGCACGTCAGGTCACTGAACAGCATTTGCAGGAAGTAATGGACATTATTGAGAGTGTTATCGCAGCTGAAGGTGGAATGCCCTCTGGAGCGAGTATATCATTTTCGAATGCCATTATTGGCGAACCGACGAAAATAGATGGCCCGCAATGGAGTGTACCCACACGATTCGATGTATCAGTGACTGTAACAGTGGCTGATTTTTCAACAACAGTCAGTGGCTATGCCAAGAGTGAAGTAATTGTAGATGTAAAGAATAAAGTAGTGATTGATTCGAGGCTCATCGAATTTAATGTAAGCTGACCGATTAAATAAACATCATAGTATCTTGGCTTTGCTAAAAATATAATTAAAGTCAGGTTCCCTGGAACCGTTTAAGCCGGTTAAAAACGCTCAACAGCCCCGACTTGAAGATACTAAATCATAATAGTTATGCTCCCGGGATAAAGGAAAGTTTAAAAGTTCTGCCTATTATCCCCCCGGCTCCACCAAGTGCTTAAAAGAATAAGATAACGTCCCGAGCTTAGTCGAAGGAAATCCCCCGGCTCCACCAATGTCCTGTCGAAAGACAGGGTTTTTACTATCATCGCTGGACTTCATATTTTTAGATAAATCGTGTATAATGTCAACATTTTATAATTATTGGGAGCATAAAACAGGAAAGCAAATTTTTAACATCACATAAAAAGGAGCAACAAAAATGGAAAACGGTCAAAAAATGTTCTTTGATTTCATCATGGAACGCACGCAAGATGGCAAGCAGGAAGCAATGGCCGCAGCCTTGGAGGAGAACTTCAGGCCACCACGAGACGGCAGATTTGACCCGGATGCTTTTAAGAGAGGCATTGAGGTCATAACATCCATGCTGAAACCGGAAGCCGTTGCAGAATTTCAAAAGATGATGAACCCTTTCAGCGACATGGAAGAAAGTGGCGAACCGCAAGAACTAAAGAACATGCTGAAGCAACCTAACAAGTACAAATGGAGAGATAATACTCCAAGCGTTTCAAAAGATGAGATGCGCGCGGCACTCGCATACTCTGAAAAAGCGCACGAGATGAAATGTGACTGTTGGAACACTCATTGCGTATTCTACGGCGATTGCCGAAAATGTATTGTATTTCATTTATACTTGAAGCAGTTCCCAACTTGTCAAAGGGCTCTGTTGGGGGACTTAGAGGAACACTATATTGTGTTTAGCCGCGATAAATAGTACATATTTCGCGAATCGTCAGACCAAGTTATTATGATGAAAGGGTGCATTAAAATGCAAGAAGGAAAAAACATACTGGAACAGCCGAACAAATACAAATGGAGAGAAAATCCTCCAAAAGTCACCCCCGGAGAAATGCGCATGGCAATGGCGCACGCCCGTGAAGCGGACAAGCTCGAATGCGATTGTTGGAATATCGAATGTCCCAATCACGGCGATTGCCGGAAGTGCGTTGTGTACGAAATGTGTTTGAAACAGTTACCGACTTGCGAAAGGGATCTATTGGAGGAATTACGGCAACACTATATTGCTTTTAGCGGCAATAAATAGCACATATCCAAAAGCAAACCGCATAATCTAGTCACACTTAGAGGCAAGCAGTAAGGATGCACGCCCGATTTTCTGGAAGAGCATCCCGATTGCCCGCAGGAGGTAGGGGGTACGAATCCCCTCAGCTCCACCACCTAAGTACCAGCTACCCAAACTCATCTATATTTGCATCCTAGTCGCTATAGGTTTACAATGTGAACCGATTATGTCCGAACAACCTGGAGAAAAACGCCTATCCCTATCAAACAGGATAAAAAAATGGCTGGCTTTTCTTCCGGACGACACGCCGCCGCGCATCCTCCTTATCTACTTTTCGATATTTCTTCAGCTGGTTGCCCTGGGATTCTCCGGCACCGGTTATGCCACCGGCGGTGCTATCTACTGGCTGACGGGTATGATTTTCTGGATAATCTGGTTCTTTATCATGTTCCTTATCGTCATACCCCGTATGGATACCCTTCTTCAGCGTCATCGGGGTTGGCTTAAGACCGGTGCTAGGATTATTCTCATCCTCCTGCTGATTGTGGGTATCGCCGAAGGAGGTTTATTAGGAGTGTTCGCGCCCGGCTACATAAAAAGCGGCGCTTCTAACGATTTAGTTCAAGCGCTCGAAGAGTTGGCGCAGGGGTTCCAGTATAACGACGGCGCTGCTCTTATTCAACAGGGCGCGGAAAACCTCCTTTACGGCAACAACCCTTACACTCATGGTAACATTGTCTTGGCTTTTAGCAAGTACGGAGGGTCCTACGAGCGTACCACACCCCTGAAAGTGGGCAGGTTTGCCGATGTTTTCCCCTACCCCGCGCGAGAACAGTTCAAGGAAATCTGGGACGCGGCGCTGCCCAATCCCTCGCCCCCTCCCCCCGAACTGGAGTCGAATGTCTGCTACCCTGCCGGTTCTTTTCTTCTGGTAACACCTTTCGTTGCCGCCGGCATTAAGGACATTAGAATAATCTATGCTATTTTCGTCATCGCCGGGCTGGTTTACGCTACCTGGCTCTTACCCCAGAGGAAGCGGCCGCTCTTTATCGGCATGGCCCTGATTAGCCTGGAAATATGGAACGGACTGGCCATCGGCGAGACCAGTACCATGATTTTCCCCCTCCTGCTTCTCGCCTTTATTACCCTCGGTAAAAACAATTGGCTTTCCGCAATCTTCATGGGTCTGGCGGTCGCCAGCAAGCAGACTGCCTGGTTCTTCTTACCCTTTTACCTGATATTGCTATGGCGGACATCGCAGCCTAAGTCGCTCGCCACTGTGATAGGCATCATCGCCGCGATATTCTTTGCTTTTAATGTCTACTTTATTGTTCTTGACCCTTCTAAATGGCTGCAGTCCATCGCCTCTCCCATGGCGGAGCCCATGTTCCCGCTTGGCGTGGGTATCATCTCCCTGGTTACCGGCGGTCTGGTAAACATACAAACCTCGTTGCTTTTCACAACGCTGGAATTAGTTGTTTTAATTGCCGGGGTTATCTGGTATATTCGCAACTGCCTGAAATACCCGGAGGCCGCGATAATTTTGGCAGTACTGCCCCTCTTTTTCGCCTGGCGCAGTCTCTGGACTTATTTTTTCTATATTGCGATTATCATTCTCGCCAGAATACTCGTTAATGAGCCGGAACAATCTTACGAAACACCAAATGAAACGTAAAGTCTTTAGCTTTGTGAAAAACCGTCGACTAAATCGGCACATTGACCGTCAGGGAAGTGCCTTTGCCCGGCTTTGTTTCTATTCCCAGAGTCCCGCCCAATAACCACACCCTTTCCCTTATCCCTATCAGCCCGAGCATACCGCTGCGGGGCAGGCTGTCCATATTCTTCGGCAATTCAAAACCCTTGCCGTTATCGCTTATATTCAGCCTTATTCCCCGCTCGCTAAACTCGGCTGTCAGGTGCACTTCGGTAGCCCCGGCATGCTTTTTCACGTTATTCAACGCTTCCTGGACGATGCGGAACAGGGATAACTCGGCGTCCGCTTTAAGACGCTTTTCCTTACCCGTAACCATAAATTCAGTAACGATGCCGTCGGTTTCCTCAAGGCTATCGGCCAACGACCTTAAAGCCGGTATCAGTCCCAGGTCATCCAGCATTGAGGGGCGTAAATTCTTAATGAAACGCTGTACTGATTTTAGTCCGTTATTGAGCTGGTCCTGTATATTATTTAATTCTGAAACAATGGCCGGGTCGAGACCCTGGTTTTTACGTAACGTGTTATCAAGTTTGCGGTAAAGCGAGCCAAGTATCTGCGCAATATCGTCATGAAGCTCGCGCGCGATGTATTTCCGTTCTTCCTCGTGCGCTCTGGTTGTCTGCTGCAAAAAATAGCGCAGGTCGTTTTCCAGCGCTTTAAGCTCGGTGATATCCTCGAGCGTCTCTATCGCGCCTATCATTT
>DAOUCO010000008.1:0-3803 GCA_034432135.1 Dehalococcoidales bacterium | reverse complement strand
CGGCACCGACGGTACCGGCGGGCGGGCGGGCCAGCTTAACGGTGGCGATGTGGTCTTTTCTGGTGAAGCGGACAGTTCGGTTTGGCATATTTGTTCCGGACGGCATAACCAATTAATCTTAAACCGGCGCGACCGGCAGCGTCAAGGTGGTACGATTGTTTTAGAGGAAGCCCGGTGTTATAATTTCCTCATAATCTTTTAGTGGAGGAGAACGAAAATAGAAGTTATTCCGGCCATCGATCTCAAGAATGGCAGATGCGTCCGTTTATACCAGGGGAACTATAGCCAGGAGACCGTCTTTTCCGATGACCCCCTCGACGTAGCTTTAAAATGGCAATCGCTGGGAGTGCCGCGGCTTCATATCGTCGACCTCGACGGGGCTGCCGCCGGAGAAATCCGCAATCTGGAAATCATCCGAAACATTGCCCGGGCGATACTGGTGCCGGTGCAACTGGGCGGGGGCATCAGTGATTTAGGAACAATTAAAACCCTGCTAAAAGAAGGCATCGAGCGGGTCATACTGGGCACGGCCGCCGTGGAAAACCCGGGGCTTGTGATCGAGGCCTGCGAGCATTTTGGCGAGGCGGTCGCCGTGAGCATCGACGCGCGCGACGGCATCGTGGCCACGCACGGCTGGGTGAAAGTCACCGACCGGACCGCGGTGAGCCTGGCGAAGACCATGGCGCAGGTGGGTGTCCCGCGGTTTGTCTATACCGATATCAGCCGCGATGGCACCCTCACCGAGCCGAATTTTTCGGCGATCGCGGAAATGATCGAAATTCTCGGTTGGCCCGTCATCGCCGCCGGCGGTATCACGTCATTGAACCACCTGAGAATGCTCAAAAAGCTCGGCGCCGAGGGGGCGATCGTGGGTAAAGCGATATATACCGGCGATATTAATCTAAAACAGGCGCTGGCGGAGATCAACCAGATATAGAACGAGCGATTTTTTAAAGGTGAATAGCCATGGGCAGACTTAACTTTAACGAAAAAGGACTTATCCCGGCGATTATCCAGGACGACGACACCGGCGAAGTGTTGATGCTGGGCTACATGAACGAGGAATCTTTAAAGCGAACGCTGGCTTCTGGCGAGGCCTGGTTTTACAGTCGGAGCCGGCAGAAGCTGTGGCACAAGGGGGAGACCTCCGGCAACGTCATCAAAGTGGTCAAGATATGGAAAGACTGCGAAAATAACTCGCTGCTGGTAAAAGGGCGCCCGACAGGACCGGTGTGCCACACTGGCCATAAAAACTGCTTTTTTACGGAGTACCAGGATGGCGACTGACCTCAATACCCCGCCCCTCTCCCGGGAACGGGGAGAGTGAGAAAGGGGGAAGCCAGCAGTCTTCTGCTACGCTCCCGCCGAAGGTTCTTCTCCAAAGTGGTTGGTGACATAGCTAAATCCTAACCCCCGATATTTGTGTCTGAATTTTTTGTTTTTCCCTCTTGGGGCGTTTCATAATTCGCCTCCGCAATATCATGTATCTTGTCCCTTTGGGTAGTTCAGGGACGGGGGTGTAACTCGTAGCATTGGCTTGGCTGATGGTCTCGACCTTACGTCCCGCCACTATATCCTGCCAGTTGCGGTAGGGATAGTTAACACCTGCGACTTGGGCGGGCGTTTTGCCCCCTAGCGATTCGTGCGGACGTAGGTAATTGTAATAGAGTAACCAACCGTCCGTGAATAGTTTTGCGGTCTCAATATCCTTTAATCCCCGCATTATTTTTGTGCGGTCTTTTAGCGTGCCGTGAAACCGCTCGATAAGATTTGTGTTGTTTTCGACATCAAACGGGCTACCCTGTTTATGCTTGGTGTCCGCTCCGAATTGTAGCTCGATGCCGTCCAAATAAGCACGTAACGCATCCGTGTAAATGACACGGGGAATCTTGCCAGTCCTCTCATATGCCTTTTTCATAAGCATCTGGGCGTCTGGCATTGTTCTTGTGCGCGAGATATGGCTTGTTATCAGGAAGCGAGTGCGGGCATCTATCAAATCCCAGAACCAGACATTTTTTCCATCTATATCCAATACGGTCTCATCAGCAACCCAAACTGAGCCAATGTCCTTTGGCTTATATTCCTTTAAATCCTTCAACGCACGCTTGGTAAACCTACTGACCCACCTGTATATTGTGCTATCAGACGGGTAGCTGTTATATACCTGCGTTAGTAATCTCGTGATACTATTCAGGGATTGCCCTTCATAAAACATTCCGATTGCCGTCCCGATTTGCTCAACAGGCGTTTGCATTTCAGGGAGCGCGTCATTATCGGCGAATTTTCGCTTACAGTCTTTACACATAAAGCGTTGATTGCCCTTATACGTGCCATACCTGATTACATTATGACCGCCACAATGTTTACAGGTTATCGGCACGTATGGTGCTCTGACGGTGATGTTATCTAGGCGTGGGTATGATTTATACATCAAGGTTTATCTCCGTCTCGGCATTCGCTGGCGGGGGGTCGTGGTAGTGCGTCCGCATCTTAGACACCGCCAACGTTGCACTCTCCCATATCTCCCGTGCCTTATCAAGTCCCTACTAAGACAGTACGGGCATATCGGCATATTGCACCCCCGTTGTTATTTTATCTCTATATTTATATACAGCTTGTGTGGTTTTACCACTTGACAAATTGCTTAAAAGGTTGTACTGTTTTCTGTAAGGGGATTCGGTAAGGGGCTGGGCTGGCAGGCTATCGCCCCTTACCTGATTCTCAAGGCTGACGGCGTGCTGGAATCGGCATACAGGCTGAGCTTGGAACTCAGTAGCCTGTGGCTTTGGGGGTTCGAATCCCCCCGCCGTCACAGTAATATTATAGCACGGTTGTAAAGATTCCGTGTAAAGGGAGGGCATAATGCCAATAAGAGGTAGATGGAGAAGGTTCAATCTTACCATTATAAAATCCCTGCCAGAAGATGAAGGGGCGTATGAGCTAGCCAATTCTGCTAAATCCATAATATATAACGGGAGTAGTACGAATGTCAGGCGGAGGCTGATGACACACCACAACAGTGGTAATTTTCCAACAGCCAGATATTTCAGGTGCGAACTTTGTTCATTTTTAGATATAGAATCAGGCATAGACAAAGAAGCCCACCACGCTGAAAGAATCCGTGCCAAAACTGGCAGGAAACCTAAATATTCCAAGCGTTCACCTCATCCGTTTAGATTATTCGATATTTAACTCAGGTTTATATCGCCTTCACGGGTTACACGTATCCGCTTGAGCATACTCTGAAGCCTAGACTTCGTTTGGTACTCTAGCCCCCTGAGAAATACCCTCTTTACGAGAGGGCTAGCCTTCCTTGCCTTCAACTTTATGTCTTTGATAATGCTCGCCTTAGTCCTTGTATTATTCATGTTTTAGACCTCCTTTTTAATTACCAACCACGTGGGAGTAGTAAGTTGGCAAGCGAAAGCTTGACAAAGTTACGGGTGGCAACTATAGTTATACGAAAATATATAAGGATTGATGGTCTATAATTAGATAGTCTATAAATAGGTGCAGAAACAGCTTATACTCCGATAGTTACAACCGGGAAAAGAAGTGCAAGCCTGTTAGAACATCACAAAGCCGGCCGGTGACCTGTTATCAACGATTGAGAAAAGACAGGATCTTGATTGAGGGATTAGACAGATGAAAAAGATAAAAGAAGCGAAAGTATACATCGACTACTCGAAAGGGCCCCTGCCTGATGTTGAGAATGATGAGTGGGCAGACTTCTGGGAGGGAACACGCCAGGGTGAGATACGCCTGCCATGGTGCCAGGATTGTCATCAATACCACTTTTACTA
>DAOUCO010000007.1:0-3162 GCA_034432135.1 Dehalococcoidales bacterium | reverse complement strand
TAGCCGTCGTAATTGCACTGCTTGTATTCTTATTGCTGGCTACACCAGCAAGGGCTGCCTCATATACAGCATCAGTCACCGGCGACTGGAGCAACCCAGCTACATGGGGAGGTTCAGGTCCACCCACTGCACTAGATACTGTCACTATCAATAGCGGCGTAATAGTTACGATAGATGTACCTGCTGAATGCGCCAGTATAACTATCAACGCCCCAGCTGTAGCTAACGGCATTACTATAAGCGGGAATAACACATTAACCGTTACTGGCGCCATCACCATGAACGCCCCAACGGCCGGTGTTACCAGCACGATTGCGGTAGACACAGGCACACTGAACGCTGGTAGCATTGCCATTCCCGGCAGCGCCACAGCCGGCCGTTTCTGTACAGTATCGGTCTCCACCGGCACTATCAATGTCACTGGTTCCATTACGTTTTCGGGAACTGCCACGCAGGCAAGGCTAATTTTTACTGACGCCGGTACGCTCAACATCGGCGGAAATCTAGGAGCTGGCGGAACATTCACCGCCTCTTCCGGCACCGTAAACTGCAACGGAACCGTCGCCCAGACGGTTGCCGGCTATACATACTATACATTAAAATCCAACAACCCGGCTGGTGTAACATTGCTGGCAAATGCCACTATCACAACGCTTACCATTGGAGATATCACACCAAACAGTGTATTTAACGATGGCGGCCGTACCATCACCCTCGGTGCAGGAAGCGTACTGAATATGCTCAATGGAGCAATATATAATCTCGGTTCGGCTACTGTTGGCACTACCTGGCGTGCCTGGGTAACAACAAATATGGCTACCGGGACGACGGTGGGGTATATCAGCGACGTTGCTCAAACGGTCTCTGCAACACCTACCTATCAAAATCTGATACTTAGCGGCGCTGGCGCCAAGACAATTACTTCAATGACGGTCCGTGAGAACTTCACCTCCAGCGGTGGGACTATTACCATGACTGCCGTTAGAACCATAACTCTAGGCGGCAATTTCAGTAATTCCAGCGCTCTTTCCCATGATAACAGGCTTAGTCTGACTCTCAACGGTGCCGGCGACCAAGCGGTGACAAATGCCATCTCGCCGCTTACGCTCTCCACCTTTACCGTCAATAAAGCCAGCGGAACGGCATTTCCGGGCGTCAACCTGGCTATAAACGCTAATCTAACGATAACAACCGGTACTCTTGACCTTTCAACCTTTACTGCTGATAGGACGGCGGCGGGCGGAACAATGACGGTAGCTGCTGGCGCCACATTGAGAATCGGCGGGACTAATACCCTACCGGCCAATTACACAACATATACGTTCGGTACTCCCAGTACCATAGAATATTACGGCGGGGACCAGTTGATAGGAGCCCGAACTCACCGTAATTTAATACTCTCCGGCAGCGGCACTAAGACTCTGCAGGCTGGCACAACTACTATCAGTAATAACCTGACCTTGAGAGGAACGGTTTCTACAACCACGGTTGTCGGCTTAACCATCGGCGGCAACCTTGATGTTGGAGATGGCACTACTTTCAATGTTGCCGGTTTTGCCCTGACCGTTACCGGTACCACTACCGTTGGCGGCGGAACCAGCGGCAACCTGATTATATCCGCCGCTGCCGGCACTAAGACTTTTGTCGGCCGGGTTACAGTGAATGCCAACGGCACCTGGAATAACTCGGGAAATTCAGCAGTCGTTTTCCGGGGAGGGATTACCAATAGTGGCACCTTTAATGCGGGGGCCGGGGTGCATACTTTTAATACCAATGCCCAGGAACTCAATGGAACGTTCTCAATACCGAGCGTGACAGTTACAGGAGTTACTCTTACCAACAATGGAGCACTGACCGTAACAACTGCTCTAGCTGGAACAGGGGGATTGACCAACGCTGCCACGGGCACGCTCAATATCGGGTTTACCGGCCCTCCTGCGATTACCACACTTACCGCCATTGCCGACGGTAATAACGTCAATTACAACCGGGCGGGAGCACAGACGGTGAAAGCAACAACCTACTTTAACCTTACACTCTCTGGTAGCGACGCCAAGACATTTCCTGCCGGAACAACTGTTGTAAACGGCATCCTTTCCAGGGAAGGGACTGCCACAGCCACGATAACAGGAACGTTAAATTATGGTGCAGATGCCACCCTTCAATACAAGGGTTCCGCCGCTCAAACGACGGGCGCGGAATTCCCGGCAACATTCGAGGGCAGCGGCGGCGTCATTATCAACAACTCCAATGGTATTAACCTAGGAAGCTCGAAAACCATTGCTAGTACCTTAACACTGATCAATGGCACATTCGCGGTCGGGGCAAATACCCTAACGCTAAACGGCCCTTCGATTGCCGGCACGCCATCTAATCTGTCCACCACATCGTCTTCCAGTCTTGTGTTTGGCGGTTTTTCTACTGGGATAAACATACCGAGCAGTGTAACCTCGCTGAATAACCTGACAATCAACAATGCCAACGGCGTAACTTTAAACAGCAGTTCCACGATATACGGGACGCTGACACTGACCAGCGGCAAAATTACTACTGGCAGTAATACTATTATTATTAACTCGAGCGGAAGCGTTTCCGGCGGCAGTAGCAGCAGTTACGTTATAGGTAACCTGCAAAAGAACGTAGCTACCGGACCTACAACACGCACATTCGAGGTCGGCGGGGTTAATTATAATCCAGTGACCCTGTTATTCAGCAATGTCAGTACAGCTGGATATCTGACGGTCAAAGCTACGCCAGGTCAACACCCCAACATTAGGTCATCCTTAATCAATTCTAAAAAAGATGTAAACGTCTACTGGAGTTTCACCAATTCTGGAATTGTTTTTGATAACTATGATGCGATATTTGATTTTGTTTCCGGAGACGTACTTGGCGGCGCGGACACCGCTAATTTTAGCGTTGGGAAATATAATAGCGGCTGGTCATATCCGGATGTCGGCGTAAGAACCTCGACTAGTACGCAGGCAATAGGAATCACGTCTTTTAGCGATTTTGTACTTGGAGAGCAGGGCGCGAACCAGCCTGCGGTCTCTTCTTCTTCATTATATACTGTGGGCGGTGAGACCTCTCTCATCGATAAGGCGGCTGTCCTGGCACCGCTTATCATGTTGCCGCTTTTATTTATCGGAGCTATCGTCATAA
>DAOUCO010000006.1:0-8241 GCA_034432135.1 Dehalococcoidales bacterium | reverse complement strand
GCGATAATGACAACGGTGAAGAACAGCCAGTGCCACCAGTAGCCGCCGGGCCAATCGGAGGGCGTTACCTGCATGGCTAAACCAGTGTTTATCGTTAAATCAACCGTAACCACTATCTATCGACCTCTCCCATGGTGATGTCTATACTGCCGAATATTACGATGAGGTCGGCGACCTTCCATCCGCGCACCATCTGCCGTAGAGCCGTGAGGTTTATCAAGCTGGTGGGCCTTATATGGCAGCGGTAGGGCGCGATGGAATTGTCCGAAACAATATAGAAACCCAGCTCGCCCTTAGGTCCTTCGATGTGAGCGTAGGCATCGCCGGAAGGCGGGCGGACAAGGTGAGGTAGTTCGGTTTTAAAAGGTCCGCCGGGCACCTGTTTTATCGCCTGTTCTATAATGCGCAGACTCTGTCGCATTTCCTCGATTCTTACACGGTAGCGGTCATAGCAATCCCCGTTTTCACCGGTAGGGATATCAAATTCAAAACGGTCGTAAATGGAATAGGGGTCATCTTTACGTAAGTCCCGCTTGATGCCGCTGGCGCGTGCCACGGGTCCGCTGATGCTGCAATTGATAGCTAAATCTTTAGGCAGGATACCGACGCCTTTAGTACGGGCGATAAAGACCTCATTTTGCTTGACAAAAAAGTCGAATTCATCGATAAAAGTGCTTAACTGGGGAATAAATTTTTCTATTGCCGGCAGGAATTCCGCCGGCATATCCTGGCTGGTGCCGCCGATACGCATATAATTGTGCATCAGTCGCTGTCCGCAGAGCATTTCTAGAAGGTCGTAGATTTTTTCCCGCTGACTCCAGAGGTAAAAGAAGGGAGTGCCGAGTGCGCCGGCATCGTTAAACATGGCGCCAACGGCGAGGCAGTGGTTGCCAATACGCTGTAATTCGGCGGTAATTACGCGTATATATTCGGCGCGTTCCGGCACTTTTATCCCTGCCAGTTTTTCCACCGCCAGGCAGTAGCTGAAATTATTATTCATTGGGGATACATAATCCAGGCGGTCGGTAAGAGGGATGCCGCCGGTATAGGTGCGTTCTTCCATGAGCTTCTCGATGCCGCGGTGCAAATAACCGAAGACCGGCTCTATATCGAGAACGACCTCGCCATCAAGCGTCACTCTCATACGGTATACGCCGTGAGTGCTCGGGTGAACCGGCCCCATGTTCAGCACAAAGGGTTCGGTGTTAAGCGTAAGCTCTTGCGTGGTCGTCACCGGTTGAAATCCTTTCGTAAAGGATGCCCATCAAATCCTTCCCACAGGAAGATACGTTTTAAGTTAGGGTGTCCCTGGAAGGTAATGCCCATGAGGTCGTAAACCTCCCGCTCCTGGAAGTCCGCCCCTTGATACAAACCAGTCAATGATGGCACGGTCGGGTTATCGCGGGTATAGGAGCGCACTTTAAGTGTCACGGAGCGGTTGAATTCTAGAGAGGTAAGCATGTAAACAATCTCGAAATAGCTATAATAATCTACGGCGGTAATGTAGTTGAGGTAATCGAACTTAAACTCCTCTGCAGTCTTGAGATAGCCGACAACTTCCAGCAGGCTTTCGCTCTTAACCAGCACGCTATCGGTCCCGCATTCTTCAATAGCGCCCGGGAATTTAGTATTCAGCTGGTTTAATAGCTCTTTCGCGGAGAGTATAACCGTCATTACGCATGCCTTTCTAATCTGGGTATTTCGGGCAGTTTTATTCTGGGCATTTTAAGTTTGGGGATGTCCGGGACGGCCTTCGCTTTGGCTATTTTCTTCTGCAGTTGCTGGATGCCGTAAATTAGTGCTTCAGGGCGTGGCGGGCAGCCGGGCACGTAGACGTCCACGGGGATTATCTTGTTATAGCCGGGCACGACATTATAGCCGGAGCGGAAAATGCCGCCGCTGATAGCACAGGCACCCATGGCGATAACCCACTTGGGCTCCGGCATCTGGTCGTAAATGCGTCTGACATTCGGCGCCATTTTCCAGGTGAGCGTTCCTGCCGTAATCATGAGGTCGGCCTGGCGCGGGGAAGCCCGCATAATTTCCAGTCCGAAACGGGCTCCATCGAAGCGGGGAGCCAGGGTAGCCATCCATTCCATGCCGCAGCAGGCGGGATAACATACGGCAGTCCACATTGAGGAACGCCTCGCCCAGTTCAACACCCAGTCCAGCGACGTGATGACGATATTCCTCTTTATCTCTTCATCAAGCCAGGCATCCGGGTCGGGAATCGTCACCTGGTGGCCGGCTTTAAAATCGTTAATTATCTGGCCTTCATGCCGGTCCAGCTCCGAGGCTTTATAAATATATTCTTTATCGCTGCTTATTTCCATTCCAGTGTCTTTTTCTTCCAAGCGTAGATATAACCGACTAACACTATAAAAACGAGGATTAAAACGACATACAGGCTGAACGCCCCCAGTTGCTTTAGTTGCACCGCCCAGGGGTAAAGGAAGACTACCAGCACATCGAGGGCGAGGAAAACGAGGGCGTAAAAATAGTAGCGGAAGTTAAACTGCACCCAGGTCTTCCCTATGGTCTCCATACCGCATTCAAAGATGGACTGTTTGGTGGGGTTGGGATTACTGGGAACGATTTTCAGGTATCTTAGAATAATGGGAAGAACCACCATTAATATGGAAAAAAGGATAGCTACAACGAGGAATAGCCCGATTAGTCCGTAATCAGCTAGCAAATGGTCCTCTAACTATCTAAAAGCCTTTTATTATGCATGCCCCAGGAAATATCTACGTTCAGGGCACTGCGCAAGTATAGCATAAAATTTTTAGAAAATGCAAACGCAATAACATTAACCTGAGATTACGAACTTTTACTTTTACTTGCTAGGAAAGATTCAATTTCATCTAAGTGTGTTTTGCGATGGATAGAACGATTAAGTCGAAAAGGTTCTTTAAGCGCTTCAACTGCTTTAATGAATTCGGGTGTGGATTGCTCAACTTCGCGGTCGGTAGCTTCTGCGGAAGAAACCGCCAGTTCTGCAGCTACACGTGGTGGTATATTCAGTGCAATTGGCAGCAGGGCATCATTAATATTACCCCATTCACTGTGTGATAGCGATACCCCTTCCTTTTTCCACTTTTTTAGCAGAGCCAGCGCGTAACTATCCCAGAATGCCAGATGCGCTAGTGCAACCGCGATAGTCCAGCCTTCTTTATAGATAACTAGGTTTAGCTCATCGTCGGTCAGGCTATTTACCAGCTTACGGAGTCTTTCCCGCTCTCTTGTGTTATCGATAACGAATTGTTGTTTCATAACAAGTAGCACTTGCGCCGGTTACTTGAGCCCGTATTTTCTGGCTATCTTTTCCAGGCCGGGCATGGACTTCTCCAGAAGTTCGTCGTCAACGCAGTAGACCAGCCTGAAATAGCCGTGTATGCCGAAAGCTACCCCGGGTACCGTTAAAACATGGTGCTCATTCTGCAGTTCGCGCACAAAAGCCACGTCGTCCTCGATAGGGCATTTCGGGAAGATATAAAAAGCTCCCTGCGGCTTATTTACCGTATACCCCATCCTCACCAGGTTGTTGTAGATAAAGTCGCGGTGGCGCTGGTACTCGCCGACGTTGATAGTCACGCCCTGGAGGTTGCGTACCACGTTCTGCATGAAAGCCGGGGCGTTGATAAAGCCCAATACGCGCGTGCAGAAAATGAACGCTTTTATCATGTCATCGTGATTTTCGCAGTCCGGATGTAAAGCCACGTAGCCGATGCGCTCCCCTGGTAAGGAAAGGTCTTTAGAGTGAGAGGTGCAGATGATGCTGTGCCGGTGGAAGTTCAGCGGCGATGGGTATTTAAGCCCGTCGTAGATGATTTTTTTATACGGCTCGTCGCTGATGAGAAATATCTCCGTGCCGTATTCCTTTTCTTTTTTTCGCAGTATATCGCATATTTTAGTGAGTATTTCGGCATTATAGACGACGCCCGTGGGGTTATTCGGGGAATTGATAAGTAGCGCCTTCGTCCTCGGCCCGATATTTTTCTCCAGCACGTCCAAGCGGGGCAGGAAATTCTCATCGGTGGGTAGGGGCTTTACGACGCCATCGTGATTTTGTATGTAGTTAAAGTAGTCCACGAACCAAGGGATAAAGACAATTACCTCATCACCAGCATTGAGGATGGTCTTAAGGGCAACGTTAATCGCCCCCGCCGCTCCCACCGCCATGATAATGTCCTTTTCCGTGAGTTTGATACCTGTTTCTTTGGTCAATTGTGAGCCAACGGCCGCCCGCGTTTCCGGGTAGCCGGCGTTTTCCATGTAGCCGTGCATCCCTTTATAAGGGTGGTCTGCCAGGCGTTTAAGCTCGCGTTTGAATTCCGGCGGGGGCTCCATTACCGGGTTGCCCAGTGAAAGGTCGTAGACGTTTTCCGGCCCGAACTGCTTCTTCATGGCGATGCCCTCTTCGAACATGCGTCTTATCCACGAGCCCAGTTCCATGCCCTTTTTAACTTTTTCCGATACGGACACCTTCGATTTCCTTTCTGCCCAAATCAAAGGCTTTCAGGTTGATTTCTCTGATGTTCTCTGGCATATGTTGCGATATGCTCTCCCGCCATATTTTAATGTTCATTGGTGCGAAGGCGGCAAAACAGCCCAGCATGAAGATGTTGAGCGTCCTGACATTGCCCAGTTCTTTAGCTTTTTTATTCCCATCGATAAAGTATATCTTATCAGTGCGCCTTTTAAGCGTTTTGGTAATCTCTTTATCGGTGGGGTATTTATCCTTTCCCAGGCTTACCGATAGCGGCGGCTGCTCGTAGTTGTTGATAATAACTATCGCACCTTTCTTTAGATAATGGCTCCACCGTGCCGCCTCCAGCTTTTCGAAAGCTAAAAGCAAGTCAACCTCTCCTTCCTTGATTAAAGGCGACCGCACCTTTTCCCCCAGCCGTACATGGCTGACCACGCTGCCGCCCCGTTGTGCCATTCCCAGCGTGTCCGTCTTTTTCACGTCGAAACCCGCGGCCAGAGCCGTCTCGCCGATGATATCCGAGGCAAGGACCACTCCTTGTCCCCCCACCCCGGTAACCAGTAAGTTCATTTTCTTCATTTTCATTTATGTATCAACTGCCAAGTGTCAAGTATCAAACCCCGCCCCCATCTTATTCACTCGTCACTTCCTTGTTACTTGCTACTTGAAACTTGTTACTTCCCCCTATACCACAATCGCCTTGTGCGGGCAAAGCTGTTCGCAAATAGTGCAGATATCCCCGGCGCATAGCGACGGCTCGATAAACACCTGCCCGTCAGCGCTCTGGATAGCCGGGCAGCCAAGCTTTAGACAGGTGCCACATTGATTGCACTTTTCTATAGCCACTTTGCGCGGATTTTCGCGCTTCCTGACCTGCATGGCGCAAGCCCCCCGCACGATAATTACCGATACCTCCGGCCTTTCCAGCGAGTCGCGCAAACCCGCTCTTAACGCCTTGAGGTCGAAGGCATTAATCACTTTTACATCTTTAACGCCGATACCCCGGCATAAGCTTTCGATATCAACGGCGTAAGTTTCTTTTCCTTGCGCCGTAATACCCGTACCCGGGTGCTCCTGGTGCCCGGTCATCGCCGTGGTGCGGTTGTCCAGTATCAGTATCGTAATATGACCCTCATTGTAAACGGCGTCAACTAAACCTGTGATGCCGGAATGTAAAAATGTGGAGTCGCCGATGACCGCCACGATTTTGCTTTTAACCCCCGCTTTTTCCATGCCCAGCGCTTGCCCGATGCCCGCGCCCATGCAGGCTGTCGTATCCAGGACGTTAAAGGGCGGGTAAGCTCCCAGCGTATAACAGCCGATGTCGCCGGTAATTACTAGCTTCGGCTCCTGCGGGTCTTTAGATTCTAACAATTTAGAGCGCTGCCCGATGGTATTTAATGTAAAGTAGATGCCGGTGTGGGGACAGCCCGGGCAAAGCAGGGGAGGCCTCCGTGCCAGATTGCCGGCGGGTGGTATGATATCGGGTTTTTCCGATTCGGGCAACAGTCCGGCGCCGACGCTGCTCTCGGTGACGATGCGCGTGTTTAGTTCGCCCACCAGCGGTATAAATTCCTTGCCGGTGACCTTAATGCCCATCGACTTAATATTGTCCTGCAAAAATGGGTCGAGCTCCTCGATAACAATAAGCCTCTCCACTTTGGCGGCGAAGTCTTTTATCATTTTCTCTGGCAATGGCCAGGTCATGCCCAGCTTTAAGAAAGATGCCTCTGGGAAGACCTCGCGAGCGTACTGGTAAGCCACGCCGCTGGTCACGATGCCGAGCTTTTTCTTATTCCAGATAATCTGGTTCATGGGGAAGGTCTCGCAGTACTCTACCAGTCTTTTCATACGCTTTTCTACCATGGCGTGGCGCGGCAAGGCGTAAACCGGCAACATGACGTATTTCTGCGGGTTGAAGTAGAAAGCCGGCTGAGTCTTCTTTACCATGCGACTTCTTTTCACTTCCACCACCGACTTCGAATGAGCGATACGGGTGGTTATGCGGAAAAGTACCGGTGTATCGAACTCCTCACTGATATCAAAGGCGAGACCCATGAGGTCGTAATTTTCTTGGCTGTCGCTCGGCTCCAGCATCGGCACTTTGGCTAATCTGGCATAGTGCCGGTTATCCTGCTCGTTCTGTGAGCTGTGTATCTGCGGGTCGTCGGCTGTAACCACCACCAGACCCCCGATAATGCCTGTGATGGATGCCCCCATGAAGGGGTCGCTGGCGACATTAAGCCCCACGTGCTTCATCGAGACTATAGCGCGCGCCCCGGTATAAGCGGCTCCCATCCCCACTTCCATAGCGACCTTTTCATTAGTTGACCACTCGGCGTAGATGTCCTTGAAACGGGCGAAATTTTCGAGTATCTCGGTGCTGGGTGTGCCGGGGTAAGCAGTAGCAACCTGCACGCCGGCGTGGTAAGCGCCGAGGGCTAAGGCTTCATTCCCCGACAGCAATTGCAAAGTCTTTTCCATCATTATTCACGCAAATTTAATTTATTAAGCATATATTATATTATAAAGCGTAATATATTGTCAAATCATTGCGCATAAACGCACTTATAGCTTTACATGCTTATCAATTCTACCATACATTGCGCTTTCAGGACAATAAGTAAGTATATTATCTTTTTCAGGTTGACAGATGCGCACTACAGTGTTATATTATCTAATTGAAAATCATTTTCATTTGGTATCCTAAAATGGTCTACACTGGAAAAAGAACGGAACAGGAACTCCGTAAGCACGGCTATAAAATAACGCCGCAACGCCGCCATATTATCAATGCTATTATCAATACACACGAGCACCTCACCCCGACGGCCATCTATCAGAGAGTCCATCGCAAGCATCCGTCTGTCGGGCTAGTGACGATTTATCGTACTATTGAAATACTTGAACAGCTCGACCTTATCTGTGAGATGCACGTCGGCGGCAGTTGCCGCAGTTACTTAATGCGCCGCCCCTCTGAACATCACCACCACCTCATTTGTTCCGATTGCGGTAAAGTTGTCGATTTTACTAATTGTGACCTTGGGGAACTAGAAAGGCGTCTTGTAAAAGAGACTAGATTTAAAATCGAAGGACATCTCCTTGAGTTTGTGGGAAAGTGCCGCGAATGCAATAAACGGGCGGGTGACTAAATGAGGGATATATGTTAAAACGTATCGGTATCGAGTTGTTGCATCATATCCCGTTTACCGCGGCCGGGGCTTTTATTGGTATCGGTGCCATGGCTCTGGTTACTATTCTTAATACGCCGATGAACGTTTCCGAGGTGCTTTTTTTTACGTTCCATCCTCTTCATGTAGTATTTAGTGCTTTGGTTACCACTGCTATCTACTGTAGACAGGGAAAACATAAGCTCTGGCTGGTAATAATCGTCGGTTACGTAGGCTCTGTGGGTGTGGCTACGCTTAGCGATGCTATCATTCCTTATTTAGAAGGTAAAAGCTTACAGATTGCAATGGAATTTCATTTGCCCTTTGCCTCTTCCGAAATAATGCCGTATTTTAATGTTCCCCACTGGGTAATCGTCAATTCAGCCGCCCTAATCGGTATAATTATCGGCTATTTCAAACCGAATACTAAAATGCCTCATATGATACATGTTCTAATAAGCACCTGGGCTTCGCTGTTCGGTTTTACCGCCTTCGGGACGGCAGACTGGCTGCCCCTGCTACCTATCATCTTCGTTTTCCTCTTTCTGGCTGTCTGGATACCCTGCTGTTTCAGCGATATCG
>DAOUCO010000005.1:0-2280 GCA_034432135.1 Dehalococcoidales bacterium | reverse complement strand
GGTCGTTATGCCGGCCAGGTCACCGATAACGTTTACGAGGCTCTGACTGGTAGGCAGCACCACTTTAGCGTTAGATGTTAAGGCTCTTTCTACTGTTTCCAGTCTCCGCAGCAACTGGGCATTGCCGATAAAGTACTTGTTGGCGGCCTCGTTGACGAGCTTGATGGCCTGCGCCTCGCCTTCAGCCTTGAGAATAAGGGTTTGCCTCTCGCCTTCAGCCAGCTTGATCTTGGCTCTCTTCTCACCATCCGCCTTCGTTTCTGTAGCAGTTGCAAAGTCGACAGCCGCTATCTTCTGGTTATTGGCAACCACGACGTTGTTCATTGCCTCCTGTACTCCCGTGGGGGGATTAATCTCCTTCAGTTCTGTTCTGACGATTTCAATTCCCCAACTCTTGGTCTCAACAGTGAGCTGGTCGTAGAGGGACCTGTTTATCTTGCCTCTTTCACTATTGGCTTCCATCAAGTTCATCGTACCGATTATGTTCCTCAGGGTGGTTCTTGCCAGAGCCACTATCTGAACTTTGTAGTTATAGACATTGTACACGGAAGCCTTGACGTTTTCTTCGTCGGATTTGACCTTGAAGTACACCTGGGCATCAACCTGGGCGTTCAAGCTGTCTCTGGTAATAATTTCCTGCCCGCCGGCATCAACCATCATTTCCGTGATATTTACCTTGATGAGCCTTTCGATGCCTAAGGGGATAAGGAAGAGCAGTCCCGGTTGCACGAACCTGTTGTATTTACCGAACCTTTCCACCAGACCGCGGTCGGTAGGCCTGACGGTCCTGATGGACAAGAAGAAAAGGATGATGACGATAGCGATGATGACATACAAAGCAACCATTGAATCAACCCTCCTTTGAATTATATTAGCGTTATCAGTATTTAACGTAGTTGGGCACAATGTTTTTGTACTTTTTTACCAGCTGTGCCCAGTTTTTCGGCAGTTCCACCTTCATAGTAATCGGGCTTGGACCTCCCTGGAGGAAACCCATCCATGAACCGAACCCGCCAAAAACAAGAACCTGGACAGGGTCGGGGTCGCGCTGGCTTGGCACAAAAATCGCTTTTTTATCAGCCGTCCCGGTGATGACGACATTGCCGCGATCGAAAGGTTTACTATCGTCCAGGCCGAGCCTTTTGTAATAACCATCGGGTACGACCGCATTTTTAATAATAAAGTCCTTGACCTGTTTTTTGCTCCAGCCGCGGTTCGCTAGAGACTTAGCATTAGTGGGTGTAAGCAGTACCGCAAACGCCCCCATGCGGGCGGGAACAACGCTGCCGACGATGGTTGCCAGTATGCCTTTATCATCGGTACCGAAGGGCATCATCTGCTGGAAAGACTGCGGGAACATCAAGGTAATGGTGCTGTCATTTTTCTTGAAACCGCGTTCGACATGTAAAGGCTCCCAGGGGCTGTTTTCCTCATTTTCAGCAGCGACCCAAGAGTATTTGCCGGGATTGCCTAAAACTCCCATATCCTCGATTTGCTTGCGGATGCCGCGGATGTTCTTGGTAATCAGTCCCATGGCGCGCCCGAAAGAGGCATTGGCAATATCGCCGGGATTTGTAGCGCCGTAGGTCGAGCGTATATTGATATCTTTAGCGAGGGGACCATTGAAAAACCAGAAAGGCGCAAACGACCCGGTGCTAGCTGCCATCATCCCGCAGACGGGGTTGGATGCCAGCGCCTGTACGCCGGCAATCAGCAGCGGCATATAGGTGGGCAGACAGCCGGCCATGACGGCATTGATGGCGATTTTCTCTACCGTCGCCTTGCCCAGTCTCGGCTCCAGCTTCTCCACAAGGTGGTCGGCGGGGAGGTCGGTACCGGTCATCATTTCCTTTACCGCCTCCTCGGTGGGGGGAATAATGGGGAGGCCATCCGTCCAGCCGCGCTGATAGAAAAACCGGTTAACCTCCGCCAGCGTGCCCTTGAAAATAATGCGAGGGGGATTCTCCGGTTCGCGTTTTTTAGGCGATTTTTCGTTGGCGGTTAAAGGTTTGGTCAAAACGGCAACAACATCATCGAATACCGCTTTAATGGCGGCTTCAACGTCTTTAACGACCGTGGACTCGGAAACGATATTTTCCGGCACGATTCTAAGAACCGGCATACCTTTACTGGAAGCCGCCGACATAGCGTCGTTGACGAAATGCTGGAAGACATAAGTAGCGACGGGCTTACCCTTACCCTCGATATAAATTGCATCGTACACAAGGTACTTGGTACATGCCCCTCAGTCGCCAACGGAGGCGATAACCGCATCGACCC
>DAOUCO010000004.1:0-1793 GCA_034432135.1 Dehalococcoidales bacterium | reverse complement strand
ACCCCACCATGCCACCGTATTGGTGGGGAATCTGCCGTGAGCTGTCCAGATGTAAGCCTTATATTGCTCTAGGCGGAAGTACTCGGCGATTTCTTCCGGGTAGCCCACGCCCTTAAATACAGCCATGTTCTTGCCACTGGAAAAGACAAAGCTGTTATTAGCGCTGGTATTGATTTCCATTACTCTTGCCACGACGTAGTCATCAGCAGAGAGGTTTACCGGCAGGTTCCGGGGAACATCCACAAAATAGCGCCAGACCAGCGGGGGGTTCTTTATCGCGGCGGTAATACGGGAGGGGACTTCTTCCTGCCAGACAATGGTAAAATGCTCCCTTAAGAACGCTTCCGTTTCCAGCTTGTTCTGGCTATTGAGGTACATGATGTGGAGGGCGTAATTATCAGCATGTTCCGGGTAAAGCCCGTAAATAGCGAAGCCGCCGCCCATTCCGTTGCCACGGTCGTGCATGTTGGCAATAGCTTTAATCACGCCGTCGCCAGAAAATCTGCGGCCGGATTTATCCATAGCGCCGAAAATAGAGCAGGCGTCGATGACTTTATCATCATTATATTTATTGTTTACACGTAGCAGGTCTTTCATGTGTTTTCCTTTCGGAAAGCGACTAGTCTCCAACAAAAGCTTCTTCAGGCTGTTCAGAGGCAGTGATGGGAACCGATGCGGCAGTAGGTTTGGACAGCTTCGAGCGCCAGATAACTTCAGGCAGTGAAGCCAGGCCGAAATCGTCGGCGAGAAGCGCCCGTTTAAAATCGCTGACATCGATGCCATCTTTCATCAGGTTGTAAATAATCCCTGATTTTTCTATATCGCCAGCAAAGACAAAGCCCGCCAGTTTGCCGTTTTTTATGATTACCTTGCGGTAAATGCCATCGTGGCGGTTGATAATCGTCTCATAGCTATCGTTGGTTGCGCTGACCAGACCAGCGGAGACGATATTCAAACCAAAGTATTTTAAGGCGTTCATCACCGTGCCGCCTTGATATTCCATAGATCGCCCCGCCATATTAAAGCCTGCCACCCTTCCGCCCTCATAGGCATTGGGCCAGACGGGCGTCAGACGGTTGTCCCCGATAACAAAGTCGTAAGCCTCGGCGACATCGCCACAGGCATAAATATCCGGCGAAGACGTAGCCATGTGCCTATCTACCACGATGCCGCGGTTTGTCTTAACATCAATTCCGGTAATCAAATCCAGCCGCGGCCACACGCCGATGGCGGCGATGACCAAGTCGCACGGGAGAGAGCGCCCATCATCTAAAGTTACACCGCTGACCAAATCAGCTGTATGGCTGGTGGTTCTTACCACCGTATGCCCGGTAATAACATTTACCCCGGCGTTAAATAATGCTTCTGCCTCGAGGGCAGCAGTATCCTTATCGAGGATAGTGTTTAAAACCCAATCTTTCATTTCCACGATGGTAACTTCTACGCCGCGTTTTACCAGCGCTTCGGTAACGCTTATGCCGATTAAGCCACCGCCGATAACGACAGCCTTGATGTTCCCCCGTCGCTCCTTAAGAAAGTTGTCGATAGCTTTAGCATCATCGAGCTTATTAAAGGTGAAGACTCCGTTCAATTTCACACTTTCTATATCGGGCATAATTGGAACGCCGCCTGTAGCCAGCAGTAATGTCTGCCACCTGATTTCCTGGCCGCTTTCCAATTTTACCGTATGTTTTTCCGGACTAATGGCTACCGCTTTTACCTTTAGAAGCTGGATGGCATTTTTCTGATACAACTCGGGGTGCCGGTACAGCATTTGTTCCAGCGGATACGGG
>DAOUCO010000003.1:0-22443 GCA_034432135.1 Dehalococcoidales bacterium | reverse complement strand
TTTATATGGTCAGCATTTATATTATGCTCCGATTTTAAAGCTAGCGCCGCATCGATACAGGCGTGAGTCAGCCCGCAGCAGGGATATGGCTTATCCCCGATGTTGACTACTTCCCACCTTTTACCCAGGTCGGCAGTTAATATGGCAGAGTCGTAGTCCCCTCTCATATAGGTCTTAAAGATTCCCGCCTTCCCCTCAAGCGGGTCGCGCTCGCCGGTAATGCCCCTTTCCGCCATCAAAGCGGCTGTAATTCCCCCTTTAGCCGCCAGCCCCGGCCCCATCCTCTTCGCCAGTGCGCCGTCCGCCACGCCGGTGCCCGCGCCGCCGCACTGGTGATAGGCAAGTCCCAGCGCGTTAATCATTCTCTCTTCATCAAGCTTTATTATCTTTCCAGCAATAACGGCGCTCCCTAAGAATCCGAACAGCGTCGTCGGGTGCCAGCCGGAACCGAGGGCACTTCCGCCCGGCTTACTGGCTAATCCCAGCCGGGACGTAAAGTCCCCTCCCAGGGCAATTGCCGTAATTAAGTCTTTTCCGTTTACCTTACCTGTCCGCTCTGCCACGGCAAAAGCCGTGGATACCGCCACGCACCCGATATGCACCAGCGCCGTCTGGTGCCCGTCGTCGTAATCTAAAGCATGAATCATCGTGCCGTTGACCTGAGCGGCATTTGGGGCAGGGCATTTAAAACCATAAGCGATTACCGTGCTTTGCTTGGCGCCTCCCCACTCCTTCACCATATCCACCAGTTCTTTTACCCCCGCTTTTGACGAACCTCCCAGAGCCGTCGCCAGGCTGTCCACCACTTCTTTCTTGACCGCCGCCACGGCATCGGCGGGAATATCTTCATATCTGGTGTTGATAAAGTGTTTCACGAATTCATTTATCGCTGTCATAAATCATTTCCTTTTTAAAAACGGCGGAGGCCAGTCAGCTTTAGTTTTTCCGCCGACCTTAAAGCGGTGATTGCATTTTCCGTGTCCCTCGTGCAGTGTCATCGTCCTCGTAAAGCCAAAACCTCGTACCTTCCCGGCAACGAAATCAAGATAGCAGTAGTATGGCAAAAATTCATCGGCACTGTGTGCATGATAAAGCTTTAAAGAAGCGCATTCGGTAAAATCAAAACCATAGTCGAACTCCTTGCCATCACCGATGATATATGTATAGACGTAGTCCCCTGGATAACGCCGCTCCTGCGACTTTTCGGCTCCTTCCCTACCCCGCTCCTTTTGCTGTTCAGGTGTCAACCGCTGGGAAGGTGGGATAGGCGGCTGCGTCCTGCTGTTTTTTTTAAGATAACCCTCATAAATAATTTTTCCCGCTTCTTCAGCCTTCTTACCGTACTTCTTCATGGCTTGATAAAGCGCCAGATACCGGACTGAATCAATCAGGTTTTTTGTAAAAGTATTTTCATCCCCGCCGATATAGGGTATTTGCGGAATCAAGATTTCAAAATTCTGGCGCGCTTCAAGCAAGATTTTATATGCCTGTATCTCTCCGTACTGCTTGAGGATTAATGGAGTCCAGAACTTTACATCTACCTCAAACTTGTCCAGCAGTTCCGGCTTTTTCCTGATGTAATACTCTTTATCTATCGGATATGCCATTGCCTCTTAACCCCTACGTTACCCCGCCCCCCAAGGCTATCACTTCTCCTGTTATATATGTCGAAAGGTCGGAAACAAGGAAATATGTTAGGTCGGCGGCTTCTTCCGGCTTGCCCAAGCGACCCCATGGAATGCGACTCGCCAAAGCTCCCTGGTCTTTCTGCCGCGCCTCCTCCCAGGTAATCCCCTGCTCCTCCGCCATTTTCTTAAAAGCCTCGTCCCTTAAATTTGTCACCATCATGCCGGGGTTTATACCGTTAACATTGATCTGGTATTTCGCTAGCTCCAGCGCCAGACTTTTTGTCAGCCCGATGGTGCCCCATTTAGCGGCGGAATAGGCGGCGCTGCCCGCTACGCCATGTGTCCCCGCCAGCGAGCAATATATAACGATTTTCCCGCCTTTTCCCCCGGCTATCATTAACTTTGCCGCCGCTTTACAGACTAAAAACGACCCCACCAGGTCGATATCAATGATCGACCTAATATCTTTTTCTGAAAGGTCGACGACATTAACGCCCACTGGTCCCCTTATGGCGGCGGCATGCACTAGTATATCCAGCCTGCCGAATTTCTTAAGTATTTTCTCCATAGCGGCATCTATTTCCTTGCTGACATTGATATCCAGTGTCACCGCCATGCCTTTTCTGCCCAACGCCTCAACTTCTTTAACTATTTCATCCAGTCCGCCCCACCCCTCATCCCCCGGGAACATGCTTTTAGGTGCGGCAAATTTATCCGCAACGATGATATCCGCCCCTTCTTTAGCCAGTTTCACAGCCGAGGCATGCCCCATGCCCCTTTTGCTCGCGGCTCCGGTGATCATAGCGACTTTTCCCTTAAGACTGCTCATAGCTTGCTTTATCTCCTTTTAGATACGGGATACCATATATCATATTAAAGCTGGTATAATATCGTCAAATAAACGTCATACATCGTTAAGGAGTAAACCATGTTGTTAAAAGATAGAGTTGCTATCGTCACCGGCGGCTCTAAAGGAATCGGGAGGGGCATCGCCTTTAAATTCGCCAGCGAGGGCTGTAACGTCGTCGTCAACGCCCGGCATATTGAAGGCGCACAGAAAGTCGCCAATGAAATTAAAAAACTTGGACGTAAATCCCTGGCGATTGCGGCCGATGTTTCCAAAAGCGCCGAGGTTAACGAAATGGTAAAGCGCACTATCAAAGAATTCAAGAAAATCGATATTCTTGTCAATAACGCCGGCGGCATCTCCGGCGATTCTAAAATAGAGGAAACGACGAACGAAGCATGGAATAAAGTTATTGCCACTAATCTTACAGGACAGTTTTTTATGTGCCGGGCGGTCGTACCTTTTATGAAGAAGAAAAAGTACGGCAAGATTATTAATATATCCTCCATGGGAGCGATTCATCCGCCCGCCCCTATTGTGCATTACCATGCGGCTAAAGGCGGGGTGCTGGGACTGACGACCAATCTGGCTTTCGAACTGGCGCCATTCAATATCACGGTCAATGCCATTTTACCCGGTCCCATAAAATCGGAGTTCTTTACGGAAATGTTCGAAGGAAAATCCAAGGAAGAAGCCAGCGCTTTCTTTAAAATGCTTGAGGACAAAGTGCCGATGCACCGCATGGGCACGCCCGAAGAAATAGCCGGTGTGGCTTTATTCCTGGCATCCGACCTTTCTTCTTACGTTACTGGCGAAGCCATTAACGCCGGCGGAGGCCTGCCTCTCTCGCCGCTGGAAAAATAAAACAAACCAACGCTGGCTATTTCCTTATATACTCCAGTGCATTCTTCCCGGCAATTCTCCCCGAATTGAAAGCAAAAGCGGAAGAAAGCCCGGAAGCGCACTTTATTGGGTAGCTGTCCCCGTACATACCCCCCGCATCGAACCCCGCCGCGTAAAGCCCCGGGATGACCACCTCTTTTTTATCTAATACTTCAGCTTTTTCATTTATTTTTATGCCCCCCATCGTCCCCAGACATACTGTCCGCGCTTTTACCGCATAAAATCTGGGGGTCTTTATCGGGAAAAGGTATTTCGGGTCTTTAGCAAACAGTTCGTCGTAACGCTTTTCGCAAGCTTCGTTATATTTATCGATGGTCGCCTTTAAAACGTCGGGATTAACGCCCATTTTCTTGGCCAACTCGTCTATAGAATCGGCGGCGAAAATCTCGGTCGTCCCCCTTTCCAGTGCGGTATTTAGTTCTCGATATATTTCCGTCGGCTTGCTGCCCGGCGGGTTGTTCATCATCGGATTTTTATCGATGCCCCTCTCCAGCATGCGCTGGATTACCGCATCATTGAAGATGCTGTAAGTATAGCCCTCTTTATACCTGGCGGCGGCGTTACCCACCGATGAATCGTAAAAAGCTATCGATTCGTCGCAAAAGCGTTCGCCTTTCGGATTTACCCAGAGTCCAGGCTGGATGACGGCTATCTCTATCTGCCCGCCCATGGCGAACTCCGGTCCTATCGGCCCAACCCGGTAAAGCTCCAGTAGACTTTTCCCTTCCTCCGCCGCCCCGATTTCCCATGCCATGCGGATGCCGTCGCCCATTTTATCCACGTTACCGACGGGCACCAAATTGACACCCAGGTCGAACCCCGTGTATTTTTTTATCCATTCCTTGTTATTAGCATACCCTCCGCTGGCGATGATTACCGCTTTAGCGCCGACCTGCACTTCTTGCCCGTCGATTTCCGCGATTACCCCCCTGATTTTATCGCCCTGTTTAACGATTCTTTTCACCGGCGCCGCCAGGCGTATATCGACTCCCTTTTCTTTAGCTCTGGTCACCAGCGTTTTAATGACCGCCTCCCCTTTCCCCTTGACTACATGGTATGTCCGTGGAGAATCCGGCATATTAATCGTGGCGTCAACATAGACAACACCCTGCTGCTGCAGCCAGCCGATGGTGGCGCCGGATTCGTTAACGATGGCTCTGACCAGCCGCGGATTGGCAATCCAGTGACTGAATTCCATGAGATTTTTAAAAGCCTCATCCTTGCTATAGGTAATATATCTTTCCCGTTGCATGGCGCTTTCCACGGCAAATGTGCCCTCGAAGAAGTTAGCCGTGCCGCCCGGCGAGCGCTCTTTTTCAAAGACGATTACTTTAGCGCCCCCCTCCGCCGCCGTTAATGCCGCCGCCATACCAGCAGCACCAGACCCGATTACAACGATATCGGTCTGTGCGGGTAAATTGCTCATATCGCACCCCCTGTCTCAACTTAATAACTGCTCCAGAACTTGACCGGCGTTATTTTAAGTCGCAGGTCGCACTGGAGGCAGCGTTTCGCTTCATACTCTACAATATTTTCATCGAGGTCCGCTACTACTCGACCAAAGCTCTTTAGTCTTTCTTCCGCGGGTATATACGCATCTTTACAGCGCTCCAAAGTCGTAAAACCTTCGCAACGCCCGATGTTTTTCTCCGGCTCGGTCAGCGGTGCCAGTTGCTCGTCGATGTCGCCGCTACCCCCTAAATATTTATCCAAGGCAATCGCCGCTTTCCTGCCGGAGGCAATAGCCTTGATGACCGATGACGTGCCGCTGACCGCGTCCCCGGCGGCAAAAACGCCTTCCCTGCTTGTGATATTATTAAAAACATCCACCTCTATTAGATTTCCGGCGACCGTATTAAGTCCGAAGCCCTCCGGTATTTCCGGTCGCTGCCCGATGGCGAAAATCACCGTATCGGCTTCGATTACATACTGTGAATTTTCCTTTGTCTCTATTTGAGGATTTTTCTCTTCATCGAAGGTCAGCGATGTAACCTCGAGGCATTCCACGCCGCTAATCTTGCCGTTTTCAGTTAAAATGCGTATAAAACTCCGGGCGGGGTAAATTTTAATCCCTTCTTCCTCACCCAGTTGTATTTCTTCGCTGGTTGCCGGCATCGTCTCTCTGGATTCCAGACAGGCTATTTTTACCTCCGCCCCCAGCCTCCTCGCCACCCGGGCGCAGTCGAAAGCCACTTTGCCTCCCCCCAGCACCAGGACATTTTTTCCGATGTTCACCTTTTTCCCCAGGTTAATATCTTTTAAGAAATCAACGCCTATTAATACACTATCGTTATCGGCGCCGGGAATTTTTAACTTTTGCCCCTTATGTGTCCCTACCGCAGTAACCACGCCGTGATAACCCTCCGCAAAAAGCTTGTCTATAGACTCGATGCGAACGCCGGTTTTAATTTCTACACCCGCATTTTTTATATATTTAATTTCTTCTTCCAGTACCCTGCGGGGCAGGCGGTACTCCGGAACACCGACGCGCATCATGCCTCCAGCGAAGGGCAACGCCTCGTATATTGTGACTTCATGTCCCTGCAAAGCCAGATAATAAGCCGCCGTAAGGCCCGCTGGCCCCGCCCCAATGACCGCAACCTTTTTACCGGTAGCGGGTTTTCTACCTGGCTTAAGACCTTTTCCATCATGCTCCGCCGCGTAGCGCTTTAATTCTCTGATAGAAATTGACTCATTAATTTCTCCGCGACGGCACACTTCCTCGCAGGGACGGTCGCACACATAACCCAAAACCGCAGGAAATGGTACTTTCTCCCTTATCACCGCTACCGCGGCGCGGTAGTTCTTTTCACCGATGAAGCGCAAATACCGGGGAACATCTATTTCCGCCGGGCAGGTATAGCGACAGGGCAATAAAGCAACCTTCCTGTTCTTTCCCTTGGTCAGCTCTTCTTTATCCATTATCGCCCCGCTCGGGCAGACCTCCGCGCAGGCACCGCAGAATCGACAGCCCGCCTCTGCCAGTGATAACCCGTTTTCCGTCCCGATGTACCTCTCCTCGCCCTTTGTTTTCTCAACCAATATCCCCACCCCCCGCAGGTCCTTGCAGGCTCTGATACAGCGCGTACACATGACGCATTTATTAGGGTCGATGGTGAAGAGGGGGTTGCTGTTATCTACCGCGAATAAACGTGCCGGTCCCTTCGGTTTGTATTCCTCTTCGCTGATATACTGCTTGAGTGATTGCAGTTCGCAGTTGAGGTATTTGATGCAGGTGCCGCAGTCCGACGGGTGCCCGACGAGTATTTTTTCCATCGCCTGCCGGCGCGCCTCGGCAATTCTTTTTGATTTCGTCCTGACCGCCATCCCTCCGGCGGCCTTTGTATTACAGGATATAACCAGTTCTCTATTCCCCTCCACCTCCACCACGCAAAGCCCGCAGTCGCCGGTCGTCCCGAGGTCGGGGTGATAGCATAGATAAGGAATATAAATACCAGCTTCTAAAGAAGCTTCGAGGATGCTTTTATCAGATTGGGCTTGTATATCGCGCCCGTCTATATTGAGCTTAATGGTTTCCAAACATTACTCTTAAATAAAAACGGGTATAGAGGCTTAACAATTATAATATATGAGCGCCAAGGTGGCAAATCAGACTTAAGTGAGGAGACGTTGTAAATTAAAGTCCCAGATACGCTTTCCTGATATGCTCGCTCGCCAGACAGGTGGCGCAGTCGCCCTCCATCACTATCCGCCCATTTTCCAGCACGTAAGCCCTGTCGGATATCTCTAAGGTCTGCTTTACGTTTTGCTCTATCAGCAGTATCGTAATGCCCTGCTTCCGCAGCTCCTGTATAATTTTAAAAACTTCCATGACAACCATCGGTGCCAGTCCGTTGGAAGGTTCATCGACAATACAGAGCTTGGGACTGGGCATCAGCCCGCGGCCCATCGCCAGCATTTGCTGCTCCCCGCCGCTTAATGTTCTGGCTAATTGCTTCTCTCTCTCTTTCAATCTGGGGAATATCTTGAAAACATGTTCCAGTGTATTTTTCCTGTTTTTCCAGGCGTCTTTAGGATACGCCCCCATCTCAAGATTTTCGAGAACGCTCATTTCAGTAAAAAGCTTCCTTCCCTCCGGTATATGCGATACACCGAGTTCCGTAATTTTGTGGGGTTCGAGCCCATCGATTTGTTGATTCAGGAATTTAATACTGCCGGAGGTTATGCGCAATAAACCGGTGATAGCATGCACCAGGGTTGATTTCCCGGCTCCGTTACCACCAATGAGGGCAACAATCTCACCCTGATTTACCTTTAGACTGACGTCCCATAGCACCTGTATGTTACCGTAAAAAGTATTTATCTTATTAACTTCCAGCATCGGCTGATTCTCCCAGATATACTTCGATTACCGTTTTACTGTTGGCGACTTCCTGCGGGGTCCCGTCGGCGATTTTCTGGCCGTGATGTAAAACGATAATTCGGTCGCAGATACCCATAATAGCACTCATAACATGTTCGATCATGATAATTGTAATACCCTTTTGTTGTATCCTCTTTATCAGTTCCATCGCCTCGAGGAGCTCTGTCTGGTTAAGACCGGCCATCAGCTCATCCAACATCAATAGAGTCGGCCTTGTCGCCAGCGCTCTGGCTACTTCAATTCGTTTCTGGTTCGCCAGGGTCAGATCTCTCGCCGGTGTATAAGCAACGTCTGATAAGCCCATGAACTCCAGTAACCCGTTAGCTTCCTTGGTAGCTTCCGCTGATGAAAGACCCTTGGCAGGACCAAAAAGCGCACCCACCCTTACGTTTTCAATTACCGGCATATTGCCGAACACTTTTACGGTCTGGAAAGTCCTGGCGATGCCTAATCGGCATACCTGGAACGGCTTTAGCCCGTTGATTTTCTTTCCCTTGAACCTAATCACCCCGGGTTTGGGCTCCATCGCTGCCGATATCAGGTTAAACAGGGTTGTTTTACCGGCTCCGTTAGGTCCTATCAACCCCACTATCTCCCCTTCGTCAACATAAAAATCGACGTTAGATACCGCCGCCAGACCGCCGAAATACTTGGTGACTCCTTCACCCTCGAGTAGGTGCACTTTTCACTCCCTTTATCCGTTTCCAGAGATTCTGGATTATTCCCATCAGACCGCTTGGCAGGTATAAAATAGTGGCGATCAAGATAGCCCCAAAGATAAGCATGTAATATTGCTTCAGGCTACCCGTCTGCAATAATTCCTGGATGTAGGTAAATAGCACCGCCCCTATAACCGGACCATACATATTCCCCATGCCACCGAATATTGCCATTAGTGCCGGGCTGAAAGACATCATTGGGTTAAACGCTGTTTGCGGGTCAACATACGTCGTTTTTGTCGCCATAACGACTCCTACAGCGCCCATAAATACCGCGCTTATCGCAAAGGTAAGTATTTTAGTCATGGTAACATTTACGCCGGTATGCGCTGCCGCTTCTTCATTCTCACCGATACTTTGCAGCGCCAGTCCGTATTTCGACCTTCTGATAAAGTAAGCTACAAGAGCCGTAATGATAAATATGCCCAGCAGGTAATAATATATAGTTTCGTTACTTTCAAGAGCGACAATACGACCGCGAGTTCCTTCGATAACAATTTCCCAGTAGAAAATTACTTCCTTGAAAAGTAGCACAAGGCCAAAGGTAAACATGGCAAAATAGATGCCTTTAAGTCTTAGCGTTATCGCCCCAATGATAAAGGCAAGAACGAAACTGGCTGCACCGGCCATAAGAACCACAACAATTAACGGCAGAGTATTACCGGATACGGGATAAAATAAAGCCCCGGCATAAATGCCAAGACCGTAAAATGCAGCCGTCGCCAATGAAATATAACCGGTGACGCCGGAGAACATTGTCCAGCTTATAGTAAGAATAATAAATAATAAGAAGCTAGAGAACAATGTAACGCCATAATCCCAACCGTAAATGGGTAACAAGCCCAGTATCAACAGGATTACTAGGGGTGCCCCGGCATTAAGACCAAGCTTTTTCCAATTTATCTCGCTAAAATCCATTTCTCTATCTTCCCATGATGCCTTTTGGACGTAAAAATAATAAAGCTATAAATATTACATAGTAAGACGCTACGGCTAACCCCGGTTGCCAGTAAGCAACGCCGGTACCGATAATACCCAGGATAAAACCACCGATAAAGCTGCCGGGAATACTGCCGAGTCCACCCAGCGTGATAACAACAGTGGCGATGACGGTATATCCCAGACCCATAACTGTATTTATAGGATAGCAGATGCTTATAAGCGCGCCGGCCACCCCTGCCATCGTAGCGCCGAAACCGAAACACAGCGCCAGCACGTAATTGATGTTGACCCCCATCAACCCGGCAGTAGCCTGGTCTTGGGCAGCCGCCCTGATAGCCTTGCCGGTACGAGTGCTAGCTAGGAACAGATAAAATATAATACCGATTACAACCGCAAATACTGCAGCTACTATCCGATTTAAATGGAAATCTGAACCGCCGATATTAATGCTGGTGTTCAAGTAAGCGTAGCTGTATGGCGTTGAGCCCCAGATAAGAACTGCTATGTTCTGAACGATGAAATAAAGCCCGAAAGCCGCCAGCATACCATTGCTTTCAAAAATACCCGGGTTAGGCGCTTTTAACCTGATGCCTGTAAAAACGGTCCGGTAGAGGAAAAAGCCAACAATAAACATTACAGGTGCAATTATCACGATGGTAAGTAACGGGTCAACGTTATTTTTCTGCAGCCAGAAGGTAATGAAAGCCCCGAACATCATAAACTCGCCGTGAGCGATGTTAAATACTTTAGCAACGCCGTATTGCAGGCTAAGACCCATGGATACCAGTGAATATATACCGCCGATTAACAGGCCGCCAATGAAGACATTAAGAAACTGTTCCATTACGTTATCTCAAAATTACTTGCCAAATATTATATTATATTTCTTTAATATATACCAGCAGACTATCTGAAGGCCACATGATTTATTTATTTAAGAGGACATCGTCAGGTTTTGACCCGCGGTATGACCTCCAGATAGCCTGCAAATTATATGTTTAACTATTTTATTCCTAGATTATATTTTTACTATTTCTTCGGCCACGGTGGCTTGGGATAGATGAATGGCGCGGTATTGTGTTTATCGTTATCAATGACTTCGAAGATACCATTCTGCCATTGTCCGATCTGCCCAGCATAGCATTCCTTCGGTAGTAGACCGCCGCCTTTTTCACCCTGAATATCCCAGTAAGTGTCTCCTAATATTGTCGTGAAATGTGTGGTCCTGTAGACTTCCAGGATTTTTTCTGTATCAAGAGTTCCAGCTTTCTCGATCGCTTTCTTTAAGTACTCGAGAGTGGCCTGGTATACTATAGCGCCCCACCAGTCCTGATTGCCCATGCCAACCAGATTCGTCAGCTTTTCTGCAAAAGCGGCCGCCGCGGGCGAGCTCTTTTTGTTCCAGGCGCCTTCGCCACAAACGCCTTCTAGAGCCGCGCCAAATGTGAGATTGAAGAACTCGAAGTTACAGCCTGGGCCTACGAGAATGCACTTAGGATTAAAATCAAGTGCCATCGCTGTAGTCATGAAAAGAATGTTTTGGTTCGGATAGGCGAACATACAGAAGACATCAGGATTCAAATCTTTAGCTTCCTTGACTATTGGGTCCATGTCCGTAATACTAATCGGGATACTCTTGGCTTGCACGACCTGGATGCCCCTTAAACCACACTCACTCTGCATGGTAAGGTTATATTCAGCGCCATGCAGGTCATTCATAAAGCAGATATAAACTGTCTTGGCGCCCTTCTCGGCGATGAGATCCACAAACATGGGTATCTGGAAGTGGTTGGAGTAATTCAAGACCGCGAAGACATAGGGCATATTAACCAGTTGTGGTTCGAGGGTGGTGGCGCCGCCTTCGCCGCAGAGCATGATTGTCTTATATTTGTTAGCGATAGGCGCCGCAGCGAAAAGCATGGCGGTGCCGGTAGGTCCAAAGAGGAAGTTTACCTTGTCTTGAGTGCAAAGCTTCTCAATATTTTTAACACACGTAGCTGTATCGCTGGCATCATCATACTCAATTAGTCTAACCTTGAGTTTCTTCCCGCCAACATCGATGCCGCCAGCAGCATTCACTTCTTCTATCCATGCTTTATAGAGCGGTGGAAAGCCAAATGCCTGGAAACCAGCCTGCGGCCCGGTAATATCACGAGAGGCACCGATCACGATTTCTGTAGCTGTAGTGCCGCCCCCGCCGCAACCGCTCATTAAAACCGAAGTAAGAACAAGGATTAAACAAATGGTCAGTGGTATCGAAAATTTAAATGCCTTTTTCCACATAATTATTTGCCTCTCCTTTAAATACAACAATTTACTCCAGAGTCTTACCTATTCCTATCACATATGTTCACCTCCCTCCGGGCTGTATTGTATCCTGAAATCTCGGCTTCTGTAATTTAACACAATAATTCTTAGATTTCAATACAATATTCTCTATAGTGTCATAGAAGACCTGAAACCACACCCGGTTCTATTTTAAAAGCTAGCAGTAGGGTTATTTTATTACCTTCAGCAATCATTGTCAAATATTGAGCTTATACGATGGATTTTATGGGAAAAAATTGTAGCCTGCTCATTAAAAATGTATTTAATTACACGAAACTTTACATATATGGTATAATTATATATAAGTTCAGGTTTGGGTTATTACACGCTTACGGAAGCTCCTCAAACGGATGTCTCTCAAGTGCTGGATGACCAAAACGCTAACTAATAGTTAAAGAGAGGAGGTCATCCCTTGAGTTTTCAGGACAAAACCCTAACATGTTCCGATTGCGGCGCTACCTTCACGTTCAGCGCTGAAGACCAGGAATTCTTCCAGTCCAAAGGCTACACCAACGAGCCCAAGCGCTGTCCCGAATGCCGTCAGGCAAGGAAGTCCGAGCGTTACGGCGGTAGGCGCCAGATATTCTCCGCCACCTGTGCCCAGTGCGGCCAAGCCACCGAAGTCCCCTTCCAACCCCGCGGTGATAAACCCGTCTACTGCAACGATTGTTTCCGTAAAATCAGAGCCGCCAGATAAACCAGGAAAATTCTGGCTAAAAACCGGGTCGGTTGCCCGACCCGGTTTTATTTTTTAATTATCAAGCTTCTTTTCTTCCTGTCCCGGCACCCGATGGCGCAGCAACCTCTAGCACCTGACCTGATAGTTTGTTAGACACATCGGATACCAGGAAAGCCACCGCATGAGCAATATCTTCCGGCGTCGTCGTCTTTCCGGCCTTCGCCAGCGCCTCCACAATTCCAACCATACGCGCGTCGCCCCCGCTCATCCGGTGGAAGTTTGTCGCCCCCGGCCCCGGGGCTATGATATTGATATTTATTCCTGCGGCGCCTACCTCCCCCGCCAGTGTCTTGCTGAACATTACCGTCCCCGCTTTAGCCGCCACATAACTCGCCGCCCCCGCCAGTCCGGTCGGCTGATGCGCCGCATGCGTAGAAAAATTCACAATCTTACCGTATTTCCGCTTCAGCATATAAGGCAGCACTGCCCGCGTAAAATTCATCGTTCCCTTTAAATTAACGTTAATGTCGATGTCCCACTGGTCTGTATTTGATTCCGCAAAGGGACGCAGACCGCTCGCGCGTCCGGCACAATTCACCAGTATGTCTATCTTCCCGAACTCCTCCAGTATTTTCTTAACCGCTGTATCTATTTCAACCTTTTTCGTAATATCAACTTTAAAAGCCGTGGCTTTGCGACCCGTTGCTTTAACTTCACTCGCTGTCTGTTCCGCTCCCTTCAGGTCTACATCCACGCTGATAATGTGACAGCCCTCTTTAGCCAGCATTAAAGCTATCCCCTTGCCGAAGCCAATCTGGCTGCCCGTGCCGGTAACAATCGCCACTTTATCTTTTAACTTTAAGTCCATGAGCCTCTCCTTATATTATTTAGTAAATCTGGCTTTATGTATTATATACTTTACCGAAAGATGAAAAAAGCGTTATGAAAATCGTCGCTATATGCGGTTCGCCGCGTAAAGGCAACTCCGAGTGGATGCTCACCAAACTTTGCGCAGAGCTTACCCGCCGTAACGCCGTCGTAGAGATGCTCCTCCTGCGGAAGATGAACGTTAAAATGTGCCGCGGCTGTCTTTCCTGCGAAAAAGGCGGTAAATTGCGTAAAGGCGATTGCATTATTAAGGATGATATGACTGATGTTTATCCAAAGCTTATAGCGGCGGATGCAATTGTTCTGGCTACTCCAGGCTATATGGAAATGATTTCCGGGTTGCTTAAGAACTTCCTCGACCGCACCTGCGCCGTCTGGCCGCGACTTGAAGGCAAGCGGCTCGCCGGAATCGCCCTCGCCGAACAAGGCATCGGCCAGACTATTTCTAACTTAAAAGGATATGCCAAACTCTGTAAAATGCGCTGGGTTGGCAGCGTTTCCGTCCTGGCTAAAAACCCCGCCGACGCCTCCCGTATTACCGGACTTGATAGACGCTTAAAACGCCTGGCGAAAAAGATTATCAGCCAGTAGTATCCTATTTATTTTCTCTCGGGCGGCCTCTCCCCCATTTTTATGCGCTTGCCGTCCGGCCCGAAGAAGCTGCCGTCCCATCCTTCCCTCACCGTCCCCGCCCCGAGCATAATCGCCATTTCAATATGCGGGTGGCGGTACTTATGCCAGATCAGCGGACCGTGTAATACGCCCTTGGGAATCCACATACCAAAGCTCGTATCGAACACCAATTTATCGTCGCCCATGTCGAACTCCAGGTCGACTCCCAGGCTTTCCGGGTTTTTCGGGTCTCCGCCGATATGGAGGACTATCTCATCTAGATTATCGTGCACCATCTTGGGTAATCCCGGTTCCACCAGACCATATATCCAGCCCCATTCTATATAAGTGTTAGCCACGCCTATCTGCGTACGGCTCATGTAGGTCATTGTTGGTTGCTGGCGGTTTTTCTGGCCTCCCCCCGCCTCCCGCATAGGACTGCGGATAACGTATTGCTCGTAATCGAAGTCTCTGGTCTTTTTCGACGGCTTTTTGTTGCCGTTAGTAACGTCTTTGCCATAGGCTTTAGCCGGGTCCCCGGTGCCCAGTATGAAAGACATCTGCATATGGGGATAATAGAACTTCTTCCAGGTAACAGGACCATGCGGTGTACCTTTAGGAATGTACATGCTGGTTGTTGTGTTAAAGGTAATAGGCTGCCCGCCGATGTAAAACTCTATTTCGGCGCCGAGTACTTGCGCTTGCCTGTAATCGCCGCCGTAAAAGAGGAGGATTTCGTCATAATCGTGCACGTGTTCCATGACGTGGGGGTTGGGCTTGGGTATGCCGTATACCCATCCCATGGTAATATAATAAGGCGCGCCCGTTTGCTTTTCACTCATAAAGGTCATCGTTGGACTCTGCCGGTTCTTTATGCCGGAACACACCTCATAAACGGGTTTCCTGACCGCATATTTCTCATAAATTGATTCCGCCATTTTTTACTTCCTTTCTATATTTATAATTATATTAATCTAATATCTTTCTGCTGATTAATGACAGTATTGTATCATACATGATATAATTTCGCCAGCACTGCAGGCAAATGCGCCGGTGTCTTTCTTAATGAAAATTACCTGGCAATAGAATATAATAGCAGGAAAGTTTATTTTTTATCATGAGCAGGGCGAAATCTGACTACAATCCCTTCCTTCAGGACGACGATGCTTCTTTCGGATTATGGCGGTTACTCTATCATACGGCGTTCGTGATTAACCGCTCCCGCCAGAAAGAACTGGCGCAATATGGCGTTACCCCGGAACAGGCTCACGTCCTGGACATACTTTACCAAAGCCGGGGTACGGCAACTATTCAGGATATCGTCAATATCACCATGCGCCAGCACCATTCCATTTCCACTTTAATAAGCCGCATGGCCGCCCAGGGACTGGCGAAAAAAGTCAGGAGCCCTACTGACGCCCGCCAGTATAATGTGGTCATTACAGAAAAAGGAGAAAGACTCTTCCGCACTATTACCCGACAATCCATTACGGATATTTTCTCCTGTCTTTCGGAGCCCGACAGGCAAGCGCTCGATGACCGACTTAAAAAACTTTTGAAAAAAGCGTATCAGGCAGTGGAAAAAGAATATTGATTAAAATATATCCTTTTTAACCCCCCTTTTCTTGAAGATGTTTTAATGGTAAAAAATATTATTCCGGAGGTCTATACAATGGCTCGTTATGAAATAGAAGGCAAAACCAGCAAGCAACTGCGCAAGGAACGTGAAAAAAGAATCATGGACGCAATTCAGCTCAAACCGACGGATAGGGTGCCGGTTATTACTGCCATGGGCTACTTCCCCGCCAAATATGTCGGCATACCCTGCTCCGCCGCCTATTACGACTTCGATGCCTGGTATAACGCTTATGAAAAAACGCTGCGGGATTTCCAGCCGGACCTGATCTTCCAGCAGCCTTTTACGCCCGGCAAAGCCCTGGAAATTCTTGCCCCGAGAACGATGAAATGGCCCGGTCACGGCGTCGACCCTTACCAGGGACATCAGGCTATCGAAGTCGACAACATGAAAGCCGATGAGTACGACCTTTATATGAACGACCCCTCGGACTATATGTTCCGCATTTTTATGTCCCGAACCAGCGACCATATGGAAGGCCTGGCGCTACTGCCCCGGTTATCTGATATGGGGGGAGGCCCCATGGGCATACAGATGCTGGCTAGAGTTCTGGCCGAACCTAAAGTAGCCAGGTCCTTTCGTATCCTTCTGAAGGCTGGCAGGGAATTTAAAAAATGGGACTCAAAAATAGCCAAATTCAATAAAATGATACGGGACTTCGGCTACCCGGACTATTTCCAGGGAGCAGCCATGCCCCCTTTCGACGTTCTTTCTCACTCCATGCGCGGCATGAGCGGCACGATGATGGATATGTTCCGCCAGCCCGATAAGTTGTTGGAAGCCTGCGAATTTATCCTTAAAAAAACTCTGGAAAGACCGCTGCCACCTCCCAGCGAAAACGGCTACACCAGGATTTTCATGACCAATACCCGCGGTTCGGATGACTTTTTATCAATGAAGCAGTTCCAGACCTTTTACTGGCCAACATTTAAAAAGCTCGTCATGGCTCTCATTAAACGGGGGCACACGCCCTGCATCTTCTTCGAAGGTAAATTCACTTCCCGCCTTGAATACCTGCTGGAGTTTCCCAAGGGCTCAATACTGGCGCGCTTCGATTCAACTGACATCTTCAGGGCTAAGGATGTTCTTAAAGACCATATCTGCATCGAGGGAAATGTGCCATCCTCTTTACTTCAGGTGGGGACTAAAGAAGACGTCATCGCCCACTGCAAGAAACTCATTGATTACTGCGGTAAGGGCGGCGGCTACATCCTTTCCCCACGCTCCTCTACCGATGAGGTCAATCCGGTAAACTTCAAAGCCATGATTGAGTTCACCAAGGAATACGGAAAGTATTAATCAGCCGTTAAAAGGAGTCTTTAAATGCCCAGAAAAAGCTATAAGAAAAATCTAGTGGATAAACCCGCCCGCGAGGTCGGCGAGCAGCAGGTCATTAAAGGCCGCCAGAACCCCACTATGACCTTTATGAGCAATGACCTCGTCCCCGGCAGCAATACCTACATCGAAATCGGCTGGATATATGAGATGCCCCACCCCAATCCTCACATCCATGCCCACTCCCACAGTTATCCGGAAATCGTCCTGCACATCGGCACGGATCCTGAAAACCCTGAATATCTCGGCGGCAAAATCGAATTCGTTGTCGGCGGCGAAAAGCTCGTTATCGATAAGACCTCCGCCCTCTTTATCCCCAAAGGCGTAAAGCATGGCCCTTTAACCTGGAAAAGCGTGGCAAAACCCCATATACAGATGGTCGTCATGCCCGGCGCCGGCACGCTTAAAGAATCCAACCCCGCCGGTTATATTAAGGAAAATAAAAAGAAATAATTGTTAAAAAAGTTCGATAATTTTTATAATATCAAGTTCAGTAATAAAGAAAATAAATATCCCAGCAAACCGCAGACGGGGAAACTGATATCAGGCATTCTTCAGGGCTACCCCCTCCAGAACATCCGCCACGTCCTCGCATCTATCCGTAGCCGTCTCCATATGCTCGTAGATTTCCCGCCATTTTATCAACTGCCCTATGTCCGTAGTACTTTCAAAAAGTTCCCCGATGGCTGCCCTGTATATCCGATCCGCCGCGTTTTCCAGCCGGTTGATTTCCACGCACCGCTCCAGCATCTGCCTGAATTCCTTCTTGTGCTTCAAGCTGGCAACCGCCTTCCCCATCTCATCCGCCGCCAGAACTATAACATCGGCCAGCTCCCTCGCCCTCGCAGTTGGAGCTTTTATTTTATAGATAAACATAGCGTCTGCCGCCGATTGTATAAAGTCAACAACATCATCCATCGTATGTGCCAGCAGCGCAATATCTTCTCGGTCAAAAGGCGTCACGAAGGTGCGATGTAATAGCGATATTACCTGATGCGTGATGGAATCGCCCTCATGCTCTATTTCCGTTATTTCGGCCACGCAGCTATCAATGAACTGCCATTTATCCAGCATGTCTTTCAAACATTTTGAAGCTTTAATAATATTTTGTGCGCTCTGCTCAAAAAGGTCGAAGAACTTATGCTCCCTCGGTAAGAAAGGCAATCTAGCCATATTTCCTCCTCTGCCTTTTATTGTTTATCATCTAAAAAAATTATGGTTGCACCTGCCGATATATACCGGCTAATGTTTGGAGAAAGCGAATCTGGAATTTTAGAAAAAGATGTATGAAAAAAGTTATGAGAATTACTGGAGACCCGTTTTGCATTAACGGGTATTTTCATAATGCCTCATTCGGAAGAAAATGGAAATTATCACCAGAAAAAGTCTAGTTTATAGACTTGATAATTGTCAAGAAGAAGATTATTTTTCCTCCTCTGTTCGCCCCGAACTTGCCGGGGGGTTCCCCCCCTCCCCTGATTTATTCTTTCTCGCCCACCACTCTTTTAATCGCTCCAGTATCTGTTTTTCATATCCCAGCACGCCCGGGGTGTAATATCTCTTTTCTTTCATTGAGTCGGGCAGGTGCTGCTGGTCGACCACATGCCCCGGATAGTCGTGAGCGTATTTATAGTCCTTGCCGTAGCCCATTTCCTTCATTAATGGCGTTACCGGATTTCTAAGGTGCAGCGGCACGCTCTCGCTGGCACCTTTTTTTATGTCTTCTTGCACTTTAGTGTACGCCGCGTATAGCGAGTTGCTCTTGGGCGCGGTCGCCAGATAGACCGCCGCCTCGACCAGCGCCAGGTTGCCCTCCGGCATACCGATAAAGTGCACCGCCTGCTGCGCCGCCATCGCCACCACCAGTGCCTGCGGGTCCGCCATGCCGATGTCTTCCGAGGCGAAGCGCACCATCCGCCGCGCGATATACAGCGGGTCTTCGCCCCCCTCCAGCATCATCGCTACCCAGTAAATCGCGGCGTCAGGGTCGGAGTCCCGCATCGACTTATGCAACGCCGATATCATGTCGTAATGCTGCTCGCCGGCTTTATCATAAAGCACCGCCCTCTTCTGAAAGGCATCTTCCATTATTTCCAGCGTAATCAGGCGCCTTCCTGTTTCATCGAGCGGAGTGCTTAAGGCGGCGGTTTCCAGGGTATTGAGCGCCACCCGGGCGTCGGAGTTAGATGCGTTTATCAGGTGGTTCAGAGCCTCCGGCGTTAGTTCCACATTAAGATTGCCGATTCCCAGCAGCTTGTCCGTCATCGCCCGGAAAATAAGTATCTTGATTTCGTCAGCCGTGAGTGGTTTTAATGGCAGCACCCTGGCTCTCGATAACAGCGGCGATGTTACCTCGAAGGACGGGTTTTCCGTAGTCGCCCCGATGAGGGTAACCGTGCCGTCTTCGACGAAAGGCAAAACGGCATCCTGCTGTGCCTTATTGAAGCGGTGGATTTCATCGATGAACAGGATTGTTCGTTGCATTTGCACCCGGCGGCGTTCCTGGGCCTGTGCCACGATTCTCCGCAGGTCGGCTACCGTAGCGCTGACGGCGCTTATCGGCGCGAAGTGTGCCCCGGTGCTATTGGCGATGATGTTCGCCAGCGTGGTTTTGCCGCTTCCCGGCGGCCCCCAGAAAATCAGCGACGGTATGCGGTCGCTCTCGATAGCCCGCCGCAGCACCCTGCCCTTCCCCAAAATATGCTCCTGCCCCACAAACCCGTTAAGGCTGTTGGGCCTCATGCGCGTCGCCAGCGGCGCCTGTTGCTTTTGCTGCTCCTCCGCCTGTTTATCAAACATGTCCATGCTCATTGGTGCACCTGCCCGTGCCCCTTTTTTATAAATGTACTCCAAATTTTACTATTTATCCAGCCTGCCGCGTGGAGTATTTGTTTTGGGTTTTTTAAATTTTTTTCGATTATCTTTAGCTTCAAACCGTAGCTGAATTGCTTTTAATTGATTTATGTTAAGTTAGCTTCAGAGTAAAAGCGCTGTTTTTATTGATAAATTGTGCTTTTTATATTACCCAGCTTTTCACCGCCTAATTACTTTACACCCAAAGATATTGAATGTCCAGAGGGAAATGTCCAGACCTCACCCACTGAAAAGTAATTAGTAGTTAGTATTTAGTATTTCGCGGGAGGGGGTTATGATGAGAGGTCTAACACCCCGCCCCTTTTCCCCCCGTTGTCATTGCGAGTCCTTCCGCAGGAGGACGTGGCAATCTCACGGTACAATTTAAGCCAATGATAGAGATTCTCACGGTCATACCGATGAAATCGGGGCTCCCTCAGAATGATAAAGGAAAAAAGAGGGATTAAGGGAGTTTTTCTTAATGTCATTCCCGACCCCGTATCAGGTACGGGGCAGGCTCTGATCGAGAATCCAGGACTTCTCTCCTCCCTATATAGCCTTTACCCCCCTGATAATCCTCCCCGCCCCGAATAATATTCCCCGCTCTTCCTCTATCCTGATGCCGGCTTTTTCCAGCAGCGCGTGTAAATTGTTTTTTATGAACTCCGGGTAATACTTGCTTTCGAACGACCTGATAAACCTGTAGGCTAAATATCTCACTATTCTGTTTTTCGGCAGTGCATAATCCGCCACCACCACTACGCCCCCCGGCTTGGTCACCCTTACCATTTCTTCCGCGACTTTAGCCCAGATAGCCGGGTGCATGTCATGTATGGCGAAGGACACGCAGGTGGCATCGAATCGGTTATTCTCGTAAGGCAGGTTGGTCGCATCGCCGACCTCTAGCTTAAGGTTTCTGTATTTATTATTCCTAATAGCGATTTTCAGCATGTCTTCGGAAAAGTCGATTCCAATCACTTTATAGCCGCTTTTTGCAAAAGCGAAAGCTTGTTTCCCCGTGCCGGTAGCTATATCCAGTACCTCTGCCCGTTCACCCTGGGCCTGTCGAAGGGCCACCCTCGCCATTATTACGACCTTTTTTCTCACCCTCACCAGCGGCAAAGCGACAATATTATAAACACCCGAGTATTTTTTAAAAAAATCTTTAATATAGGGATAGTAGTCTTCGGTCATAATATTTAATCCTCTTTCACTCCACACCTTTTCCCCTCCGCTCACCATTAGCTTGTCGAAGGGTCTCCTATCTTTAACTTTTTATCTGCCTGCCCTGAGATTGTCGAAGGGTGTTTTTGATTTTTGAGATTTGATTTTTGAGTTTTGTTTGGTTATAGGTCATTACCCCTCACTCTTATCTCTCCCACAAGGGGAGAGAAGATTACGGATACTTCGCTATGCCCAGAATGACAATAAGTTATTACTTTTAAGCTGTGGTTTTGACTTCTGACTTTTGATTTTTGAGTTTTTCTCACTTATACCTCTTTACCTCAAACCGGTAAAGCTGCACCGGCTCGTCAGGACTTATGCCCCCCTTCTGCCGGCAAATGTCTATCTGGTAGTCCACTGTATCCACTCCCTCCAGGTCCGGCAGTAATAGACCCTTCCGCCACCCCGCCTCCACTATTACCCCGTATTTCTTCGGGTCGAGCTGGCTTTCATCTTTAATCGGTTCGGGAGTAGTCAACACGTCAACGCTGTAATCGAGGTCTTTCAGCTCCTCCTCCTCGATTGGCGGAAAGCGCGGGTCGCGAGTAGCGGAACTAATGGCATTGGTGATTATTTCTTCCGCCACGTTCTTCTCCTGCGGCTCAAACGTCCCGATACATCCCCTTAAGTCCCCCAGCTTGTGGATGGACACAAAGACGCCGGCTTTTTCCCTCATCTCCGGTGTAAGTTGCTTCGGCGGCGATGGCTTTTTACCCGTCCTGACATAGGTCTCCACCGTCTCTTTCGCCAGCGCCGCTATAGGGTGCATGACTGACTTTTTAAAGATAACGCCCGCGTAGCCGACCACCGCATCGTAATCGCCGGTGGTGTCGCCGCTGGTCATATACTTCACCAGCTCTGCTCCGGTAACTCCCAGTTCTTTAGCCGCCGTGATAAGTGTGACCACAGGACCGTAAGCGCACATCGATATCGGCAGGCTCTCATAACGGCGCGTAAGCTCTTCTTCATCTAGCGCCAGCATCGCCTCAACAGCCGCCATGTCTTTCTTCTGCGCCGCTTTATGCGGTTCGTAATGTGTCATGTCCCCGCTGGCAAGGATAACCGCCCCCCGTTTCAGTTCTTTAACCGCCCGAGCGATTGCATGTCCTATCTCTTTATAATATTCGCCGCCATTACCGGCGAGAATAACAGGTACTATCCGCACGTCCGGTTTGATATACTGCAGAAACGGTATCTGTACCTCGACGGCATGTTCATTTTCATGCGCCCGGTAGTCTTCTTTTGCATATCTGGATAAACTTATTATCTTACGGGCCAGTTCCTCGTCCACCTCTACTTCTCACAGCGGCGTCTTCCAGGTGCCTTCCGGCATAACGCTGAATGGTTTCCCCATGCCAGAATGGCTGGGACCGATGATAACGAAAGTATCTTTAAATTTAACCCTGGAGATTGCTGCCCCAGCCACCGCCCCGGAATATTGATAGCCGGCGTGAGGCATCAGCAG
>DAOUCO010000002.1:0-33430 GCA_034432135.1 Dehalococcoidales bacterium | reverse complement strand
TAACCTCCTCCCCCCTGACGTAAAAGTCGGGATTTTCCAGATATCTGATAGCTTCAAGTATTTCTTCAGCCCAGAAAGTAATCATCCCCGCATCGAGCGTTGGACCCAGGTAGGGGAGATGGTGTTCTTCCTTGACCGGCGGCGGTAACAGGGCTTTGCATTTCTTCAGCACGGCCTCCATGTCGCCCAGTTTCTCTACCTTCATACCGGAAATACCGTAAATAATGGGGAGGTAATAAGCGGTGTTGGGAAAGCCGACAGGTTCGTTAGCTCCAAATTTGTCCATAGCTTCCTGCCACTTTTTTTCCGCCATGCCTACGATCTTATGCGCTCCCCTGATGGCTGCTGATGCGATTATTTTAGACATTTTTTATCTCTCCTCCTTCTTTCAGCGGTACCGTCTTAGCCTTCCAGTTGGCGCCTCATTGCCATGTCGTAAAGCACTCTCTCCCTGGCTTTATCGATGCCCAGGGCTTTACGCTTGCTGTCAATGTGCGCAATCATCAGTTGAGCAGCTCTAATGGGGTCGGGTTGAAAGTCCCATTTTCCCCCGTACAACTCTTCCATATCTTTAAACAGGTATTCTGTGACTTCTTTGCTGCCTTCGGTAGGCCAGGTCACCCCGAATACCGTGTATACGCCGGAGGCAACGAAGTACTGCCCGATGGATATAGCTTTTTCGCTCATCCACTCCGGTGCCGCGCCAGCTACAGGAAGGTCGCTGATGTCATCACCCAGACCCCCGTCTTTGACCATGGCGGTAGCTGCCATCAGAATACGGCTGTTATCCACGCAGGAGCCCATGTGCAGTACCGGCGGTATGCCGACAGTCTCGCAAACCTCTGCCAGACCGCGGCCGGCATATTCGGCAGCAGCCTCCGGCACCATCAGCCCGGCCATAGCGCTCGCCATCGCGCTGCAGCCTGTCTGGATTACCAAGACATCATTCTTGATGAGTTCCTTGACCATCGCAACATGCGCCTCGTTATGCGGCCAGCGGGCGTTGTTACAGCCAACAACACCGGCTACGCCTCTGATTCGACCGTTTATTATATTATCGTTCAGCGGTCGGTAAGAGGCGCGGAATAACCCGCCCAGAAGATAATTAATGGTCTCGTGGCTGAACCCGGCAATGAGATTATTCTTTCCTTTGGGAATGCGTATATTCTTACCACGCTTCGGGAAAGCCTCTATTCCCGCTTTCACCACCGCCCTGGCACCATTTACAGCATCATGTTCGTTAAACTCAATGTGCTCGGCTCCTTTTATCTTGGCTTTGGGAGACGTGGTAATGATTTTCGTGTGATAACATTGGGCTATGTCCGGCAGTGATTCCATAATGCACTGCACATCTACTACCATAGCGTCTACAGCGCCGGTAACCAGCGCCAGTTCCTGCTGGAGGAAATTGCCTGCCAGAGGCACGCCATGTCGCATCAGTATCTCGTTGGCGGTACAACAGATACCCGCCAGGTTGATGCCCTTGGCGCCTTTAGACTCGGCCAGTTTTATCATCTCCGGCTCGTTGGCTGCAGCGACAATCATCTCGGAGAGTAGCGGCTCATGACCGTGAATGATGATATTAACATGGTCTTCTTTCAGAACACCAAGGTTAACCTGACTAAGTAAGGGAGCCGGCGTGCCGAAAAGGATATCCTGTAGTTCCGTAGCAATCATACTGCCGCCCCAGCCGTCGGCAATAGATGCCCTGACTCCCTGCTTTAATAGGTTTTTATAGTCTTGGTCAACGCCGGCATGAGTGCGGTGCATTATTTCTACAATTTCTCTATCAATGCCGCGCGGGGCTACCCCCTGTTGCCGCCATATCTCCTGGCGTTTTAGCGGCGCCCGCTTTAAAAACAGGAGCTCGCCTTCCTGTCGACCGAACTCGGCGAGGGCTTTCTCTCCGATATCCGCGGCAATTTCTTCATTGCTGCGGTTACCTATTTCAATACCCCATTCCAGAGCGATCGCAAGCAGTTTTTGCTCGTCTCTTATTTTGTATCCCGGCGCGGCTCCTTTGGCAACGGCAGTAAAAAGTTCCGCTACCCCGCGGCCGTGGTCGGAATGAGCGGCGGCGCCCCCGGCAACCATGCGTATAAAGTTACGCGCCGCGATTGTCTCCGCGGTAGCTCCGCACACGCCTCGACGTTTCTTTTTCTCTTCAGGTGTTTCCTCTTTACCTTTGGGCAGTGGTACCCGGCAGGGCCCCATGCCGCAATTCTTACAGCAACTACCCATGGCACCGATGGGACAGGGCTTCATGGTTTCCGCCCGGTCAAACGAAAGATTAACTTCATCTGTACAGGCTTTTTCCAGCATTTCCTGGGTAGCTTTATCGATGCTTTTTGCTTTTTTTTCTTCGGTCATATAAGTTCTCCTCCATTATTTAGCGGTCAGGTCGGCAATCATCTCTTTAACCAGTTTTATTGCTTCTGGGTGTCTCATTATTAATACATCAGCACCAGCCATAAGCAGAATTGTTGCGGACATCGCTTCCAGCAATATCCCTCGCTTCTTGGCATCCCCCATCTTCGGGTCGTCTTTCTCGGATATCTTGGCTTCTTTAGTTTTCCATGTTTCCTTAGCAATGTTGCATATAATAGGGAACTGGAGCTTCGTGTCCTGCTGTGTTAAAGCTGCCATCCTCATTCTTTCCATGACGGAATAACAATACTCGATGCCGTACCCGATGCCGCTTACGGTCGGGTCCATAACCAGCATGTTATCTTGAACGCCCAGGTTACCCAGCAGGATGTTCAACTGCTTGGCGAGGTTGATATCGATAGGCGTTGAGGCAACCACGACGTGTTTGTAGCCGATAGCCGCCGCGCCAATTTTCTTATGGTCGGCTTCCTCTACCGGTCCTAAAATCAGGCTTTTGTCCTGGACTGCCTCCGCCACCGCCCTCAATACCTCCGTGTCTTTATCGTGGTTGGCGGTGCCCCAGACAATCAGGGGTACATTTATAGCATCCGCCATCTTTTTCACCACAGCAGCCGCCTCGCTGGCGGGGCGGTTTTTCCCGTTAGGGTCGGTGCTGACCAGCTGCAGGCATATCATTTCCGCCCCGTAAGTATTAATGCATTTCTGCGCCCAGGCAACCGGGTCGTTAACAACATCGGCGAAAGGTTCCAGCGCGGCTTCGGCCCAGTCCTCGGGAGGCATATCATACACTTCCATAGCAACGCGAGGCAAATTAGGCATCTGGCCTTCGAAAAGATAAAACGGATAAGATGTTTCCCCGCCGACGGTTACCGCCTTATCGCCTTTGCCCAGTATTATTTCTTTGATTTTGCCGCTGTAGGCTGTCTTTGGAATCTCGAAAGGCATACTACCTCCTTTATTTAAGCGGGATTTTTACGTTTTTCGCTGCCGAACCAGTCGCTGCTGTACCAATAACGCTCGCCGTTCTTAAGATACTTCAGTTTCTCGTCGCGGCTTTCCAGTTTCTGGCGCCACCGTCCGGCATCTTCGCCTCGCGGTTCTCCGGCTTCGTAGGTCTCTGCCAGGATTTCCACCTTACCCCGGCCGGGCGCCTCTTTCTTGACGGTTTTATACGCCATTATCCCTCCTCCTTCTATTCAATTTCTGGGCATTATTTATTTAAAAAGTATTTTATATATTTCTTATTTAATACCTGCCGCTACCTTGGCGGCCCTTACCGTGTTCATCATCAGCATGGTAATCGTCATCGGGCCAACGCCTCCCGGAACCGGCGTGATGGCTTTGGCTTTTTGACTGACCGACTCAAAATCAACATCGCCGGAGAGGATTCTTTTTCCGTCGGCCGTCTTGCCGATTTCGTTGACGCCGACATCGATAACGACTACCCCTTCCTTGACCATATCGCCCGTAATGGCTTTGGCTTTACCCGCCGCCACGATGAGGATATCCGCCCGCCTCGTATGGAAAGCCATATCACGGGTCTTGGTGTGGCAGACGGTAACGGTAGCGTTAGCCCCCGGCGCTTTCTGGAGAAGCATGTTGGCGATGGGCTTGCCGACAATGTTGCTCCTCCCGACGACGACCACCTCCGCGCCCTCGATTTGCGTACCGGAGCGTATCAATAGTTGCTGGATGCCCGCCGGTGTACAGGGCAGGTAGTCAGGCTCGCCAATCATCAGCTTGCCTACGTTCACCGGGTGGAAACCATCTACATCCTTCTTGGGGTCGATGGCATAAAGCACTTCCTCTTCGTTCAAATGTTTGGGTAGAGGAAGCTGTACCAGAATGCCGTGAATCTTGGGATTATTATTGAGCTTGTTTATCAGGTCGATTAATTCTTTCTGCGTGGTCTTTTCAGGCAGGTCATACCTTTCTGAATATATGCCGAGTTCCTTCGAGGTCTTCTCTTTCTGCCCCACGTATACCTGCGATGCTGGGTCAGCCCCTACGAGCACTGTCACCAGCCCCGGCACTACATTATATTTCGCCTTTAGTTCGGCGATTTCTTTTTTTAATTCCTCTCTGATTTGCGCGGCAACTTCCGCTCCTTTGATAAGTGTCGCTGCCATTATTGCACCTCTCTAAATTTTTTCCATTAATTACTGTTGTGAAAACATATCTGGTGATATTTCAATAGCCCCTTTTGCTTCATCAGGAAGCGTAATGGAGAAGGACTTATTATGGTCATAAAATTTCATTTCCATCATTATATTCATCAGTGATTTTTCAAATTCGCTTGAAGATACTCCAGCTTGTTCTGCGGTAAACTCCATCTCCATGTCAATAATTATTCTTTTTAGCATTTTGTCGTCCCTGGTAATATAGCAGGTATAGTTCAATTTCTTTATTACGTCAGAAGCTGTTGCCAGTTCATCCCAGTCGATATCTGCCCCGCTAGCACCCTGTTGCCCTCCTACCCATTCCATGAGTTCTTTTATGTCTGGGGTTATTGCCAGAACGTAACAATCCTGCCCGTCGAAGCTTTCGTACCGTAAAAATTCTATTTTCACCGCCGAACCCAGCGGCTCTAGTTGCTGGTTAACTGCATCGGTAGAAAATGTACCTCCCGCCTCTTCCGTGGTTTCCATCTTCATCCATTGTTCACCCATTCCAGGTATTTCCATTCTCATGTAGGTCCAGTCCGGGAAGATATACATATCATATTTCATTTCCTGCGAATCGCTCTGCCCCCCGAGCCCTTCAAGATCCATAGTCATTTCCGTTTTCATCTGCGTTTGTTGTGGTACCACGTTTGTTACCCCGCTGATTTTGGAATTAACTGTCATTTTACCTTGCTCTGTTCCACCCTTTGCCTCAACTGTCATGTTCATATCCATATCGAACTTATACGAACTTGCATTTTCAAAATTTGTCAGTCCGTCGTTAAGAATTTGTTCTAACTGCTCTTGGTTGAAACTTGTGGATGCGCTCGCTGTCGGCGTTGTCCCGGCAGGTATTGTCCCGGTCGGTGTGGTTTCTTCTGCCCCACCACCGCATCCAGCAAACGAAAACAATGCAATAATTGACGCGAATAGTAAAAGTATTAATACCATTCTTACGGTTTTCACCTCGCCATACCTCCTTTTTTTTATTTTAAAACACTGGTTCTGCTTAAAAGTTTGTTCATCAATTCATTTATGGTTATAACTGCTTCGGAGGTATCTGGCAACTGTAACAGCGGTTTTTGTTCCAGGTCATATTTGCTTATTTCTTCATCCGCAGGTATTATAGCCGCCGGCTTTATTCCCAGTTTTTCCATTTCTTCTTTCAAACGGGGGTCGACCTCACCCGAGACGTTGTTAATGATTACCGATTCCCTTTTTATCACTAGTTTTAGCTCTTTTATCAGCCCCCTTATCCGGGCGAGTGCCCGCAGACCCTTTACCGTATGGTCGGAAACCAGTAGCATTTCATCGATGTTCTGCGTCGTCCGCCGGCTCAAATGCTCCATACCCGCCTCGTTGTCCATGACGACGAAGTCGTAATTTTTTGACCAATCGTCGACCAGCTTCCTGATAACGACGTTCGGATAGCAGTAGCATTCAGGGCCTTCCCCCCTCCCCATCGTTATCAGGTCTAGGTTTTTGCTCTCCGTAATTGCCCCATTCAACTGGTATTCAAGGTACGCTTCCTTGGTCATCCCCGGCGGTATCTTAAGTTTCTCACCCTGGAATTCATTCAATATCCTGCCCACCGTCTGTCTTACTTCCAGACCCAGGCTTTCGGCAAGATTCGAATTCGGGTCTGCATCTACGGCGAGCACTGTTCCCAGGTTATTTTTCAGTATATACCGGATTACCAGGCTCGCGATGGACGTTTTACCCGTACCTCCCTTACCTGCTACCGCGATATTTATCGTCAATTAACCATCCTTATATTTTTTAATCTACCTCGTGTAAGCCTTTCACCTTGCCGGTCTTCACGTCCACGTCCACCTTCCTGAACGCCGGGTCGGAACCTGTGGCTGGCATCAGGCTGATATCCCCTGCCACCGGACAGAGGAATTTAGCGCCGGAATAAATCAGTATATCGCGGATGGGCAAAGTCCAGCCCTTGGGCACGCCTTTAAGCGTAGGAATATGGGAAAGACTAAGGTGGGTCTTAACCATCATAGTAGCATATTCATCATATTTCGAGTCCGCTTCGAAAGTCTTTGCCTTGGCTTCAGCATCGGTGCCCCAGGATACCCCGTCCGCCCCATAGACTACCTTGGCAACCTTTTCCACGCGGTCTCTCAACTTCATCTCGTTGGGATAAAGGAATTTAAAGTCATTCTTCTCTTTGCAGGCTTCCTTCACGGCATCGGCAAGCTCCAGGGCGCCGGCACCACCGTTGGCATAATGTGTGGATACGGCACAGCGGGCTCCCGCTGCCTCGGCCGCCTTGCGAACTATGGCAACTTCTTCCTTAGTATCGGTGGGGAAACTGTTAACGCAGACCACTGGATTGATGCCCGCCGCCCGGATGATGTTAATATGATGTACCATATTAGCGCAGCCCTTTTCCACCAGTGCCGGGGCAGGCTTTTTATAGTCTTCCGGTATGGGCACACCAGGTGTAACTTTGGGACCACCACCATGCATCTTGAGGGAGCGTACCGTAGCTACCAGTACTGATACATTCGGTTTAAGTCCGCTGTAGCGGCACTTAACGTTCCAGAACTTCTCAAAGCCGATATCCGCCGCAAAACCGCTCTCGGTGATATGATAGTCAAACATTTTCAAACCAATACGGTCGGCGATTATTGAGGATTGGCCTATCGCTATATTAGCGAACGGACCCGCGTGTACGAAGCAGGGCTGATATTCCACTGTACAGCATAGCGTCGGATTGATAGTATTGAGCATCCAGGCGGTCATCGCGCCGGCAACTTCCAGGTCGCTGGTGGTAATCGGCCTGCCCTTCTTATCATAGGCTACCGTTATCTCACCCAGTCTCTTACGCAGGTCAGCAAGGTCGGTGACGATAGAGAGTATCGCCATCAGTTCCGAGCTTACGGCGATGCCGAACTTCGACTGCATCATATAGCCGTCCGTCCGCTGGTTCCCTATGCCGATAATAATGTTCCGCAGCGCCTGCGCGCAGTAATCAATAACCCACCCCATCTCCACCCGTAAGGGGTCGATATCTAAGCGACGCATATGGCTTAGTCTGGCAAGCTGCTCATCATCGTAGTTACGCTCGTGCTGCATTCTAGCGGTTAGGGCTACCATTGCCAGATTATGCGCGTTCACAATGTTATTAATGTCGCCGGTAAGGCCCATGGAAAACTCGGTATGCGGGATTAATAAGGCATTGCCGCCGCCGGCCGCCGTCCCCTTGACGTTCATCGTCGGTCCGCCTGATGGCTGGCGGATACAGCCACCCACATTTTCTTTCTGGTAGCCCAGACCCTCCAGCAAGCCCATCGTGGTCGTCGTCTTACCTTCGCCTAATGGGGTGGGCGTAACTGCGGTCACTTCAATGTACTTGCCATCCGGCTTATTCTTCAGCCGGTCGATTACTTTCAAAAAGTCGATTTTCGCCACCTTTCCGTAGGCAAGTACCTCGTCCTTTTTCAGCCCCAGTCTGGTACGCCACTCATCAGGAGTGGGCATTTTTTCTTCGGCAGCTTCGGCAATTTGCCAGTCCGCCATTTTTGACACGTCGTAAGCCACTTACAAATCCTCCTTGATATATATTATTTATGCGTGCTGTTTCTCTACTATTATATATTTAACCAAAGGAACTTGAAAAAAATAGCCACAACCTAATAATTCGTAACCGCTTCCGCGAATCCCTGATATCGGTTATATCTTTAACTCTTATGCCTTTCTAATGCCGCTCGCTCTTTTTGCACCTTGCTTCAGGCTTCCGGATACAAGTGTCTCATAGATATTTTTTACCGCATTCATTGTGCCCGGACTGGCGGTAAAAAGTGAAACGTTGGCAAGGTCGGCGTCGTTAATCGCGGCGTCGTAATATATAAAACCGATTATTTCAATATCGGGTAAATTGGATTTTATAAACTGCTCATCGGCTTTATTTCTAATTTTATTGCCGACGGCGGCGATATTGTTTAATCCTAGGTCCTGCGCCAGTTTTTTTATGGTCGTGGCGGTTTCCAGACTGCGCCTCCCCGGTTCTACGACGATGAGGAGCTTGTCTACGGCTCTTATGGTGCCTCGGGAAAGATGCTCAATGCCGGCCTCCATATCCAGGATAACTACCTCTTCTCTCTGCAGTAGCAGGTGGCTGACCAATGCCTGCAGCAATGCCCCTTCCGGACAATAACAGCCAGTGCCGCCCCTCTTTATCCGCCCCATGGACATTATCCTTATGCCGTCCACTTTCACCGAATATTTTTCCGGTAGGTCGTCAACCTTGGGATTAAGCTTGAAAAAAGAGCCTGGTGTCCCGGGACGTACGCCTACGCGCTCTTCGATGAGGTCTTTGAGTTCGGATATCGGAGAAATTTTCTCCGGGTTGGGGAAACCAAGGGTAGCCGCCAGATTGGCATCCGGGTCGGCATCGATAGCGATAACAGAATAGCCGTTAGAGGCGAATATCTTTGCAAGAAAAGCTGCCAGGATCGTTTTGCCTACGCCGCCTTTACCGCTAATCGCTATTTTCATGAGTACTCGCTATGGCATAATGGTATCGATTTTTTGTTTGGGGGAGCATTGGGAATCGAGGTTGTGTGTTACGTCGCCGCCCAAGCAATTAGTGTATCGTATGCTAATTTAAAAGTCAAGGAAATCTCGTACTTATGGCTTAGGACTTATATGCAATTACCCACCGCATTTCTATTCGTATTTATTTAAAGTCAATTTAATTATAATAGAACAGGTTTTATCGTCAATCGGCTATTCTGCTTATTTATAATTGTCTTTTATCAAGTTAATAACTACAATAGACTTAAGATTCGGCTATCAATGGAGGTCTATTAAAATGGCAATAATAGATATCAGCGTCGTGCCGGTAGGGACGGGTAAACCGTCGGTCAGTGAATTTGTGGCCGGGGCGGTGCGCATCCTGAAAAACGAACCCGGCATCAAGTACCAGCTGACCGCTATGAATACCATTATCGAAGGCGACCTCGAAAAGCTTCTTTCACTCGCACAGCGGATGCACCGCTCCGCTTTTGATGCCGGCGCTAAAAGAGTCGTTACCACTATCCGCATCGACGAGCGCCGCGATAAACCTCTTACCATCGAAGGTAAAATAAAGTCGGTCAAAGATAAACTGGGACGCTAAGGAGGAACATAGTAATCGGTTTGGCTGTATCTGTATGTTGGATGTCGTATCGTTAAGTGTCATCTCGATATTTGTAGGTTTTTTAGGGTCCCTTATTGGTCTCGGAGGCGCGGCCATGCTCATTCCACTGCTCGTTCTCATGGGAATACCCGTTAAAGAAGCGATTGCATGTAGTATGGTGGCTATAATTGCCACTTCAAGCGGTTCAGCTATGTCCTACGTTAAAGAGCGTATTACCAACGTCAGGGTAGCCATGTTCCTTGAGATGTTCACAATTAGTGGCGCCATTATAGGTGCTACTATTACTTCTATAATTAACCCTGTCTATCTTTATTTTTTCTTCGCTGCTTTTCTATTAACCTCATTCCTGAATATCAGAAATCGTGGAGTCACTGGATTTAACCAATCGCAACATCAGGACCGGATTTCCAGATGGCTTAAATTGGAAGGCAGCTATTATGATGAATACGCCAATGAAGCAATACATTATAAAGCTGATAATGCTGTTTTGGGCGGACTTAGCATGATAGTTGCTGGATTGGCTGCCGGGATGCTTGGCATCGGTGCCGGAGCTTTTAAAGTCATTATCCACGAAAATGTTTTAAAATTACCGCCTAAGGTTTCCAGCACCACTAGCAATTTCATCATCGGTATGACGGCTTTGGCCGGTGTTAGCGTTTATCTCTTTTCCGGTTTATTAAATCTAACCTTGATGGCTCCTATGGCTATAGGTACCACTATCGGCTCTTTTATCGGCGGGAGAATCTTAAATAAAATCAGTAATAAAATTCTACGGATATTGTTCTATATAATTGTGGTGTATTTAATTGTACAAATGGTGTATAAGGGAGTAACGGCTATATGAATACAGAAAAGCTGGGTAATGGTGATTCAAAACTCGAGACTAGTATCAGTTATCTTCTGATGGCAGGTGTAATTTTCAGCTTGGTGCTGGAAATCGTCGGTCTGGTTATACTGTGTATTTCAAACAATAGCCTGGCTATTTCCCAGAGTAATGATGTATTCATTCGCGGGAATGATTTTTTCACGTTTATCGCCCAACAGCTCTGGGGGAAACACTCTCAAAATATAGGAGTGCAATTAATGACTTTGGGTATCATTGTTTTGATATTAACGCCTTTTATCAGGCTGATTGCCTCCGTTATCTATTTCGTTTGGAGAAAGAATCTGAAATACGTTTTAATTACTCTCTTTGTGCTTGTTGTTATCACATTAAGTTTGACTCTGCATTAAGCGGGTAAAGGCATTAAAAACTGGATTCTTAAGAAAATAGGGAATTCTAAGGATGTTGAAAACTTTGCTTCTGTCTATTGGCGCTGGGCCTGGCAAGCGTTGCCTTGCGCCTGTTGATTGCGCCAATATAGAATGAAGGAGAACTATGGAAATTAAAATAACAACTTTAGCGGAAAATACTGCCGAAATGGGCTATCTGGCGGAGTGGGGACTGAGCATGTTCATCGAAGCCGACGGGAAAAAGGTCTTATTTGATACCGGCATGGGCGTGGCGGCGGCGCATAATGCCCGGCTCTTCGGGATTGACTTGTCAACGGTCGATAAAATTGTAATCAGTCACGGCCACCATGACCACACCGGCGGACTTAGAGATGTCTTGAAAGCGATGCGCAAAGAGGTTGAGATAATTGCCCATCCGGATATCTGGGCGGCTAAATATGCGCGTCGCGGTAAGCGACCGGAACATTTTGCCGGCCTGCCCTTTCGCCGTGAATTATTAGAAAACCTCGGCGCCCGTTTCAACCTCACCGCTAAACCGGTGCGTATCACCGGGCGTTTTATTACCACCGGCGAAATTCCTATGCTTAACGACTATGAGGAAATCGATAGCGGACTTTTCGATAAAAAGACCGGTGAGATGCTGCCCGATGAATTAAAAGATGACCTCGCCCTCGTTATTGACGCCGCATACGGACTGGTAGTCATCCTGGGCTGTGCCCATCGCGGCATTATCAATACGCTAAAGCAGGCGCAAAAGGTTGCTGGTAAAGAACTGATTTACGCCGCTATCGGCGGCACCCATCTCCTTAATGCTTCCAGGGAACGCTGGGCAAAAACCGCCGCCGACCTTAAAGAAATGGGCGTGCAATACCTGGGTGTCTCTCACTGCACCGGCTTCGAAGCTTCTGCCTATCTGGCGCAGGAGTTCGGCGACCGCTTTTTCATGAATAACTCTGGGTCGCAATGGACTCTGCCTTTTGAAAAATAAGATATTTTTCGTCCAAAATTAAAAATGTGATAAAAATTTTATAGTAAAAGGGTTGACAATCTGGGTTAACTTGGGCATAATGACAATGTCTCACCAAAAGGTGTTTATATAATTTCGTAGACTTCTTTCAAAATCTAATCAAGGCAACTGCCAAATACCGCTCCAGTTTCCTTAACGATTGCCTAGTTTTAACTTCTTTAGGGGGTAGGAAATGGCTGCTCAAAAATCCTTTGAAATGGAATGGGAAAAACCGGCATCAAAAGTTATGGATAATCATTTTTCTCGTGTCGCTAAGAAATACCGCAATCTTAGAACGACTGATTCAGAGCCGATTTCTGTAATTGTAGATAAATTGAAAAATCTGGACCATATTGAAGCTGCTGACGTGGGTTGCGGCGCCGGCAGGTACGACCTGCTCCTCTATAAGCATCTGGGTGATAAACTTAGGCTAACCTGCCTGGATGCTAACGCAGAAATGCTAAAATCACTAACCAAATATTTAAAAGAACATGACATCAGTAATTTCTCTGCTAAACAATCCGTAGCAGAAACTATGCCATTCGCCGATAGTGTTTTGGATTGTATCTGTACATTTAACGCTATTCACCACTTTAATTTGCCCCGTTTTTTAGTTGAAAGCTCCAGAGTATTAAAACCCGGCGGATATCTCTTTATGTATTCCAGACTTCGCGAACAAAACGAAAAAAATATCTGGGGATTATATTTCCCCCACTTCATTGAAAAGGAAACCCGTCTATATACTCTGGATGGATTGAAGCAGTCAGTTGCGGCGGTCGAAAATCTTGCTTTTGAATCGATCGTGTTCTTTGCGTTTAATCGTCTGGCGGCTTTGGAAGAACTATTAGAGCGTGCTAAGTCTCACCACTATTCCACTTTTTCACTTTACTCACCAGAAGAACTGGAAGAAGGACTGAAAGGATTCTCGTTAAACATTAAAAATCAATTCGAAGACCCTCAACAAGTCCGCTGGTTTGATGAAAATGTTTTGTTCATCATTAGAAAGAAGGATTGAGACACTACCATTTATATAAAATCTTAATAATAGTGAGATTGCCTTGTCGGCTTTTTTATAATATAATTAAAGTATAACATCCGCTAGGGGTGCGCCAGGCTGAGAGTCCCCCGATAAAACCGGGGGGCGACCCTTGGAACCTGAACTCGGTAATACGAGCGTAGGGAAGCGGCCTTACTTTAAGACCAGGGGTTTTAAAACTTGTATGAGACACCCTTGGTTTTGTTGTTTATTGGGGGGTGATGGAAATGACTCAATTGGAAATAGCCGCTAAAGGTAAGAATTCGGAACAGATGTTGCAGGTAGCTCAAACCGAAGGTTTAGGAGTTGATGTTCTTCGTGAAAGAGTTGCTACCGGCAAGGTGGTAATTCCGGCTAATGTCCGTCATGCCGGCCTTAAGCCATGCGGCATTGGCGCAGGGTTGTCCACTAAAGTCAATGCCAATATTGGCACGTCCTCTGATTACGGCGATATGTCCACCGAGCTTGCCAAACTTAAGGTCGCCCTTGATGCCGGCGCCGATACCGTCATGGATTTAAGCACCGGCGGCGATATTACGGCTATCCGCCGCGCCATTATCGAGGCAAGTAAACGGCCTATCGGCACGGTCCCTATATATCAGGCAGGCATTGCGGCGATTGAAAAACACGGCGCTATCGTCAAAATGACCGTCGATGACATTTTCAACGTGATTGAAGAGCATGCCCGCGATGGCGTGGACTTTATTACCGTCCACTGCGGCGTAACCCGCTCCGCCATCGCCCGCCTTAAACAGCAGGGAAGGGTGACCGATGTGGTTTCCCGCGGCGGCGCTTTTTTAATTGGCTGGATGCTCCATAACGATTCCGAAAATCCTCTTTATGAGCAGTATGAACGCCTGCTGGATATCGCCCGCGAGTATGATGTTACTTTGAGCCTCGGCGACGGCATGCGCCCCGGTAGCCTGGCCGATGCCACCGACCGCACTCAGGTGGACGAACTGCTGACGCTCGGAGAGCTGGTACAGAGAGCGCGGGAAGCTGGCGTCCAGGTGATGGTGGAAGGCCCCGGACATCTGCCTCTCGACCAGATTGAGACCAATGTCAAACTCCAGAAAACCATCTGCAAGGACGCCCCGTTCTATGTCTTAGGCCCCTTGGTGACCGATATTGCCGCGGGGTATGACCATATCACCGGCGCTATCGGCGGCGCTATTGCCGCCATGCACGGCGCCGATTTCCTATGCTACGTAACGCCCTCCGAACACCTGGCTATCCCCGATATCGATGATGTCCGCGAGGGAGTTATCGTTTCCCGCATCGCCGCCCATGCCGCCGATATCGCTAAAGGTGTCCGCGGCGCTTTGGAAAGAGACCTCCAGATGTCTCTGGCGCGGAAAAAACTCGACTGGGAGGGACAGGCAACGATAGCCCTCGACCCGGAAAAGTTCCGGAAAGTCCACCAGCAACGCTCTTCCAAAGGGTCGGCATGTAGTATGTGCGGTCAGTATTGCGCCATGGAACTGGTCGGGAAGTACCTTGGCGTTAACGCTACCAGGTGTTAAGAGCGGCTCTTTACCTTTTTGCGGAGATATATCGCCCAGTATACCAGGGCAACGAAGAAAACGCCGCCGATCATATTGCCGATGGTTACCGGTATCAGGTTATTTACGAAAAACGCCCCCCAGGTAACATTATTGTAGCTGGCAGCCGTCGCTCCGATGCTTTGCCAGAAGGTATCCGGGGCACAGGTATTAACGAGTATTCCGTAGGGAATGAAGTACATATTCGCGATGCAGTGTTCAAAGCCGGCGGCAACAAACCCGGTAATCGGAAAGATAATCGCCACAACCCTGCTGAATACGGTGCGGGCGCTGTAAGTTAGCCAGACTGCCATGCAGACCATGGCGTTGCAGAGGATTCCCAGTATTATCGCCTGTCCGAAATCCAGTTCAACCTTAGCTTGGGCGATATTTAAGGCGGTCATCCCCAGGTGTCCGTTAGCCATTTCATAATGCAGCCCCAGGAAAACAACCAGCGCCGTGGCTAAAGCTCCGAAAAAGTTCCCTATATACACGATTCCCCAATTGCGTACTACTCGCCAGGTGGACAGCTTGCGGCTCGCCCAGGCCATAATAATCATGTTATTACCGGTAAATAGCTCCGCCCCCCCGATGATTATCAATATCAGCCCCAGACTGAATGCCAGGCCGCCGATTAGCCGGCTAACACCCCAGGAAATTTCCACGCCGCCCGTAGTCTGCGATACCGTAAAGAGAATGGAACCCAGAGCGATAAAAGCCCCGGCCAGCACTGCCAGGGCAAAAGTGCTTAGAAAGTCGAGATGGGCTTTCTTAATGCCTATTTCCTGGGCTTTGTCTGCCATTTCCGCCGGCAGCAGTTCATCGAAGGGATTTACATTATCAATTTCTAAATTATTATTTTCACGGGGTTCAACCATTGGCTTCTCCTCTATTATTGCTCATTATATTATGTTCATATTTTTATAACAATATAGTCTCGACCTTACCTGATGGCACTCTTATTGCTAACGATAAATATTTAAGATACCATTAAATTAGAGGTATTAATATGTTTATTAAAGAATTGCCGGATTTCTCGCGTGAAATTGTTGCTCATTCTCTATCCGAAGATGCTTCACCTCATACTGAAGATGGCGCTTATAGCGATATTGAGCTTCTTGATGCCTATTCTAAATCTGTTACCAGCGTGGTGGCGAGAGTAGGTTCTGCCGTAGTGCATGTTCATGTTAAGAAAAAGAACCGTACGATGGCCCCAGCTGAAGCTGAAGGCAGCGGCTCCGGAGTCATCATCACACCGGATGGATATATCGTAACTAATAACCACGTTATCGAGGACGCAGGTTCTATCGATGTAACACTGCCCGCGGGTACCTCCTGTGTCGCTGAAGTTATAGGTCAGGACCCGGCGACGGATATCGCATTATTACGAATTTCAGGCTCCGCATTGCCTATGGCATGTCTCGGCGACTCGGATACACTGCGGGTAGGGCAACTCGCTATCGCCGTCGGTAATCCCTTTGGCTTTCAGAGTACCGTAACCGCCGGAGTCATCAGTGCGCTCGGGAGGTCTTTACGCAGTCGAACCGGCCGCCTTATTGAGAACGTAATACAGACTGATGCGGCGCTAAATCCCGGTAACAGCGGCGGTCCCCTTGTGGACTCTCGTGGCAATGTAATCGGCATCAATACTGCCATCATCCAGTTTGCTCAGGGAATCTGTTTTGCCATACCCGTTAATACGATGCGTTGGGTCGTTACGCAACTCATTGGCGAAGGCAGAGTTATCAGGGGATTCCTGGGCATTTCTGGACAAACGGTCCCTTTACCTGTCAGGATTATCAGATACTTCCAGCTGAATAACGACTCCGGAGTGCAGATAATAGATGTTGCTAAAGGGAGCCCGTCATACCGCGCCGGCCTTAAACAGGGCGATATTATTATCTCTCTGGATGGTAGACCTGTCGCTAGCGTCGATGATATCCACCGCCGACTTAACCGCGACTCTATCGGTAAGAGTATGAACATCGTCTTATTGCGCGACTGGACAACAAGGTTGGAAAAGACCGTCGTTCCCGCTGAAAATCCAGATTGATAGTATTCACACTCGTCAGGGTCTGCTTGGTTGACTTTTATTCGTATAGTAGTAGAATAAATGTAATATGAAGCTTTTCGGCTCTTCCGGCATACGTGCTCTTTTCGGTCGTAAATTACTCAACACCGCTTTTAAAGTAGGACTGGCTGTCGGCAGAAATTACCCTCGTGTAATCATCGGCAGGGACACCCGCATTTCTGGCGGCGAAATGAAGCTTGCCGTTATTGCCGGATTATCTTCCGCTGGGGCTGACTTTAAGGACGCCGGCGTAACGCCGACCCCCACCCTTGCCTGCGTTGCCCGTGAATTCGCGGCCGGCGTTATGATTACCGCCTCTCATAACCCCCCCGAATATAATGGCATCAAGCTGCTCAATCCCGACGGCTCTTCCTTTGACTCCGCTCAACAGGAGCAGATAGAAGAAATAGTCATGGCTGAATCGGGCGATTTTAACCACGAGGAACAAATAGGGCAGGTTAGTCTTTATCATGGAGCGGTTGAGAAACATATAGATGCCATAACTGCGCATTTCATGTCCAAGTTAGGTATCAAAGTTGTTGTTGATGCCGGCGGCGGCGCTGCTTCTGAAGTCACCCCCCGCCTCCTCGAAAAACTCGGCTGTGAAGTGATTCCTTTGAACTGCCGCCCCACGGGCGTTTTTCCCCGCGATAGTGAACCCACTGCCTCCAACTTAAGGGATTTGTGCGCTTTAGTTAAAGAATCGGGGGCCGCCCTGGGTATTGCCCATGATGGTGATGCCGACCGCATGATGGCGGTGGATGAAAAGGGACGGTTTATCTCCGGCGACGTGATGCTGGCGATTCTAACCAGGGCCGTCGGCGCTCGAAATATCGTGACGACGCTGGATGCTTCCATGGCTATTGATGAGGTGGGACTTAAGGTGCGGCGCACCAGGATAGGCGATACGTTTGTATCCGAAGAATTAAAAAAAGGCGGCGATTTCGGCGGGGAGACCTCCGGCGCCTGGATTTTCCCCTCCTTTTCCCTCTGCCCCGACGGTATCTATGCCGCCGCGCAGATTGCTACTCTGGCTGCTGACCAAAATCTTTCGACTTTAGTCGATGCCGTACCGGTTTATCCTCTATTTCGTGGTAGTATAAATAGTAAAGGTGTTGAAATGTCACGCCTGAAGGCAAAGTTAATGGCTTTAAAACCGCTTTCCGTGAGCCATATCGACGGCATTAAGATGAATTTTAATAACGGCTGGCTGCTGGTGCGTCCCTCCGGCACCGAACCCAGGATAAGGATTACCGCCGAAGCGAAGACTCAAACGCAGGCACGCCAGCTTTACGATAAATGTCTCGATGCTATTAAACAATCTATAAATATTGGAGTGGAAGCGAATTGAAAGCAGTAATTTTAGCCGCCGGCGAAGGCCAGCGCATGCGCCCCTTGACGGCCACCAGACCCAAGGTGATGTTGCCTGTCGCCGGTAGACCTATCCTCGAACATCTCCTCAACGAGGTCAAAGCGGCCGGTATCTCGGAGTTTATCTTTATCGTCGGCTATTGCGATAAACAGGTGCGCAGCTACTTCGGCGGCGGTGAAAAATGGGGCGTAAAAATAGACTATTCCGAACAGCGTAAACAGCTCGGCACTGCCGACGCTATTCGTATGGTATCGGATATGATAGATGATAATTTCATCGTCGTCAACGGCGATGTTGTGGTCAATCATGCCGATATTAAAAAGTTGCTGAAATGCCGCCGCAACACTATGAGCGTTATCGAGGTTGCTGACCCTGCCGGACTCGGCATCGTCGAGTTATCCGGGAAAAAAGTATCGGGCATATATGAAAAAACACAGCGTCCGCCTTCCCTGATGGCTAACGCTGGCCTGTATCTCTTTACGAAGGAAATATTTGAGGCTGTTTCAAAGACGGAAAAGTCGCCGCGCGGCGAGTACGAAATAACCGATTCTTTACGGATATTGATGGGCGGCAGGTCCGGACTCAATTATATCCAGCTTAAATCCTGGCTCGATTTGAGCTACCCTTGGGATTTGCTGGAAGCCAATGAAAAAATGATGGCATCGTTAAAGTCGCAAAACCTCGGACGGGTGGAAGATAACGTGGTCTTGAAGGGTGCGGTCGTTATTGGTAAGAACACTGTCGTTAAGTCCGGCTCTTATATCGAAGGACCGGTCATTATCGGCGAAGATTGCCATATCGGGCCTAACTGCTATATCCGCCCCGCCACCACCATTGGTAACGATTGCCATATCGGCGCGGCCGTCGAGGTAAAAAACTCTATTATCATGAGCGGCACCGATGTGCCCCACCTCAACTATGTCGGTGATAGCGTCATCGGCGAAGGTTGCAATTTCGGCGCCGGCACCAAGATTGCCAACTTAAGGCTTGACGAACAGAATATTTATGCCGGTGGAGTTAATACCAAACGCAGGAAGTTGGGGGCTATTATCGGCGACAATGTAAAGACCGGAATTAATGCTTCAATCAATGTCGGTACTATCATCGGCAATAATACCCTCATCGGCCCGGGGGTGGTGGCGAGGGGCAATATCTTGCCGAATACTAAGTTATTTTAAGGGGTGGTCTATGAAACAGGCAGTTATTTTAGCGGCGGGCGAGGGGCAGAGACTTAGACCGTTTACCGTTAACCGACCGAAAACGATGATTACCATCGCGGATAAACCGATTCTCCAGTTCGTCATTGAGTCTTTAGCTCAAAACGGCATTCGCGATATTATTCTGGTGGTCGGCTACCGTAAGGAGCAGGTGTTAGATTATATAGGTTCCGGCGAGGAGTTCGGCGTTAATATAACCTATGTTACGCAGGCTCAGCAGTTGGGCACTGCCCATGCGCTTTCCCTGGTCAAGGATGCTGTCCAGGACGAATTCCTGGTTTTGCCCGGCGATAACCTCATCGAGGCCCAAACCATCGCTGATTTTTCCGGCATCCAGCCCGATGCCCTACTGGTTAAAAGAGTGAACAATCCTGAAAGATACGGCGTGGTGAATATCGATGGCGGCGAGGTAACAGGAATTGTTGAAAAACCGAAAGAGGCAGGAAGCAACCTGGTCAATACCGGCATCTACACCTTTTCTAAAGAGGTATTTAAATATACCGACGGTATACTTGATATCCCTAGTGTCTTAAACAATATGATAGCTGAAGGCTGCTTGATTAAGGCTCTGGAGACCGATGGCACCTGGCTCGACGTTATCTATCCTTGGGATATTATCAGCCTTAATAACGCTATTCTGCAGAACATTGAAATCGGCTTGGGCGGCACTATCGAGGCAGGCGTTATCGTGCAGGGCAAGGTTGTGGTTGGCGAAGGCACGGTCGTTCGCGCCGGTTCCTGCATTTATGGGCCGGCGGTTATCGGCCGCGGCTGTGATATCGGGCCCCATGCCTGCATTATGCCTTCTACGAGTATCGGCGATAATGTGGTTATCTCCTCGTTCACCCAGATTAAAAATAGCGTTATCGGTAACGACGTCAATCTGGGCCCCGGCTGTTTCATCAGTGATTCCATTATCGATAAAGGTTGCGTTATCAAGGGGCGTTTTACCGCACTCGGCGGTCCTAGCGAAGTCAGAGTTTACGATGAAAGTCCTGCGATAAACGTCGGCGTTATTATGGGTGAGGACTGCCGGGTTGAAAGTAACGTTACCGCCCAGCCCGGCGCTATCGTCGGGAATTACTGCCAGGTACAGCTTATGAAACTTATAAGCGGCCGCTTGCCCGACCGCTCCCTGGTATATTAAACATAGCGTCCTCCCCCTTTGAAAAAGGGGGATAAGAGGGGGATTTTAACCCGCCACTCCCTCTCCCTCGATGGGAGAGGGTAAGGGGTGAGGGTGAAACCGGGTAAAATTAGTGTTAAGGTTGATTAAATAATATGTGCGGCATCGTCGGATACATCGGAGATAAAAAAGCCCAGCCTATTCTACTTAACTCGCTGGGCAAACTGGAATATCGCGGCTATGATTCCTGCGGTATCGCCATCGCTAATAAAGGCATCGAAGTCTATAAGGACGCCGTCCGCGTTAAGGCGCTGGCCAGGATGCTTAAACCACATGACGGTAAAAAAGGCATCGGGCATACGCGCTGGGCGACCCACGGCGAGGTATCTAAAATCAATGCCCACCCCCACTGCGACTGCCAGGGGCGGATTGCTGTCGTCCATAACGGGACGATAAACAATTTCCGCAAACTGCGGGAAAAACTGGCGCAGGAGGGGCATATTCTGGCTTCCGAAACCGATACCGAGGTAATTCCTCACCTTATTGAAAAATATTATAAGGGCGATTTTGAAAAAGCGGTGGAGAAAGCGGTGGCGGAAATCGAAGGCGCCTATACCATGATCGCTATGACGGTCGGCGAGATTGGCTTGGTCGCTGCCCGCAAAGATAGCCCGCTCATTATCGGTATCGGCGACCGCGAAAACTTCATCGCCTCGGATGTGCCGGCGCTTCTGGACTATACCAGCCGGGTCATTTATTTGGAAGACGGCGATATTGCCGTGGTGACCGCTAACGACGTTAAAATTAAGCAAAACGGCGCCGCTATCGACCGCAAGGTGCATAAAATCTCGTGGACTTTGGAAGATGCCCGGAAGGGCGGCTACGAGCACTTCATGCTCAAGGAAATCCACGAAGAGCCTAAAGTCATCCGGGATACCCTCGCTGAATATATCTCGGCAATGGAGCCGGAGGCTGCTCTTACCGGAGCGGTGGGCGGCGGTCTGGAAAACATTATTATCCTGGCTTGTGGCACTTCCTATCACGCCGGCATGGTGGGCAAGTATATCATGGAAAGCCTCCTTAACGTTCCGGTTAGAACTGAACTGGCTGATGAATTCAGCCTTACCGGCCAGTCGTCTGTCGGCAACCAGGCAATCGTTATCACCCAGTCCGGCGAGACCCTCGACGTTCTCAAGGCGATTAAAAAGCTGAAAAGTAAAGGCAGTCGCGTTATCGCGGTTACCAATGTCGTCGGCAGTTCCGTTACCCGCGCCGCCGATAAAACCATTTATATCCGCGCCGGACCGGAAATAAGCGTGGCCGCCACCAAAAGTTTCATCGCCCAGCTTATCGCTTTATACTGGCTGGCTTTACCCTATGCCGCCGTCGACGCCGCCCGGTTGGACGAACTCGTCATGGAACTGCGACAACTTCCGGTCAAAGTCCAGCAGGTCCTCGATAATGAAGAGGGCATTGCCGCTCTGGCGAAAAAGCTGGCGCCTTTCGATAACATTTTCTATATCGGTAAAGGCATCAATTACCCCGTCGCTTTAGAGGGCGCCCTCAAACTTAAGGAAATTTCCTATATCCACGCCGAAGGCTATGCCGCCGGCGAGCTTAAGCATGGCCCCTTCGCTTTACTCGGGGAAAAGACCCCCGTGGTAGCCATCGTCACGCAGGATAATGCCTATGAGCCTGTCGTCACCTCCATCAAGGAAATTAAAGCCCGCCATTCGCCGGTTATCGCCCTGGCTGGTGAAGATGATGATATCACGCCGGACCTGGTGGACTCGGTTATTTTTATACCCCGCGTCGACCCCCTGTTTTCCCCCGTGGTCAACTCCGTGGCTTTACAGCTTTTAGCCTATTTCGTCGCTAAAGAGCGCGGCTGCCCTATCGATTTCCCCCGCAACCTCGCCAAAAGCGTTACAGTGGAATAATCATTGTCATTGCGAGGAGTCCTTCCGCAGAAGGACGACGTGGCAATCTTTATCTTTGTCTTAAACAAACGTCATTCCCGACCCGATCGGGAATCCAGTTACACTTCCCCCTCCACTATTTTCCTCTCCGCCTCCGTCAGCCCATATAAGTCATAAACGAGGTTATCTATCTCTTTATCTGTTTTTTCTATCTCTTTTTTCAACTCTTCACTTTCGCTAAATGGCGTATTACGTATTGGTGCATATTGTTTATTGAGTTCCAACATCTTTTCAACGAGCGAAATAAGGGTATCATGCGCTTTCTTTTCTTGTGGCTTATTAAAATCAATAATCTTTATCGGTAAGTTTCTCACATCATCAACAAGAATTTTGGGGAAGATACCCTTTTTTACCTTAGGTGAAGAATTGTGATGATACCATGCTATTAATTTTGAATTAGAAATTCCAAGACAATACTTCAATGAATATTCCTTACCTGTGCCAATACAGTTTATCACGCTAGGATTGTTGTAATATTCCTCTTCAGAATAAGCAACATTCAAATATTGCCCATTTGGGTCTGTTATTTCCCTAAATAATAAACGAGGTTTCGTAAAAAACTCTGCCTTTCTTGGTGCTGCTAACCATGGTCCATAACTAATCCATTGTTTTCCGTTCCATGTAATTGAGTAACGCTTAATATCGCCTCCACGAAGTTCTCTTTTATATGTTTTATCTTTTTTATTTTTAGAATGCCAAATTCTATTTTTTATAGTATATTCATCATGCCCACGATATTTGTCATAAGGTATTAGGCCTTGTGATACTTCCAGTATGTCACTCAATGGTATTGTTTTTGTTTTTATTTTTTTTAAAAGCAGCGTATCATTCCCACTAATTGATAACATCGCCCACAATTTGTCATTCAATAATAGTTCTTTTTGTGAAATCACATTATATAATTGATTATTTGTTTTATCACCAGTTAATTTATAAAAAGAAACGTTATCATTTATAGTTTTACTTTTCAATAAAATTGGAATCCACGTACGTATTTTCGCTTCACTAAAAACATCTAATCCTGATAAATCCAAAAGTGATTTAATATTGAATGTATTTGCGATAAAATGCCGAAACTTTTTTGCATTGACATTATAAAAGATAGTATTTGGCACTATAAAAGCTAGGTATCCATCGGCTTTTAGTAGTTTTGAAGCAACCCCAATAAAATATTGTGCAGTCTCGAAATCAGAAACATATTTATATTTATCTTTCAGATAATCTTTTTCTTTATTATTTAAATCAGCCCCGTATGGTGGATTCCCAATCACCACATCAAACCCGCCGTTAGCCATTATCTCTTTAAATTCTTCTTCCCAGTTAAAAGCCTTTTTATCTTTCCAGCCATCGCCGAAATATTTCTTTAGCTCTTCTTCCGTGCCGGAAATAAGGGAGTTCCCTTCCTTGATGTTATCCTTCAAACCGGGTAGCGTCTCTCGCTTCGCCAGACTGCGCAGTAATAGATTTAATCGCGCTATCTCCACCGCCTGTATATCAAGATCAACGCCGTAGATGTTGCTCTGTAATATCGCCATGCGGTCGGCGGCGTCTATGTCCTGCTCTGATTTACTTATCTTTTGGCTGGCATAATATTTAAGCAGTTCATCAAATGCCCTTATCAAAAATGAGCCGGAGCCGCACGCCGGGTCCAGTATCTTGATATTCCTTATTTCTTTTGCTGAATGCTCCGCTAAAAAACGCCCCACCGTTTCCTTTACAATATAATCGGTAATAAACTTTGGCGTATAGTAAATCCCTTGTTCTTTACGGTGTTGTTTTTTTGCCGTAAGTTCTATCGTTTCGTCATAAGGTAGTCCCAGGTCCATCCTCGCTTGCGCGTCCTTGGCTCTCTGTTTGACAATATTGGCTATATGCCCTAGGTATTGTTCATACACCGCCCCCAGCACGTCCGCGTCGATGATTGAAAAATCATAGCTTGCTATCCCTCCCGGTACTTCGTAAAGACCGTTTATCAGATTTGCAAGTGTTTCGCCTTCTATAAAAATTTCGTCTGTCATATGCTTTTGAAATAGCTCGCTGTCATAATATCCGTCGAAGTAGCGGAAAATCTCGCGCAGTTTTTCTATCAGTTCTCCCTTGCGCTTATTGCCTATCCATTCGTGTACTGTGCTTAATAGAATTTTTTCCTCTATTTTCCTGTCCTCACAGGTGCGTATAAATATCAGTCGGTTAAAAAGCCTCTGAATAACCTCGTCAATTTGCTTCACGCTTAATTTTTTCTCATAAGAATGAAGCTGGGTGGATAGTTCTTCTCGCCACGCTTTCAGTTGGTTGAATAACCTTTGTTCTATCCCCATTCGTTGTGGTAGTGCGCCGTATCTTTCCGCCTTTTCTCCAAGCGCGTTATTCTGGAATGATTCTTTAGATAATAACCACAGGTCATCAAACGCATCAATGTATTTATTGCATGTAAGCGTTATAAAAGGTTTGCTCGTCTGCGCTGCATAGACTGTTAACGTTTCAAAATCAGTAAGTATTGCCCATGTTACGCCCTTGTTATAGGCGTAGGTCACGGCTTGTTTTATATATGTTTCATTGGTCAGGTCGGCTTTTAATGGCTTTGCTTCTACGTAAAATTGTGATACAGTATTTAGCTTGAAAGCGTAATCTACCCTTCCGCTTGAAGCTTTTTCCTCCGGCGTTACTTCATTTATATTTTCAAAATCCCAGCCTAATGCCTTGAATAAAGGCTCAATGAAGCCTTGTTTCGTCATTTCTTCCTTAAACCTTTTTATTTCCGCCGGGCTTAAAGCTTTGTACTTTTTTACAAGTTCTTCAACCTTCTTTTTAGCTTCCTCTTTACCCATTTTCCCTGTTCTCCTGTGGTGTTGTATTATTATACACCCACCCCCACCTCAACATAAACTGGTTCCCCTTTCTAGTCTCCCACTTTGAAAAAGGGGGATTAAGGGGGATTTTTCCTTCCCCTCTCTGTAAACGGAGAAGGAGCTAGAGGAAGAGAGGTCGGTAGCGTCAAAACCCTATTTATATTATCCCCTTTCCCCCCTTATACTTTATCGGTGGGGCAGTCTCCCATATAATTTTGCCGATTCCTATTCCCCTCTCCCTTGATGGGAGAGGGACAAAGGGTGAGGGTGAAATCCGAGAGACACAGGGATTTTATATCCTGACACTTAACTGTCAACTGTCAACTGTGCACTGATAACTACTGAACATAAATACCTCATAGTTTTCACAAAATTCAAAAATTAAACACTCTTATTTTAGCCTCCACTTAACATAACCCTATAAAATTATAAACCCCCTTTTTAGCCTCAATTTAACATAACTCTAAAAACGACTAAACGAAGCTATTTAGCTTTGAGTCGTTTCCCCTCAAAAAATATTGTATGTTGTGGTACAATCTAATCAGCCATGAACATCAAAATCGTCGCCACCAACAAAAAGGCATATCACAACTACTTCATCGGCGAGACTTTTGAAGCGGGTATCGCCCTCACCGGCTCCGAGATAAAGTCGATTCGGCAGGGCAAAGTCAGCCTCGCGGATGCCTACGTCCGCCCCGAGCGCGGCGAACTCTGGCTCAATAACGCCCACATCGCCCGCTACGAAGCCTCCAGTTATATGAGCCATGAGCCGACCCGCCCCCGCAAACTCCTGCTACACAAAAAGGAGATACTCAATCTCACCGGCAAGGTAGCGGAAAAAGGCCTTTCTTTAGTGGCGACCAAGATGTATCTCAAGGGCGGCATCGCCAAGGTGGAAATCGCCCTGGCTAAAGGCAAAAAGCTCTATGATAAACGCGAGGCTATCAGCCGCCGCGAAGCGGAAAGAGAACTGGCTAGGACCATTAAAAACCGTTGAAATACGTAGTATAATATAAATATGGGGACGCGTGGCTTCGACAGAGGAGGTGCGTTACAGGATTGCAGGCGGAGGTGCTGCTCCCTCCTTAAACTGGTAGCAAAAAACAAACGCAGAACCAGTAATGGTTGCAGCCTAATTAACTAGGTTGCCATCCAACCTGACCTCACCCCGACGGGTCGGGATTGGGTGCCGAAAAGCCGGGGTGCCATCGCTTCAACGCCGGTAGAAGCGGTGAAAGATTCATCGGCTGGCTGGACTCGACTCGGTCAGTTGAGGCGGGTCCGGTAAGATTAAAGAGCTGACTAAGCTTGTAGGATATCCTGGACAGCTTCTTCTGGACGGGGAGTTCGACCCTCCCCCGTCTCCACCAGAAACAAAGTAAGCCCCCGAAGGAAAAGTGAACGAAGGCTGTATCGAACTTCAATTCACCATTGGCAATATCAACAAAGATAAACGATCGACGTCGCTGTCGTAGAAAAAGAAAGCCGTGGTGTCGTTTTGCGATTTCTTATACACTCGTACTTAGCAGTTTAAATCAAACCTCTTAACCTGGGGTCGAGGGCGTCTCTCAATCCGTCCCCCACCATATTAAAGGCAAAGACCACCAGCATGATAGCTATACAAGGGGCAAAAGAGAGTTCCGGATTACTCAAAAGACGATTTTGGCCAGCGGCGACCATAGCCCCCCAGGCGGCACCAGGCGGTTCAATGCCGATACCCAAAAAGCTAAGACCAGCTTCGGCAAGTATGAGATTACCAAGCTGCATGGTCATCAGGACGATAAGGGGCGGGAAAGCATTCGGTAGTATATGTCTGAATATAGTTCGGAGGTATCCTGAGCCCATGGACTGTTGGGCCAATATATAGTCGTTTTCCTTGATACTAAGCGCCAGGCCATGCGTTACCCTGGCATAACCCGGTATGGTGGCGACACTCAAGGCAATGATAACGTTCCAGATACCACTGCCCAGGACGGCCGCCAAAACCAGGGCGAATAAGAGCATTGGGAAACACATTAGAGCATCCATAGTCCTCATGATAAGAGCATTAATGATCGTCCCGGAGTAACCGGCGATCATTCCGAGCGGAATTCCAATCAATCCGGAGATTAATACTGATACAAAGCCTACCTGCAATGCTGTTCTTGAACCATAGATAAGCCGACTTAATGTATCACGCCCGAGACTATCGGTACCCAGTAGATGCTCCCAACTTGGATGCAGTAAATGCTGTGCTGTCCCCACCCTGTAAGGGTCGTACGGAGCCAGCCATTCAGCGAAAATAGCCGTAAAAATTACTAGAAACAACACTATGAGGCCGAAGACAACCACACCGCGTGATAAAAAAACTCTACGGAATCGCCGCAACTCACTTACGCGGAGTACCTCTTCCACATATCCGGCCGGGGTAACTTGGCTCTCTGCCATAACGATTTTTCTCCTAGCCGTATCGAATCCTGGGGTCAAACCAGCCGTACGATATATCAACCAGCAAATTGACGACTAAAATGGCGACAGCGATTACTAAAGTAATTGCCTGAACGACCACGTAGTCTTGTCCAAATATACTGCTAACGAGTAATCTTCCTACGCCAGGAATAGCAAAAATAGTTTCCACAAGCACCGAACCACCGAATATTATCCCCACACCTACCCCGACCAGGGTGATTACTGGTATCAGGCTGTTTTTGAGGGCGTGTTTCAGTATCACTATACGTTCGCTCAATCCCTTGGACCAGGCAGTGCGAACATAATCTTGTGAAATCACCTCCAACATACTTGACCTCATCTGGCGTGCATTGGCGGCAATACTGAAAAAAGAAAGGCAGATTACGGGCATGATGATTTGCCTGGTGTTAAGCCAGAAATTCTCAAACGGCGGCGTATAACCGGAAATAGGAAGCCAGCGGAGTTTTAGACCAAAAACATATATCATAAGTATGCCCAGGAAAAAAACCGGTATGGTTATGCCGACATAGGTTAAAGGTGTTAATATTTTATCTGGCCATTTTCCCCGCCTCACGGCTGTAATTATACCTACCAGAATGCCGAAAAAAGCGCCGATAATCAAAGAAAGAACACCTAAATGAATGGTCACCGGGAAACGCTCGCGCATCAGTGTACTCACTTTTTCATGATAGTAGATTGATGTTCCGAAGTCCCCGCGGAATATATTAACTATCCAATTGGCATATTGCACCATAATGGGTTTATCAAGGCCGAATTGATGGCGCAGCTGTTCGATCATTTCAGGGGGCATAGCCTGTAATTGCGCCGATTGAGCCACGTAAATTATCAGCGGGTCACCGGGTAAAAGTCGGATGACAAAAAAGACCATTAGAGTCACTATGATGAGAATCAGCACACCCTGTAAGAGCCGGCGGATAATATAGGTTGTCACGTTAAACCTCAGTCAAGAACTTTTAAAAAAAATAAACTACATATTACTCCGTACCATTGAAAACTATATTAACACATGGTCCGGATTAAAAATAGCGATATATTCTTGAACCGGGTGATTTATCCCCACCGGTTAGTACGTAAGAATGAACCACCCGGTTCAATTAATTTCTTCCAGTTAGGGTGCTTCCATCCAGTCGTCTTCCGGAGACCACATGATGCCATGAATCAGCAGGTAATCGCTGTGAACGTAATTCCACATTATACAAGCTTCGGCTGTCCTCCAAAGCGGGATAATCATAGCGTCTTCACCAGCCTGCCTGATGGCTTCTTTTATCTTCGACAGCGCTTCTTGGACATTCGTGTACTTCGGGTCCAGCGCCTCGTTGCATAGAGCCAGGTATTCAGGCGATTTGTAGAAAGTGCCGGTCCGGAAGGTCATCGGGCTTGGTCCGTAATGTATGTATAGGTCGGTAGTACTCGGATTAATGCCGGACGCAGTGAGTACAAGGTCGGTCCAACCTGTACCAAAGACGGCGCCAAAATATCTACCCAGGTCGGCAATATCAGGTTCAACGATAATACCTACTTCACCGAGATACGATTGCAGAGCAGAAACAGCATCGGTAGCCTGTGATGTAGCCATTATCTTTATCGTAAAACCGGCGGAGAGACCAACCTTAGCTAGCAATTCTCTGGCTTTGTCCGGATTATAAGGCCTGGGGTCATACCCTTCGACGTAACCGGGCCAGGTAGAGGAGGCCATTTGATGTAGGGGTTCAAATAGTCCCTGCCCTAACATTTGCGCGATGGCAGGTCGGTCAAGGGCATACTCGATTGCCTCGCGTACTTCTTTGATAGCCAGCAGGGAATCGGGATTGCTAGAGTCTGGCAACAGGGTTGTGAACATACCGGGCCCCCAGTTAATCGTAAAACCTTTTTCCTGTAAATCGAGTATATTTTCTACTGTAGTAGCAGTTAACCATATGTCAGCTTCTCCCGCCTCTAAGGTGGCGGCGGCTACCATCGCATCAGGTATATAGCGGATCTCGATTGCGTCAAGATATGGCAGCCCTTCCTGCCAGTAGTTGGGGTTTTTGACGAATTTAATATAGTCATCCCGCTTATAGTCAGAGACGGTAAAAGCTCCCGTGCCTACGGCATTCATGCGTGCCCATGCAACCCGCTCTTCCTGGGTAGCACCAGAGTTCTCAAAGGCCGTCGGCGAGATTATTCCGAGTAACCCGTAGTTCTCTATCATCATCCAGCTAAAGGCTGTTAGATGCATCTTGAGAGTATGCTCATTAACGACTTCCAGGGATTCGACGTACTGGCCATCGGTCAGGCTGTTCGCATCTATTCCCAGCTGGAAGTTCCACCTCACTGACTCGGCATTAAAGTCTGTCCCGTCATGGAATTTAACGCCTTCTCTCAGGTGCCAGGTGATTGTCTTGGCATTCGTATCTATATCCCAACTTGTCGCCAGCACCGGGACCATGTTTCCGTTTTCATCCCATTCAGCTAATCTTTCTATAACGGGGAGCATGAAATAGTTATCCACAGGCCATTTTCCTGGTGGATAACCGAGATTGCTGGGAATAGCCCCAGCAATGCACTTAAGGGTCCCACCGGTAGTCCCAACCTTCTCTCCTCCGCAACTAGTAAAAACTGGTATAAAAACTAAGATGAGCACTATAGAAAGAGAAATTAGTAATAATTTTTTCATTTTTTTAAATACCTCCTTAATAAGATTATAAAATGGTAGGCTCATCTAAACATGCATCACCTCCTTTTCTTTAAAGCTTTCAGCTATATCACCTGATATACGTTTAACGCTATCTTTCAGTTTTTCAACAACTTCGCTTACTCTCGGTCCAAGGCGGTTTTCCGGTCCGACGATACTTAAAGATGCCGGATAGATATAGTTTTTAATAGGGGCGGATATACATACCGCGCCTGGAATTCTCTCTCCGTAAGTAACGCAATATCCCCGTTCCCGGCATTCCTTTAGTTGCGTCATGAGCAATTCCTTATCAGTTATGGTTCTTTCGGTAACTTGGTCGAAACGAATATGTTTAAGAGTTGTCTTTAATTCCTCGTCGCTAAGCTGGGAAAGTAATACTTTCGCCGTTGCGCCGACGTATAACGGTCCTAGCCTTTTACTTTCTTCGATAATTCTCAAGTCATGCTTGCTGGCTATCTCATGTAAGATTATATAGTGGAGCTGAACCATCACTGCCAGGTTTATCGTCTCTTCGGTGGTTTGAGACAGACCTATCATTTCGCGGAGAGCCTGCATAATTAGAAACCGATGAGCAGCTATTTGATTCGATGAAAGACGGTTGACCAGAGGGCCAAGATAATAATTGTGATTATTTTTATCCTGAACCGCCCAATTCAGTTTTTTCAAAGTCTGGAGTAATCTATGTACAGTTGAAGCGCTGTACCCGCAATAATTGGCAATATCGGTAATAGTGCTAATGCCATTGCTTAAGCAGGAGAGAATTTCAGTGGCACGATGAAGCGAGGTAGAAACAGTTGCGGATTTGCCGGAACTTTTGCTATATTTCCGTCGGCTGGAATTTTTTTCCCGTCGGAACATCAGTCTATTATATCACGGTCTGTCAACATATAGTAATTAAACTAAATGAAAAATGGTTATTACCAGCGTTCACCTCTGTTATGATAGGCTTAAATTATATCGGTGAGAAGGAGTTTGACTTTTTTTGTAAATCAAGTTAAATATCAGGTCGTGAAATAAAGTTTTAATTGTAGATTGAGCCAATTGGCGACATATCGTGTTTTAGATTAAATTTAGCCCTCCTCTATCTCCGCCGGATGAAAAATTCTATAAGTAATATTGCCTCCTCTTCGTCGCAATATTTCTTGACATTTAAGATTTAAAGACGAATAATAATTAATTAGTAAGAATTGCTATTATTATTTAAAAAGGAATTATGATGTTAAGAAAATCAAAACAGAGAGATGTTATTTTAAAAGTGGTGATGAATTCGAAATCACATCCGGGTGCCGACTGGGTGTATGAGCAGGTAAGAAAAGAAATCCCCAATATTAGCCTGGGGACAGTATATCGTAATTTAAAATCCTTAGCCGAAGCAGGAAAAATTTTGCAGTTAGAAATTGCCGGACATGCCAGTCGTTTCGATGGCAATACAGAGAGTCACTATCATTTCAGGTGTAAAAAATGCGGGCATATGCTGGATTTAGACGAACCTGTAGACCGCTCAATTGAAGAAAGAATAGCCAAAAAGACCGGCTTTAAAATATTGAGGCAACGCGTTGAATTGACCGGCTTATGTAATCAATGCCAGTAGCAGGATGTTTAATCGATAATGAATCTTCTTTTGCCTGCATTTGAAGCTGTATTTGTATTGTTGGGAATAGGTGTTCTCGGCTTCTGGCTCATTGGGCGCCGGAGAGTGCCGGGAGAAACGATATCATTTCTTTCATCATTAGCCATCGATATCGCTTTACCCTTTCTGGTCTTGGCTAATCTGCTAAGGGATTTTTCGGTGAGTAACTATCCAGATTGGTGGAAAATGCCACTATGGTGGCTAGGATTTTCTGCTGTCGCTTTGTTGTTATCATTAACAGCCTCATTAACGATAAGAAGGGAAATTCACAGTGAATTTATCGTAAGTCTGTTCTTTCAAAACGGGTTATTTTTCCCCCTGATTATAATCACAGGGTTATTCGGAATCGGTAATGCATATCTGGTATCTCTTTTTATTTTCATGGCTTTACACCCTTCAATGGTATTCAGTACCTATACTTTATTTTTTCGTGGAAAGAGCCCAAAATTAAATTTCAACTGGCGCAGGGTGGTTAATCCCGTACTTATAACGACTTTAATAGGGATTATCATCAGTCTAACAGCAGTAAATAGCTATATTCCCAGTTTTATTATGGATTTACTGGTTATCATGGGTGCTATGGCAACTCCGTTATTCATGTTAATTCTTGGAGGAAATATATATAACGACTTGATGTATAAGGAAAGCGGTAAAAGAAATTTTTATATTAAAGAAGTAATACAATTTGTGGTCATAAAAAATCTGGTTTTTCCATTAGCTTTTTTAGGTTTATTACTGGTCTTTCATCCGGAGAATACCGTGGCATTCATTATAATCCTTCAGGCTGCGGTCCCGCCGATAACCGCCATTCCAATTTTCGCGGAGCGATGCGGAGGGAACCGCGCGATAGCTGGTCAATTTATCATCGGCAGTTTTATGTTTTCCGTAATTTCCATTCCGGCGATGATTTACCTTTTCAGTATATTCTTTTCGTTACCTTTAAAGTAGCGCAGGCAATGACTAAAAGAATAAGATAACAATGATAAAGAAAAAGCCACGAATAATTTTTAGAGTAATATCTGGTTGAAACCGCGAAAACTAAAATAAATATCGGAGGAAAAGCGTGAAATTACCGGAATATATACCAATTTCTTAAAAATTAGACTATTTTAACATAAATAGGAGGATATCATGAACATAGACATGGCTGCGGAAAGTAAATTTAAAAACCTAAGAATCTGGAACATTGTTGTGGGACTTATTCTTGCGGTACAAGCGGTAATGATGGCCGTCCTCACGAACAATTTTTCGTTGCCAGTAACGGCTACGTTCATGGAAGGCGCTCCCGGCAGTCCTGCAACGCTGCATCACATCTGGAATATCCAGACTGGCTGGGGCGTTTTCGCATTCATGGTAATATCGGCTGCCGCGCTCCTGTTAATTGCGTCCCCCTGGGTCTTTCCATGGTATAAAAGCAATCTACTCCAGAATCGTAACTACGGGCGCTGGATAGAATACTTCTTCAGTTCTTCGATTATGATAGTGCTGATTTCTCAAATATGCGGCATCAGCGATATTGCTG
>DAOUCO010000001.1:0-7064 GCA_034432135.1 Dehalococcoidales bacterium | reverse complement strand
TATTCTTTTCTAACATTTAACAGAGATGTTATAATTTATTCAATAAAACACTAGCGGACTTTTTCTCATCCAGAAGGAGAAAAGATGGAGATTTCCGGCGTACACAAAAACAGCAAGTTAATAATCGATGGCGCCCTTTATAACGTTGAAGAAGCCGAGTTCACCAAGCCGGGCAAGGGCCGCTCCGTTTACCGCCTGCGACTGAAGAACCTGCGCGACGGCAGGGTTATCGATCGGACATATCGCTCCGGCGACGATGTTGACGAAGCTACTTTAAACACCGAGGAAGAGCAATATCTCTACCGGGAAGGCGATCAGTATATTTTCATGAACTCAAAAACCTACGAACAGCACAGCATCTCTGAAAAACTGCTCGGCATAAAGAAGAACTTCCTGAAAGAAGGCATGGAAGTCGTTATGCTGATGTTCGGCGACGAAGCCATCGATATCCAGTTGCCGATAACCGTCGATATGAAGGTAATCGATACCGAAGTCTCCACCAAGACGGCCACCATTACTCCCCAGATGAAATCCTCGGTAGTGGAAACGGGCTACCGCGTCGATACACCTTCCTTCATCAAGGTAGGCGACATTATCAAGATAGACACACGCACCGGCAACTATGTGGAACGCGTTGCCACCGGTAAGTGAGCTATGTCAGAAGATGAGCCAACACGACTCGCCCGCCTGGAACCTAATTTAAAGCGACGGGCTTTTATTATCCATTCCATCCGCGATTTTTTCATAGAACAAGGCTTCCTCGAAGTTGAAACGCCTGTCCGGGCTCCAGCAATTGCACCAGAAACATTTATCATCCCCTTTTATAGCGAGGACTGGTTCCTTGCCGCTTCTCCCGAGCTCCACATGAAGCGTTTGCTCGCCGCCGGCTACGATAAGATATTCCAGTTCAGTCACTGCTTCCGCAAGGGGGAAAGGGGACGATGGCACAATCCGGAATTCATCATGCTGGAATGGTACCGCAAAAACGCCGACTACCTGAAAATCGTTCAGGATACGGAAAACCTGGTATTAACGATAGCCAAAAAGCTGGGCATGAAAAAAAAAATCGAGTATAGAGGACAGGAAATAGATATCAGCCTTCCCTGGCCGAGCGTCACCGTTAGAGACGCCTATATCAAAGCCGCCGGCTGGGACCCAATTCTAGAGCATGACCCGGAAAAGTTCGATATGGACTTTATAGAAAAGGTGCTACCATCCTTTTCTAAAACCCGACCCACCGTATTGTTAGATTACCCCGCGGCGCAGGCTTCATTAGCAAAGCTTAAACCGGATAATCCACTTATTGCGGAACGCGCAGAAGTGTTTATTGGCGGTCTGGAACTGGCTAACGCTTATAGCGAACTGACCGATGCCGAAGAACAGGCGCAGCGCTTTCGACAAGCTATAGAGCAAATCAAACGAGAGCGTGGACGGCAGATGCCCATGCCGGAGAAATTCCTTAAAGCAATCGAGAACCTCCCGGAGTGCGGGGGAATAGCTTTAGGGGTTGATAGGCTGGTGATGCTCTTCTGTAATGCCGATAAAATAGACGACGTAACCGCTTTTACTGAAGAAATGGTATAAGATTAAAAATTACTCCCAGCGGAGTTTCCTTATCACTTCTTTTAGAGTCTGCCAGAGGTTATTGGCACAGTCAAGCTTATCCGCCGGGGCTGTTTCATCGCCGTAACGTACGCTCTCATACATCTGCGTCAGGTCATCCAACGTCAGGCGGCTTTCCGGCACCATATGCTCGATGTGCTTGGCATATTCGGTAGCAGTCTCATGGCGGCGGCGCGGTATTCCGGAGCGAGCCGATTCCCATTGTAAACGGCGGAAAATTTCCCTCATATCAAACGGCCCCGCGGCATCTTCATCGAAAACATGCTCCGGGACAACAGGCTTCCTTCTAAACCTGTTCCCCAGCGACCTAAAAAATAGGGATAAATCTTCTCTTAAATTGCGCCAGCCTCCCAGCGATTCGCGCACTTCATCGATTTCCGCCTCGGCGCGGCGGGCGCGGTAGCGTGATATTGCTTTCGCCAGGAAAAATATTACCAGACCGATGATTATTGCTAATACTAACCATTTGATTATTTCTCCCACAATCGGCGGCAGCTCCGTGGGTTCTTGATTCTGCAATTCCGGCGGAAGCATTTCGCCCAACTCATTCTGCTCCTGCTGTCCTCCTCCTGTTAATAGCCTTATAAACCATGCGAAAACCCATACAATGCCCTGCGCGATGTAAACTATTGGGATGGCGATATATCCTATAATCTTACCCACCCATTCCAGGAGGGTTTTTCCGGCATTTGCCAGAGTATCTATAAAATCCGGCGATATCGAAGAAGCAATTAAAAAACTGATGACTATCATGCCGCCGATAACGCCCAGCATTACCGGCACCCAGCGCCATACTGACGTTAGCCCGGCTTCTTCCTTCGGCATCGTACTGCGCATATGATAGAGATGGCTAATGGCAATCGCCAGCAGTCCGAAGAAGAAAAAACCGATGACATTGATACCGATTTCCGATCCGAAGCCCGTAATTTTAAACGCCGTCTGGCTTATTTGCCAGATGATAACCAGGACTACCAGCGCTATCATCCCGAGTAGGAAAGAGCGGTAGACATCCTTGAAGTAGGGAGTCGATTGCCCTAGTGTGATGCCCCGCCACCAGAGGTAGATAACCGCCGGTATTGCCACGACCACCATCCCGGGATGGCTGAAGGTATTGCCTAGTACCTCAAAAGTATGAATGAACCACTGCCCGCTCAAAAAAGTATATCCATCGGCATACTCAATTCCCAGCACGAACAGCATGGTCAGGAAGCCACTGCCGATAATGATGATTTGTATGACATGCATGGGCATTTTCTGCCGGATAATAATCCTGGTAACGACCAGTGAGATGATGATAACGATTATTACGGAAGCCAGATGTAGCACTGGCCTGGTTTCGGTAAAAAACGATAGCCCCCCTATCCAGCTCAGCCAGGGAGAAATCCAGAACACTTCCATGAGAGTGACCGACAGTGGATAAAAAACCACTGCTAACCAGTCAAAACTTCTGATTCTAGCCAGCGTTATCATTTAGCCGGCACCTCTTGTATTCCTATCTCTTTAACAACTTCCCAGGCATCCTTATCGCTGACGCGGTAAACCGGGAAATACGCCGCATTTACTTCCGGCATCTCGCCCCCCACAATAACCAAAGCGACGCTCCTCCCAACCCTCTTCAAATCCAGCAATGCCGCCATCAGCTTATCGTCGGGCTGTGCCGATACCACCAGTATCGTGCTTCCCCAGGGCAGACTGCTTACCTGTTCCCTTATATGCGTGACGATAGGCATGGTCTCCGTCTGATGCACCTGCGCCAGCACTTCCAGTATCTTTAAAAGCTGGTCCGGGTGCCGGCTGTGCGGCACTGAAGCCATGCCCCTCGAGAAGCGCGTTACTTGGTTGATGTATATCCCCACTCTAAAGCCGGCGTTCAGGGCATGCTGTGAAATTGAAGCGGCAGTAATTATGCCGAGCTCCTGTAGCTGGTAACTGCTGCCCCACAACGGCGCTTTGAGAGTGCGTATGTCCAGAAAAATACTTATATCAATTGTAGTGGTGGGTTCAAAGATTTTCGTCTGCAATCTGCCGAGGCGGGCAGTGCTTTTCCAGTGTATGCGTTTCAGGCTGTCACCGGGGTGATATTCCCTTACTCCCGCCGTAAGTACCGGGTCCTGAAAAAGGTGGTGTTTCAAACGTATGTCGCCGAAAAGTTGCTGTGAAGGTATGCCAAGCCTTTCCAGCGGCACCAGGCGGGGATAAACAAAAAGATAGTCCAGTTTATTTATATCTATATACTTGCGGAAGAACCCGAATAGGTCGCCGGACTGGATGCGGGTGGGACCGAACATAAATGCGCCGCGGTGCGGGCATTTTATCGGAAAGCGCCTCTTGACTCTGTGGTACATGCCGATGGGAAAAATGTTGGTGAGGGTTACGCGGTCCTCACCGGCGGGTTGAGTCTTCCCCTTAAGCAGGACCAACCTCTCCGGTAATTCGTCTTCTATCTTGATCCAGGGAAGGGGGAGCGGCTTGCGGTTGGCGACCTCTATCTCGAAGATTATTTCTTCGCCGAAAAAAACCTGGTTGTGGCTTAAGCAGCGTTTGTATTCAATGCGATGCAGACAATACTTGTTCCAGAGTCGGGACACGCCGCCTGTCAGGATAAAAAGAAAAGAAAGCAACGCCAGCGGCACCTGATGCAGCGCTAGGCTGATAATTAGGATAATTATGGCGATGATAATCCAGTAATCGCCCCGCATAATCTATTTCTCCCCAGCCACGCTTTCATCTTCCACCGGCACAAAAACAGAGTCTTTAATTTCCTTGAGCGTCTGCTCCGCTTTCCGGCCGCGCAGACGGCTCTCCGACTTGGGTATGATACGGTGAATCAATACGGGGGTCATTATTTGCTTGATATCATCGGGGGTAACAAAAGCCCGGCCATGGATGGCAGCCAAGGCCTGGGAAGCGTTGTAAAGCGCTAGCATCGCTCGGGGACTGGCTCCGAGTTCTATGGCAGAATTCTCGCGGGTCGCGTGCACCAGTCGTATGATATAGTCCTCAACATCGGCAGCTACATGCACCTCGCGGCATTCCCGCTGCATTTTAACCAGCTCTTCAGCCGATACCACCGATGTTAGCGTTACCAGCGGGTCTTCACTGCGGAAACGCGATAGAATCAGGCGGTCGTCCTCAAGTGAAGGATAGCCGATTTGTATTTTCATCAGAAAGCGGTCGAGCTGGGCTTCGGGCAGAGGGAAAGTGCCCTCCAGCTCTATCGGGTTTTGCGTAGCCATAACCAGGAAAGGACGGGGTAAAGGACGGGTGTCTCCCTCGGTAGTAACTTGGCGCTCCTGCATCGCCTCGAGTAAAGCCGACTGCGTTCGGGGAGTGGCGCGGTTGATTTCGTCCGCCAGTACCACCTGCGACATAACGGGACCGGGGCGGTACTCGAAGTTTGCCGTTTTCTGATTGAAAACATACGTGCCGGTAATATCCGATGGCAGCAGGTCCGGTGTGCATTGTATACGGCGGAAGGAGCATCCCAGTGATTTAGCCAGAGACTTGGCTAGGACGGTCTTTCCCAGACCCGGCACGTCTTCGAGAAGGATATGCCCCTCGCATAGCAGGGCGACAATCGTTAGCTCCACTACCTCCCCTTTGCCCACGATAACACGCTCTACATTTTCTTTAACTTTAGCGGCGACCTCCTGAATATGCTTTACATCTTTTTCTTCCATTTTTCTGTTCACTTTCTATCCCGGTACAGGACTCCCTTGGATATTATAACAGTTTGATTATTTCAGGGCTATTACCCTGATTTTGAAATTACAACAAACCCACCTCATTTAAGATGGAAAGCGCATAATAGGTATATTCCAGCGTAGGAATACCTATAACCGTAGACCGCGAAAAGCCCCCGCCTGTTCTCTGACACTCCATCACAAAATTTATAATCCTTTCTGGCACGTTAATTTTTTCACCGAGATTAGCCAAGCCTAGTACCAACCAATATATATCTTCAATAAACTGCACTTCCCAGTTTTGTTCCCTTTTCCGGAGATAGTCACAGGTGACCGTAAGCGTCTTTGGGTCATTACCTAGCATTTTATGAATCTTTGTCGCATAGTAGGTCGAGGACAGAGTTGAATGCCCTTTTCTGCCATACCCACCATCAGGATTTAGCTCATTAAGAATAAAATCGGTGATTCTGTTTTTATCGATATCAGCACCAATGGCTTCCATAACTTTGATAGCTCGGTAAGTATCTTGCAATTCAGAGGTAACCTCGATATCTAAATTTTCCATCGTTCCAAAGCTTCCATCTTCATTCTGGAGAAGCAATATCTGCTTTTGAGCATAATTTTTCACGTCATCATTGAGCCTGCCAAGCGAACTCAAGGTTTCAATAATGATAAAAATATTAGCCATACCAACGATTACGCCTGCTTTAAATTCATCTAGAAAGAAATTAATAATCGACTCCGGATTGCCCGGTTTTACTCCGAGAATACGAAGACTATTAACCGCAAAGTAAGTGTCCAGTCCACTGGAGGGAAGGACGCGGGCAAAAAAGTAGCCGCCGTCTTCCAGATGGCATCTTTCAATATACCCGATGACTTTTTTCTTAAAGGAATCTCCTAATTTAATATCTTTATCTTTAAACATTGCAGATACCAGTTTTATCTTGTCCAACTATAAAATAAATAAGCCTCCACCGATATCAGTAGAGGCTATCATCCACTGAGGGCTTTTCGGGGTGTTTATCCCCAGGTGAGCTTCATCACCGTTATTCATTATACCATACGGTCTGTCAAAATATACTTTTTTGAATAACATTTTCCTCATTCTCTTAAATGTGATAAAAATTACATCAATATTTAACCCCCCGACCTTATATTAGATTATAATAGCGTCGTTACCAAGTTAATAATGGAGGCGGTAGATGATTAACGAATTCAATATCATGGTGGGAGGGGAAGCAGGTCAGGGCGTCCAGTCCGTAGGTGCGATACTTGCCCGGTTGTTAGCCGCGGGAGGTTTGAACATATTCGCCGATCAGGATTATGAAAGCCGCGTAAGAGGGGGACATAATTTTTTCCGCATCAGGGCGGCTTCGGAAGAAGTATTGGCTCTATCTCCGGAGCTTGATGTGTTAATTGCTCTGAATAAAGAAACGATAGACCTGCACGAACACGAGCTTAAATCGGACGGCATTATTATCTACGACGAAGAGCAAACCGGAGCTAAACCTCAAGGCGACGTATTTTTCAATGTCCCTTTCCATCGACTGGCGATGCAGACTGCCAACAATAAACTCATGGTTAATACCGTGGCGGCCGGCGCGGCGGCGGGCCTGTTCGCCTGTGACTTTACCTTATTGCCTCCCATACTGGAAAAAGAGTACGCCCGCCACGGCGAAAAAATAGTCAAGGATAATATCGCCGCTGCCCGGGCAGGTTATGATTACGCCAGGGGGCGGCGGAAAACCTGCGTGCTCC